>JAICWX010000122.1 GCA_025934635.1 Streptosporangiaceae bacterium | reverse complement strand
CCCGGTGTTCGCATTCGACAAGTTCAGCCTGCGGTAAACGTTCGCGATGACGAGCATCGTGACTGCGGTAAGCACGATGACCGTGCCGCTTCCGTACGCGGTCGCGGCGACCAGGACCGCGCCCGTCAAGCCGATCGACGCCGCCGGCGCAGATGACGCCATTCGACGACGAGATCCTGCGCCCCGCTCATGGCGTTGGCCTGGAGTTTGGCCAGCGGGGTCGCTGCGGGGTCGTTAGTCAGCTTCGAGGCACTGGACGATCCGCTGCGTCTTGACGGCTTCCCTATTCCGGTGGATGCTTCCTGGAGTGCAACGTTCTGCAACACTGTGAGGAGGAGATCATGCGCATCAGGTTCGTCGCCAAGGATCCCGATAGTGTCCCGGACCAGTCCCCGACCCTGTACAAGACCGACCGGGACAGCTGGCTTGTCCAGGGGTGGGCCGTGACCGATCCCGCCGCGCTCACCGAGATGAACATCCCTGAAGGGGAGACGGTCGTGGAAATCCCCGACCGGCTCGTTCCCTTCTTCCGGGAGGGTTAGTGGGGCTCCCGTACACGGAGTTCGCCGCCCTGTTCCCGCAGGTCAAACGCGAGGCTCTGCATCTGGAGATGCGGGATTCCTACGGCACCGACGCCGAGATCCCGCATCTGGCGAAGTGGGCCGCAGGTGAACCTGATGACCTCGGCTGGCTCCGGCCGTGGTGCACGCTCATCCGTGATGCCACCGCGGCCGGGAAGGTTTTCCGGCGTGCCAGGGTCGTGTCCGAACCGCTGAGCGACTACCAGCGCTGGGCGCATAGCGTTACCGCGCCGATGGCTGATGCGGGAGAGGACATCCGGTGGGTGCCCCGAGACCGTGCATCGGAGCTGATGTTTCCCGGCAACGACTTCTGGCTGTTCGATGACGAGTTGCTGGTGTTCATGGTGTTCACCGGAAACGGCCTGGTCGTTGACCGGCCCGCCAGGACCGATCCCGCTCTGATTGCTCGCTGCCGGGCGTCATTCGAGGCTGCGTGGGCGCTGTCCATCCCGCACCACGCGTACATACCCGCCCTGAGCTGATACAACGGCGCTGTGCCCGGCGAAGACGTTCAGCAGGCGAAAGAGGCGTTCGGCGCTCGCCTCCGCGAGCTGCGCCAGGAAGCGAGCCTCACCGGTCGGGCACTCGCCCGGCTTGCCGGGCTGCATCACACGAAGATCAGCCGCGTCGAGAACGGGCGGCAGAGCGTCACTGACGCGGAGATCCGCGCGTGGTGCACGGCCTGCGGCGCCAGCGGCCAGGTACCCGAGCTGATCGCGATGGCCCGCACGGTCGAATCGATGTACCGCGAATGGCGTCACCAGGCCAGGGCGGGGATGCGCCAGCTCCAGGAGTCCTCGGCATCGCGGTACGAGCGGACCCAGCTGTTCCGGATCTATGAGCACACAGCACTGCCTGGCCTGTTCCACACCGCCGAGTACTCGATGGAGATCATGAACTACTGGGTACGGTTCCTCGGGCTGCCCAATGACGCCGAGGCCGCCACGGCGGCCAGGCTCGCCCGGCAGAAGATACTGCACGATGGCCGCCGCCGGTTCATCGTCGTACTGGCCGAACAGGTGCTCCGGACCCGCCTCGGCACGCCGCAGGTGATGAAAGCGCAACTGGAGCACTTGCAGGAGGTAATGCAGCTGCCCAACGTCAGCGTCGGGATCATCCCGGCGATGGCGGAGCGATACACAGTCGCTCAGGTGCCCTTCTGGATCTGGGACGACGCGCGGGTCACCATCGAGACGATCTCAGCCAGACTGGAGATCACCCGCCCGGACGAGATCACCCTGTACGCCACGGTATTCGATCAGCTCCGCCAGTCCGCCGTCTACGGCTCCCGCGCCCGGGAATTGATCAGCAACGCGATCACCCAACATCTGCAACATTCTGCAACAACCTAGCGCCAGCACGGCGAGCTGGGCTTCACTGGCGGTACCGCTTTCAATACGAACGAATCACGCTCACCCGTCTTGCAAAGGACCGCCAGCTGATGCCTGCCACTACCGCCGCAGCCCCATCGCAAGCCCCCGAGCCGCTGGAGGCGGTCCCGGCGAAGCCGAAGCACAAAATAGGCCAGCTGACCACCAGCGAACTGGCGAGGGAGCGCAGCCGGCTGGAAGCCGCCCTGCGCAGGCCGTTTTCCACGGAGGTCAAGGCCCTGTTGCGGTCGAGGCTTGACGCGGTACTAGCCGAGCAGGATGATCGCAGGCGCCAGCGCGAGGCCGATACAGCCGCCGCCAGGGCCGAGCTAACGGCCGGGGCTGCCGAGCAAGCAGCCGGCTAGCGGCGCAAGGCTGCCCGCACGTGGTGTCATCCTGGCCCGTGCCGGGCCCGGATGTTCAGCGCGGCAGAGGGAGCGGCCCTCGCGGGGCTCATCCACAGCGCCGAGACTGCACCCTCCCGTTCCGCGAGGACGCTCCTCACCAGGAGTAGCCCCGGTGAGTGGTCACCGGGCAGGGACGCCACCCCGTTTAGTGGCATCGCGGAGGCTCCCGGGTGGACTCCCCGTGACGCCTGGCCGACGTCGCGGCCTCCGCCGCCACGTCGCGGGCGACGCCGGCTACGGCCTGGCAGGGTGTCACAGGGGCAGCCCATTTGATCAGAGATGAGTCGGCAGGAGGAGGGATCGCGGTGCTACGTGCATGCGAGTGCGGGATGGCCACCGACGATCCCGGCCTGCTCGAGGATCACCTGAGGCAGTATGGCCACCGTGAGCGCGTGCCCTGGTGGGACAAGTTCACGCAGGTGATCCTGGCCAGCTGGTAGTCAGCCACGCCGCGGATTGGGCTCAGTCGTGGGCGGGTCAATTGTGGTACGCAGGGCGCCGGGCAGTGAGCACTGTCATCTCGACGGTTAGCGGGCCGGTGGCTCCGGACGCGGTTACGGCCTGTTCGGCCGCGTGCCGCACTGCGACCTGGGACGGCGCGTCCAGCGTGTGCAGGAACGGGGCGTAGTGGGCCATGCCCAGACGCCAGGCGGTCAGCTGGGCGGGGGTCGCGATCGGGGTCGGGACGGCCACGGCGGCGACCTGGACGCGGGTGAACCCGGCGGCGGACGCGTGCGCGGCGAGCAGGTCCGGGTCGGCGGCCCGCTCGCCCGGGGCGAGGGCCGTGTACCAGGACGGCGGGCGGTAGCCGAACGAGCGGGCGGCTTCGTCGACCGCCTCCTTAGCCGGGTGCGTCCAGCCCGGTGCGAACGTGCTCGCGGCGATGGCCGCGCCGACTCGCCGCAGCTCGGCCAGTCCGTCCGCGAGGCGGCTCAGGTGGTTGAGGCAGAACGCGGCCAGCACCAGGTCGAAGCAATCGTCGCGGAACGGCAGCGCGACCGCGTCGGCGGCGACCGGGCAGCTTACGGCGCCGCCCTTCGAGGCACCGTCCTTGAGGGCATGGCGGCGCAGCATGGCCTCGGACAGGTCGGCGCCGACCATGTGGTGGGCCCCTGCGGCCAGCGCCGCTCGTCCGGCCACGCCAGTGCCCGCGCCGAGGTCGAGCACCACGGATCCGGCCAATGATACCGGGGCGGCCGCGACCAGCGCTCGGGCCAGCGGCTCGTACATCGGCCCGGGGCCTGCGTCCCAGCCGTCCGCCGCCGCGTCGTAGGCGTGGATCAGGTCAGCAGGGGGGCGGCGGCTAGGGCTTTGGTTTCCCACCATGCGAGTTCCTCGTCGTAGCCGCCTAGGGCCTTTTCCCAGCCGAACTGGACCAGGGCGCCGAGCAGGCACAGCGCCAGCTGGCGGTCCCACCAGGGGGCGGTGTCGACGCCGCGAGCCTCGAGCGCTTCCCGGTAGGTGGCGATCGAGTCTTCCTTGGACTGCGGCAGCCGGCGGCAGTTGATGGCCAGGTACCAGGCCAGGTCGCTGAGCGGCGCGCCGCGGCCGGGCTGCTCCCAGTCGAGCAGCACCGTGCGGTCCTCGTCGTCGGTGCCGAGGTTATCGAGCTTCCAGTTGCTGTGCACGAACGCCTGCGGCGTCGCGGCCAGCGCCGCCACCAGCGGACCCGGGTCGTGCGCTAGCGGGGTGACCACGGCGGCGGCGGCCGGGGCGACTTCGGCCAGCAGCGGCCAGCCCTGCGCGACCAGCTTCGGGACCAGGTGCGGCGACCCCGCGGCGGCCTCCGCTTCGGCCATCCACGGCGACAGCTCCAGGTAGCGGTGCATGGCGGGGACGACGTCGAACTCGCTTCCGCAGTCCCAGAACTCCGCGTGCAGGGCGGCCATGTGCCGCAGGAAGCGCGCGTGCTGATCCGGCGGGATGGGCTCGTCGGTGGCGGGCGCCAGCCATTTGGTGACGTCGCGCATCAGCAGCGCGCAGCCGCCCGGTTCCGGGGCTGCGCCGACGATCGGCTGGTTGAGGCAGCCGGGCAGGCGGGCCAGGATGCCGCGTTCCCAGAGCACCAGCGGCGCGCCGCGCAGGCAGCCCGAGACCCGCATGGTCCAGTCGCTAGCCAGGTCGAGGTGCTTGAGCACGTAATCCTGGCCGTCGATCGCCACCCGTTCCAGGGTGGCCCCGGATTTGCCGGGAGCCCCGGCCAGCTCCGCCCGCCCGGTCGCGCCCGCGAGTAGCTCCGCCACGTCGCGATACCGACGCGGGTCAGGCACCGGCCGCCTCCATCTCGGCGAGCAGCGCGGCCGGCCAGCGGCCGCCGCAGAAGACCATGTCAGCCACGATACGGTCGTCGCGCACCGTCAGCAGGTGCAGGTGGTGTCCCGCGTGCGGCACGCCGTTTTCCGTCCAGCTGAGCGTGTACTCGACTATTTCGGCCGACCCGCCCCCGGCGGTCTCGTCCTGGACGGCATAGCGGCGCAGTTCGTCGAAGTGGCCGGGGTCGGCGAACCACCGGGCGTACTCGGTCCGGATCGCGTCGGGCCCGGCGGCGTGCAGCCGCCAGCCGGGCACCGTCGCGTCGAGCGTCGCGTCCGCGCTCCATGCGTCGCAGCCGGGAATGGCCGCGGTCTCGATCGCCTGCAGGAACTTCTCGATCACCGGCGTGTTCGCCATCGTTGCCTCCCTGTGCTCCCGGTCATCGTGCCTGCCGGGCCTTGCAGCCAGGTTGCAGCGGCACGTGGCCGGGCGGAAGCACGCTAACCGGGGGCGGGGAGCTCGCCCTGGCCGGCTGCCTTGGACAGGCGGCGGGCTTCCTTCAGGCCCAGGCCGCGGGCCTGCGGCGGGACCCGGTAGATGGTGGCGCCGCCCATCAGGTTCCAGGTGAGGAGCCTGATCACCGGCGCGCCCGGGCGGGGCGGCCGGTCGGAGCCGAATTCGGTGTTCCCGCCCATCAGGGAGAAGCCGCCGACGTCCAGCTCGACCGAGTCCGGGACGTAGATGGTCGCGCCGCCCATGACCGCGACCAGGTTGAGGGTCAGCTCGCCGCCCTCGATCTCGGCTTCGCGCAGGTCGATCTCGTCGCCGCCCATGATCGCGATGGCGTTGATGCGGCCGACCGCGCGGAACCGGCCGCGCCGCTGCGAGCCGGACATGATCGCGACCATCCAGCGCACCGGCTTCTTGGCCAGCGCGGGCGCGGGCCGGGCCTGGTCCCGCTCCACCGGGAGGTCACCGGTCAGGGTGGCCAGCTCGCCGCGGGTCTTGGCGGCCAGCGCCCGGCTGGACCGCTCCTCGAGCTCGTCCAGGGTCAGCCGGCCGACGGCGGCGTGGTCGCCGAGGACGTGCAGGGTCTGCTCCCGCTCGGCATCGGAGACCCGGAGGGAGTCGTCAGGGTCGGTCACGGGATGTCCTTCCTCGGCGAGTCGCTCAGCCAGGGTACGCCCGGGCCAGAGCGTGATCCAAGCCGCCGGGGCCGCTTTAGCCCGGCCGTGACCCGCCGGAACCCGCCCAAGGTTTTCGCTGGTCACGACGCGACGAAAAAGCCCACACGCGGACTACCAGCGGCGATACCATACATCCGTAATAGTGGTTCAAATGGGACATATGGTCCCATTCGGCCCAGGGGGGCGGCCTCGCATGATTCACGTCAGTAACTTCTCTAATGGTGCCCTGAACCCGGCCCTCTCTTACCTGGTGTCGTGCGTGGGCTGTTTCCTCGGGCTCCGGTGCACGACCCGGGCGCGGGCCTATCAGGGCGCGGCCCGGGCCCGCTGGCTGACCCTGGCGGCCCTGTCCATCGGCACCACCGGGATCTGGGTGATGCACTTCATCGCCATGCTCGGGTTCGCCATCCCGGGCAAGCCCATCCGCTACAACGTGCCCTTCACCATCTTGTCCATGGTGATCGCGGTGCTGGTGGTGGGGATCGGGATCTTCATCGTCGGGTTCAGCCGCGCGGGAAACAGGCCGCTGCTGCTCGGCGGCACGATCATCGGGCTCGGCGTGGCCAGCATGCACTACCTCGGCATGGGTGCGGTGCGGGTACAGGCCTCGCTGAGCTACAACCCGGGCCTCGTCGCCGCCTCGGTGATCATCGCGGTGATCGCCGGGACCGCGGCGCTGTGGATGGCGCTGCGGCTCGACAGCGTCTGGTCCACATTCATCGCGTCCCTGATCGCGGGCGTGGCGGTCAACGGCATGCACTACACGGGCATGGCCGCGGTACACGCGCAGGCCGCCCCGGGCCTGGTGGTGAGCACCGCGGCTACCGCCAGTGCGTCGGGTTTCCTGCTGCCGCTGATCATCGGCCTGGGCAGCCTCGGGTTCATCTTCTCGGCGGTGATCGCGCTGTCGCCGACGGCGGCCGAGATCATCGAGGAGAACGCGCTGATGCAGCGGATCGGCCAGAGTCAGGCGGCGCGGCAGGAGTCGCAGGGGCGCGCCGGCCAGGGCCGGCCGGAGCCGGCCGGCCAGCAGGCCTGGCGGGGCCAGGGGTCCGCGAACGGGAACGGCTACCCGAACGGCCAGGGTTACTCGAACGGGCAAGGCCAGTCGAACGGGCACGGGCAGCCGGGCGAGGAAGAACCGGGCAGCCTGTTCCGTCCGCGCCGGCCTAGCACCCCCGGAGACCAGTCGTTACTCCGGCAAGCCGCTGCGGTGGCGCCGTCAGCGCCGGACGTGGTCGGCGAGCCAGGAGCAAAGGGGCCGGGTCGTTCGGAGGAAAGAACACACGCGGTCCCTGGCCTGGGCACTTTCCAGCCAAGGGCCGGCGGGCCACTGCTGCCAGGCGGTTATCCCCTTGTAGCGGAGCAGCGCGATGCGCGGGTGGTCGGCCGGGTAGCCGCGCGGCGCGGACTTGAGCACGCCGTGCCCGTGCACGGTGATGCCCGCCTGCTCCAGCCCGGCGGCGATCCGCTCGAGCTCGGGGCCGAGCCGGTCGCTGGCGACCGCCGCGCGGTAGCGGGCTAGCTGCTCCGGGTCCATCTCCCACATCCCGGCGCCCGCGCCCAGCCCTTCGGCGGACAGCTGGACGTAGCCGGTCTCGCCGACGACCGCCCCGATGTGCGTCTTGTACGGGGTCTTGTCCTTGCTGAACCTGATGTCCCGGTACGGCCGGAAGATCTTCGGCTCGCCGAACTCCGCGGCCAGTTCCTCGGTCAGCTCGGTCATCGGCGCCAGGATCTGGTCGGTGTAGACGGCCTTGTGCTTGGTCCAGTAGGTCTTGGTGTTGTCGGCGGCGAGCCCGTCGTAGAAATCCAGGGCCTCTTCCGGCCACCCGCTGAACGCCATCGTCACGGCTCCTTCCTGCCGGTTCTCACAGTAGCCGTGATAGACCGTTAGTCATGAGCGATGCGGAACGGGATGGGATCAAGCTGACCCATCTCGATGACCCGCTGTTCGACGGGGCGGGGGCGACCAAGCGGGACCTGGTGGATTACCTGGAGGCGGTGTCCGGGCTGATCCTGCCCGGGCTGCGCGGACGGCCGCTGTCGGTGATCCGGGTGCGGGCCGGCCAGCAGCCGTTCATGCAGAAGAACCTGCCGGACTACGCGCCGCCGTGGATCGACTCGTTCACCATGTGGGCGGAGTCGTCCCGGCGGGAGGTCAGGTACCCGCTGTGCGACGACTGGCGGACGCTGCTGTGGCTGGCCAACCAGCGGGCGGTGGAGTACCACGCGACGCTGAGCCTGGCCGGGCAGCTGGACCGGCCGTCGTATCTGGTGCTGGACATCGACCCGCCGCCCGGCGGGCCGTTCGGCCAGGCGGTGGGGGCGGCGCACCTGATCCGGCGGGCGCTGGACGAGGTGGGCCTGGCCGGGGCGGTCAAGACCAGCGGGTCCAAGGGCCTGCACGTGTTCGTGCCGGTGGATGCCTCGGTCGATGCCGAGCAGGCGGCCGCGGTCACGCGGGCCATCGCGGCCCGGGCCGAGCGGCTCGATCCCGCGCTGGCCACCACGGCCTTCATCAAGGATGACCGCGAGGGCAAGGTGTTCCTGGACTCGACGCGGGCCTACGGGGCCACGGTGGCGGCGGCCTACAGCCCGCGGGTGCGGCCCGGGGTGCAGGTCTCGTTCCCGGTCCGCTGGGCCGACGTCGACGCGGTGACGCCCGCGGACTTCACCGTGCACAGCGTGCCCGGCCTGCTGGGCACGCACGCGGCCTGGGCGGGCGAGCTGCCCGCGCCGCAGGCGCTGTCGGCCGACCTGGTGGAGGAGGGCCGGGCGATCCCGGTGGCCCGGGTGGTGGCCATGCACGAGGGCAAGCGGCGCAAGCGGGCCCGGGAAGCACAGAGCTAGCGAGAGGTCCGGGGCTAGCCGGGGGTCCGGGGCTCGCCGGCGTTCCAGCGTTCGCTGATCTCCTGCCAGCCGGGGGGTGAGCCGGGCAGCTCGCCGCGGTCGCCGGCGCGCATCCCGTCGAGGATGAGCGCCAGGTAGCGCCGCCGCAGTTCGGCGGTCCGGACCGGGTCGGCGACCTTGATCGCGGCGACCAGCTCGAACGACAGCGACAGGTCGTGCAGCGCCAGGTCCGGCCGCAGCACGTCGCGGACCAGGGCGAACAGCTCCTCGCTGAGCTCACTGGACCGGGTGGCCAGGGCGAACATCTCCGGCGTGGGGGCGAACTTGCCGGCGAAGGCGCGGGTCAGCGAGCTGGTGTCGGCGTCGGTCAGGTTCCGCATGTAGCCGGCGAAGACCTGCCAGCGGTCCTCGCCCGCCCGCAGCCGGGCCAGGGCGGCCTCGGTCTCGGCCACGAAGACCAGCAGGCCGTCGGTGCAGAGCGTGCGGAGAAGCTCCTCCTTGCTCGCGTAGCGGGTGTACAGCGCGCTGATGCCCACGCCGGCGTGCTTGGCCACCGCGGTGATCGGCGCGCCGGGGTCGGCCACGAACACCGCCCGGGCCGAGTCCAGGATCCGCTGGTCGTTGCGGGCGGCTTCGGCCTGACGGCCGCTCATCGGACCCCGCTGGCCATCCCCGCGGCGGCCGGGCCGGGCATTCGTCTCGGTCATGAAGAAGAGTGTAGCAAGTGCTGGAACAAACCATTCCGTTCTGTTAGAGTTGGAACAGAAGGTTTTGTTCCGATAGATCGCCGGAGCGGGTGGCGGAACAAAGCGAATGGAAGACAACGGGAGGCATCCGATGTCATCAGCACTGGAAACCACGCACGCGGACCACGAGGCGGCGGACGCGGAGGCAAGGGCCACGGGAGGCGCGGGGCGGAAGCTGCGGTGGGTGGCGTTCGGCGCGGTGGTCACGGCGGCGGTCATGGACCTGCTGGACTCGACCATCGCGCAGGTCGCCGCGCCGACGATCCGGCGCGAGCTGGGCGGCTCGTACGCGGTCATCGAGTGGGTCACCGCTGCCTACGCCCTGGCGATGGCGGTCGGGCTGCTGACCGGCGGCCGGCTGGGTGACATCTTCGGGCGGCGGCGGATGCTGCTGACCGGGATGGCCGGGTTCGTGCTGGCCTCGGCGGCGTGCGCCGCGGCGCAGAACGCGGCCGAGCTCATCGGCGCCCGGGCTGTCCAGGGGCTGCTCGGGGCGGTCATGCTGCCGCAGGTCTTCGGCCTGATCAGGGACATGTTCGAGGCCCACGAGATGGGCAAGGCGTTCGGCGTCTACGGGCCGGTAATGGGCCTGTCGGCGATGCTCGGCCCGATCGCGTCAGGCGGCCTAATCAGCCTGAACGTGCTCGGCAGCGGCTGGCGGGCGATCTTCGCGGTGAACGTGCCGGTCGGGCTGGCCGCGCTGCTGCTCGGCGCCCGGGCCCTGCCTGCCACCGGCCCGGCGGCCGGCTCCGGCATCGGCGGGGGTCCGGCGCGGCGGGCGCGGCTGGACCTGCCGGGGGCGGCGCTGGCCGCGATGGCGATGTTCGGCCTGGTCTTCCCGCTGGCGCAGGGGCGCTCGCTGGGCTGGCCGGCCTGGCTGTTCGCGATGATGGCGGGGGCCGTGCTGGCGCTGGCCGGGTTCGGCTGGTACCAGGTGCGCCGGCAGCGCGCGGGCCGCGACCCGCTGGTCGAGCCGTCCATCTTCCGGCACCGTCCGTACACCGCGGGCATCGTGTTCTCCGTCGTGTTCACCGGGTCGCTGGGCGGCATCGTGATGATCTTCAATGTGTTCCTGCAGAACGGGCTGGGCTTCACCCCCTGGCACTCGGCGGTCACCACCGCGCCGTGGGCGGCGGGCGCGTTCGCCGGCTCCGCCATCGGCGGCATCACGATGGTCAAGCTGGGCCGCCGGGTGCTGCAGGCCGGCCTGATCGTCGAGACGGCCGGGCTGCTCGGGATCTACGCGGCGCTGCGCGGTGCCGGCCCGGCCATCTCCACCGTGGACCTGCTGGCCCCGATGGTGATCGGCGGGATCGGGATGGGCATGGTGTTCGTGCCGCTGTTCGACATCGTGATGGCGGGCGTCCGGCCGCGGGAGATGGGCTCGGCCTCCGGCGTGCTGCAGACGGTCAACTCGCTCGGCATGTCGCTCGGCATCGCCGGGATCGGCGCGATCTTCTTCGCCCTGGCTTCGCGGAGCGGCGGCAGCGGCCAGCACGTGCCGGTCTACCTGCACGCGGCGCAGTGGACGGCGCTGGCCACGGCGGTCCTGCTGGCCGGGTCGTTCGCGATCGGGTTCGGGCTGCCGCGCCGGGCCCGGGACCAGCAGGGACCCCAGTAACCCATTCGCCAGGATTCACGCCGGTGAGCAGGGAAGGATGATGAAGATGAGCGAGATCACCAGGACCGGATGGGACGTGCTGGACGAGGCGCGGGCCGCGCTGGCGGCCACGGTGGCCGGGGTGCCGGACGGCGGCTGGACGCGCCCGACGCCGTGCTCCGAGTGGACGGCCGCTCAGGTGCTGCAGCACGCGGCGCTCGACCAGGAGGTGTGGGCGGCGGTCGTGTCCGGCGCCGAGCCGTCCGGCGAGAACCCGTTCGCGCCTTCGGGCCAGCTCGGCGCGGAGCCGCTGGCCTACGCCGAGGCCGCGCTGGCGGCGTCGGCGCCGGCCTGGGCCGTGGTCAGCGGCGACGGCGGCCCGGTGGCGACCCCGCTGCCGGCCGGGCCGATGGCGCCCGCCGACGCGGCCGCCGCGGCGGCGCTGGACGCGGCGATTCACGCCTGGGACATCGCGGTGGCGACCGGGCAGGCCTCGCCGCTCACCCCCGCGCTGGCCCGGGCGCTGACCCCGGTGGCCAAGGGCATCGTCGAGCCGCTGCGGCAGTACGGCGCCTATGCGGCGGCCCTGGAGGCCGGGGCAGGCGCCGACGACGCGGCCGCGCTGCTGTGCTACCTCGGCCGCTCCCCCGCCTGGACGGCGTAGTTCTCCCACCGCGGGCCCTTACCTTCCGGGTAGGGGCCCGCGGTGCTGTTCAGAGGGTGGGGAGGGTGGCGGTGAGGGCTTCGGCGAGCTGGTCGACGTTGGGGTGGGTGAAGGGGAGCGGGGGGCGGATCTTGAGGCTGCTGCCGTCCGGGCCGGTGGCACTGATCAGGACGCGGCGCTCGCGCAGGCCGTTGACGACGCGCAGGGCGGCGTCGCCGTCAGGCTGGCCGGTCCCGGGGTGGACGAAGTCGACGGCGGCGTAGAGGCCGCACGCGCGGACGGCGCCGATCCGGGGCTCGTCCCTGGCGATCCCGGCCAGGACGTCGCGCAGGTAGCCGCCCACGGTCCGGGCGTTCTCGCGCAGGCCTTCGGTCTCGATGACGTCGAGGACCGCGGCCGCGGCGGCGACGCACACCGAGTTCCCGCCGAACGTGTTGAAGTACCTGATCTTGTGGCCGAACTCCTGGAGGATCTCCGGGCGGGCGGCCACCCCGGCGATCGGCATGCCGTTGCCCATGGGCTTGCCCATGACGGCCAGGTCGGGCTCGACGCCGTGCCGCTGGAAGCCCCACATGGCCTCGCCGGTGCGGCCGAACCCGGGCTGGACCTCGTCGGCGATGAACACCCCGCCCGCCGCGCGCACCGCGTCGGCCGCCGGCCGCAGGAACCCGGCCGGCTCCGGCCGGATCCCGTCGGAGGAGAACAGCGTGTCGGCGATGAACGCGGCCAGCCGGACGCCGTGCCGGTTCATGTCGGCGATGGCCGTCCGCACCCGGCCGGCCAGCGACTCGTGCGTGTCGCCGGGGCCGGGCGCCGCCACCGTCCAGACCGCGCGGCCGAGCGGGACGGCCGGGCCGAGGCTGGGCGATATCTCGGCCGCGGCCGCGGTCACCCCGTGGTAGGCGTTGGCCGTGATCACGACCCCGTCGCCGCCGGTGGAGAAGCGCGCGATGCGCAGCGCGAGGTCGACTGCCTCGCTGCCGGTGCAGGTGAACATGACGTTCCCGATCCCGGCCGGGTAGGTGCCGAGCAGCCGCTCGGCGTAGTCCAGGATGAGCTCGCTGGCGTACCGGGTGTGGGTGTTCAGGGTGGCCGCCTGCCGGGCGATCGCCTCCACCACCCGCGGGTGGCAGTGCCCGACCGACGGCACGTTGTTGTAGGCGTCCAGGTAGACCTGGCCGTCCGCGTCGTACAGGTGCACGCCCTCGCCCCGGACGATGCGCACCGGGTTGCGGTAGAAGAGCTTGTAGGCCGGGCCGAGCAGCCGGGCCCGGCGCTCGACGATCGTGCGCAGCTCGGGGTCGAGGGCGTCGACGGATGAGGGGTCGAAGCCGTTGACCATGGTCGCGGTGTCACGCACGGGTGGCCTCCTGGATGCGGGCGGCGGTCTCCTCTGCGCCGATGCTAAGCAGCCGGTCCAGCTGTTCCCACGCCCGGGGGGTGTTGCGCAGGACGTAGGCGCGGTTCTCCGGGAACCGTCCGGCCCGCCATTCGCTGATGATGATCCGGGCCACGACGCGCCCCAGGATCAGGTCGGGCAGCAGGCCGAGCTCGGCCGCGGTGAGCGGCGTGACGGCGTGATACCCGGCGATCAGGTCGAGCCCGGGACCGAGCGGGTCGTCGTCGGCGATCAGGTTGGCGACCGCGATGGCGACGTCGTTGACCAGGGCGGTGACGGTGACGTCGCCGAAGTCGATGATCCCGCTGACCGCGGCGCCGTCGGCCGAGATCAGCGTGTTGTCCGGGCTGAAGTCGTTGTGCAGCAGCTGGGTGCGCTGGGCGGCCAGCCGGGGCGAGACCTCGGTCGTGAGCCGGGTCAGCTGGGTGATGAGCAGGTCGGTGCGGGGACCGGGGGGACGTTCGGCGGCCAGCGGGCGGAGCTGGGGTAGCTGGGCGAGGTCCCATAGCAGCGGCCGGTGCACCAGCGGGTCGTCGAAGCCGCGCAGGGCCCGGCCGAGCTCGGCCAGGGTGGCGCCCATGGCGCGGCGCAGCGGCGGGCCGGCGGGGACCGAGCGGAGCAGGCGGCCGTCGAGGTAGCCGAGGGCGTGCACCACCCGGCCGCGCAGCGGGCCGTCGGGTACTACTGTCCACGGCTCCCCGTCAGCGGCCGGTTCGAGCGGAATCAGGACCCGCGGCACCGGCAGCGCGGGCGCGGCCGCCTCGATGTGCCGCAGGACCCTCACCTGGACGCCGACGACGGCGGGATCGGCGCGCAGGTGGGCGAACTTGACGACGTACCGCGCTCCTCCGTTGTCCAGGAGGAAGTTGTCGTCGGCTTCGCCGGGGAGCCGGGTCAGGTTCCCGGCCAGGCCGTAGCAGGCCTGGATCGCCTCGGCGGCGTCGGTCACGGTGACCGGCGGGGAAGGCGTCAGCCGGGTCACGTCAGTGTTTTCCCGCTCGCCTCCGGGCGCCCTTGAGGCGCTGCCTTCCCTCGTCACTCGTCGCAAGCTCCTCGCTCCTCAGTCCAGACAGCGCCGGCGCCCTTTGGCTCGCGGGGGTACCGGGGCAGTCAACTTCGCTCGTTCGGGTCAAAGGTTTTCGGGGGTGGCCGCGTCGAGCAGGGCGCCGACCGCGGTGAGCACGGTCTGCTCGAGCGGGGGCCAGGGGAACTTGGAGCGGGAGATGCGAGGCCGAACTCGCAGTAGACCATGGCCCCGGCCAGCACCCGTGCACGGGCACCGGTTTCGGTGAGGGCGTCCTGCCGCTTGATCAGCTCGGCGAACAGGTGGTTCACGGTCGCCAGGGTCAGCGCCTCGATGATGTCGTCGCGCAGCCGCTCGCCCTGGCCGCGCGGGTTCCGCTGCCGGGTCCTGGTCAGCTGCTTCGCGGGCATGGTGACCTCCCGGATCTTGAGACTACACTCGTTGAGCTACGGGTGCTGCCTGTGGGGCGCCTGATGTCAGCTGGGACGTCTCGGGAGTCGGCACAAACGGCATCGATGGAGCATCGATGCTGCTGGGACGACATTGATGGAGCATCGATGTCGTTACAGGGGCGGCCGCAGGTGACTGGAAGCGGCAGTCGGCGGGCGCGGCGGCTCCTGGTCGGCGTGGTCAGGTCATCTGGAAGTAGGTGGTGTAGTACTCGTGGGCGGCGCGGGCGATGGGAAGCAGGTGGACGGGCTGGTGGTTGGCGACGGCGTTGAAGGTCAGCTGGGGGGCGGACGTCTGGCTGATCGAGTCCATTTCGAGCTGCGGGGTGAGCATGCCGGGGTTGCGGGGGTGGACGGCGCTGAGGACGACCGGGCCGTAGGTCAGCGCCTGCACCTCCGGATGGTCGGGGGTCGGCTCGACGGCTAGCTGCATCGGCAGGGTGATCTCGAGCCGGTCGCCCGCCCGCCAGTGCCGCCGCAGCGTGATCCAGCCGCTCGGCCAGGCGCCGGCAAGGCCCGTGACCGGCGCGCCGTTGAGCCGGACCACGGGCGGCTTGGCCACCCACTTCGCCACCCGGACCCGCAGCGTCAGGGTGGCGGCGCCGGACGCCACCGACAGCCGGACGACCGGGTCGTCGGGGAACCTGGTGTCCTGCCTGAGCGTGATGTCTCCCAGGTTCACCTCGGACGGGACGAACAGGTTCACGTAGACGCCGTCCTCGTCCCGGCTGTAGATGGTGTCGGCGAACTTGGCCTGGGTCTCTACGCCGCTGGCGGTGTCGCAGGTGAAGGTGTCCCAGTCGGTGGCGTAGATACCCGGGTTGCCCTGCGGGAAGTAGTTGAGCGGCTGGCGCTTGTAGGCGCCCGTCGACAGGCCGGTGTAGTAGCAGTTGAAGCCGTGCGGCGAGGCGGGGTCCTGCTCCCCCAGCATCTGGTTGAGCAGCGTGCGCTCGTAGTAGTCGAGCATGTCCACCCGCTGCGGCTGGTGGAAGTGGAGCAGCCGGGTCAGCTTGAGCATGTTGTAGCTGACGCAGTTCTCGCAGGTGAAGTTGGACAGCTGGGCGGCTACGGTGTCGGGCTGCTGGAAGTGCTCGTAGTTGCCCACCCCGCCGATGACGTACACGTGATGGCCGGTAACGATGTCCCAGAAGTTGCGGGCGATGTCGCGGTACGTGCCGCTGCCGGTCTCCTCCCACATCCGCAGGCAGGCGATGATCTTGGGGGTGGTCACGTTGGCCTGCAGGCCGGGCAGGTTGTCTTCGCCCGCGGCCAGGGGATCGAGCACCGCGGCGTGGTAGAAGCGCTGCGCGGTGGCCAGGTAGCGCTCCCGGCCGGTGATCGTGTAGAGGTTGGCCAGGGCCTCGGGCAGGCCGCCGAACTCGGTGTTCAGCACCGCCTGCATATGGTCGTACGAGATCCTCGCCGGGTTCGTGCGCCACTCCACCCAGTCGGCCAGCTTGATCGCGACGCCCAGGGCCTGCTGGTCGCCGGCCAGCTGGTACTGGTCGATCATCCCGGCCAGGTACTTGTGGATCATGTAGTACGGCGACCAGATCGGGCCGCTGCCCTGCTCGAGCAGGTCGAAGTAGTGCTCGGGGAAGCCGGACAGGTAACCGGGATGGAAGCCGGCGTCTTTTGCCTTGGCCTGGAGGGCGGCGAGCTGGCTGACCAGGTAGCGGCCGCGGGTCCGGGCGGCTTCGTCGCCGGTGTTGGCGTAGGTCAGCGCCAGGCCGGACAGCAGGTGACCGGTCATGTGACCGCGGATCAGCGAGTCCGGCTTCTCCCAGCCGCCAAGGGGTTCGGCGGTCGAGGGCTCGCCGTAGTTGAGGCGGAAGGAGCGGAGCATCCGCTCGGGATCGAGGAACAGGAGGTAGGCAGTGTTCCTGGCCTGGTTCAGGCGGAAGGGGCCGTCGAGGAGGCTCACCTTGTTCAGCGGGAACGCGGCGGCGCGGCCCGCGGTGCCGTCGGGGGCGTAGCCGCTGGGCTGGGGCGGCTCACTGCGGAACACCGCGGGGGCGCTGGCGGCCGGGGGGATCCCGTCGCCGGCCAGGGCCTGTCCGGCCAGCAGCGCTCCGGTGCCGGCGCCGAGCAGGGAAAGCACTCGCCGCCTGCTGATGCCCGGCGGAAGCCGCAGCACTCTCGGCGTTTCTGGCGATCGCCGAGGTGCCTCGGATCCGGCCTCCCCGGCGGTCCCGGGGCTGGCTGGGGGCTCGGGGCTGGCTGGGGGCTCGGGAGCTTCCGCGGCTTCCGGATCCGGATCGTCCGCGGGCTCGCGATCCTCCGGGAACGGCTCGCCTTCGAGGAGCCCCGGGGTCGCCGCGGATTCCGGGGAATCCGGATCTTCCGGGATCTCCTGGGGGGCCAGGCTTTCCGGGGTCTTCGGGGTTTCCAGGGCTCGGGGGCTCCCGTCCGCTTGCCGGCCAGCACGAACAAGATCGTCTACAGGACTACTTGTCCATGTAACCGTCCCTCGGCGGGCATCGGTTCAACTCCGGGGGAGGAATTTCTTACCGACTGCTTACACGGGCTTTCCAGGTGAGCCGGCACGAGCCGCCGCTCGTAGTCATGGGTAGTGGTCAGTGCACACGACGGCCGAGATCACTGAGTCAATAATCCAGACGCTCCCAGGCTCAGTGGTCGCTCGTCTCCCCCTATCCGTGCAGGCGGTCGGGTGCACTGGCCACTTTCGCGTGGCCGCCCGCCCGGCCCTAATGGCTGAGGACCACGGCGGTCAGGGCGGCCAGCACGAAGGTCACCGCGGCGGCCCCGCCGTGCAGGACGACAAGACGGATGCCGAACGAGGGGGCGGGCTCGTCCCGGTCCCGGCGCCGCGCCGCCCGGGCGTTCGCCGTGAACCAGGTCAGCCCCAGGCATACCGTCGCCGTCACCAGGCCGAACGCGATCCAGCCGAGCGCGCGGTTGTGCACGAGCGTGAAGCCCAGCCAGAAAGCCAGGCCGGTGATGGCCAGGGCCGGGTGCGAGAACTCCAGCAGCGACCGCAGTCCTGGCACCATCGGGGTCTGCCTGGCCGCGGTCAGCGACGGCGGATCGAACCGGTGCCGCGCCGCCCGCCGCAGTTCCCGCTTCGACGCGGCCGGCGCCTGCCCGGCCGGCGAGGAAGGGGCGGCGGGTGAGGCAGAGGCGGCCGATGTGGCAGGGGCGGCCAGCGAGGAAGGGGCCGCGACTGTGGCCGGTGCGGGAGTGTTGTCGCACGAGGGGCGGGAGCGGCCGAGGTTGCTGGATATCAGCAGGGAGAACCCGGCTCCGGCGGTGAACAGCCAGAGCACCAGCACCACGATGGCCATCGCCACTCCTTTCCGCAGCCCCGAATGTACCCGAGCAACCTGGACGTGCCCCTGCCCGGGCTTCTCCCGTCGCGATGATTCGGACCCAGATTCGCTTTCACGAATTATCGTGGGTATTTACTCCTCAGAAACGGGGGGTAAATACCCACGATCTCGCAGGCTTTGGGGTCGGCGGGACCGGGTTAGTCGGGGGTCGCGCGGCGTTCGATCAGGTGGGTGACGGAGAGGGCGACGCCGATGATGGCCAGGGCGGCTAGGGCTAGGAAGGTGAGCGATTCGGCGTGGGCGGAGGCGTGGCGGAAGGCGGCTAGGGCGGCGGGGCCAGGGAGGGCGCCGGGGGCGGCGGCCGGCAGGTGGCCGGCCAGGTTGAGGTAGAGGGTGCCGAAGGTGGCGACGCCGACGAGAAGGCCGAGCTGGTTGACGGTGACGACGACGCCGGTGGCGTCGGCGGCTAGCTCGACCGGGACCCGGAGCAGGACCCGGGTCATCAACGGGCTGAACGCGGCTGCCATCCCGGCCCCGCTGACCGCGCCGAGCAGGCAGATGCCGACGGCGCCGGTGCCGCCGTCGCGTACCGCCCAGGCCAGGCCGGCCATCGCGGCCGCGAACAGGACGAAGCCGCCGATGATCACGGCGCCGTGCGACCGGGCCGGCAGGCGCCGCCAGTTCAGGCTGACCAGGGCGAAGGTCACCGCGGCGGGGGCGAAGGTCAGGCCCGCCCGCAGCGGGGAGTAGCCCAGGCCGTCCTGCAGGTGCAGCGCGAGGGTGAAGAAGAACCCGCTGAAGACGGTCATGACCGTGAACAGGGCGGCGATGGCCACCGGCACGCCGGGGACCCGCAGCACCCGGCCGGGGATCAGCGGGGTACCGCCGGCCCGGGCCGCCCGCCGTTCGGCGGCGGCGAAGGCGACGGCCAGCGGCACGCTGGCGGCCATCGCGATCCAGCCCCAGGCCGGCCAGTGCTCGGGCTGGCCGAGCACCAGCGGGAGGACGAGCGCGAGGACGGCCGGGGTCAGCAGGGCCAGGCCGGGCAGGTCCAGGGTCCGGCCGGGCTCGCCCTGGCCGTGCGGCAGGGCCCGGGCGCCGACCGCCAGCAGGATCACGCCGACGGGCACGTTGACCAGGAACACCGGCCGCCAGTCCGAGCCGAACAGGTTGGCGCTGATGAGCAGGCCGCCGGCCAGCTGGCCGGCCACCGCGCCGCCGGCCAGCACCGCGGAGTACCGGCTCATCGCGCGGGCCCGGGCCGGCCCCGCGTGGGTGCGCTGGATCAGGCTCAGCACCTGCGGGATCATCACCGCGGCGCCCGCCCCCTGAACGAAGCGCAGGGCGACCAGCAGGCCGGTGGTGCCGGCCAGCCCGCAGCCGAGCGAGGCCAGCGTGAACAGGACGAGCCCGGCCAGGAACACCCGGCGGTGGCCGATGATGTCGCCCAGCCGGGCGCCGGTCACCAGCAGCACGGCGTAGGTGATGGTGTAGCCGGCCACCACGAGCTGCAGGCCGGCGCCCGAGGCGCCCAGGTGAGCGTGGATCGAGGGGGCGGCGACGTTGACGATGGAGGCGTCGAGCACGGCCATGAACTGCCCGATGAGGACGACGGCGAGGACAAGACCGGGACGCACCGGGCGCTCGCGGCCGTCAGGAAAGCCGGAGCCCAGGCCGCCGCGGGAGTCACGGGTCAAGATGTTGGTCATGCATCCAGCCTGATGCCATTCTTATCCAGGTACCTAGACACTGGTTATCCTGGTACTGACACCACCTGGAACCAGGCCGGAGACTCGGGCAGGATGTGAACATGGGCGAGCCGAATGGCCACGGGGGGACCCGGGGGAACGCCATCACGCTGCGGCGGAGCGAGCTGGCGGCTTTCCTGCGGAGCCGCCGGGAGCGGGTCACGCCGGAGGATGTCGGGCTGCCGGGCGGATCGCGGCGGCGGACGGCCGGGCTGCGCCGCGAGGAAGTGGCACAGCTGGCCGGGGTCGGCGTGACCTGGTACACGTGGCTGGAGCAGGGACGCCCGATCCGGGCCAGCGTCCAGGTGCTCGAGGCGGTGGCCCGGACGCTGCGGCTGGACACGACCGAGCGCCAGCACCTGTTCCAGCTGGCCGAGGTGCCGGACATGGCGCCGCCCGATCAGGCCGGCTCGCACTTGCCGCCGCCGGTCCAGGTCATCCTGGACGGGCTGAACCCGATGCCGGCCTTCGTGGTGACCGAGCGGTTCGACATCCTGGCCTGGAACGCGGCCCACGCGGTGCTGTTCCCGCGCACCACCCAGGTCGCGCCCGCGGCCCGGAACACGCTGCTGTACTGCTTCTCCCGGGCCGAGTGCTGCAACGTCATCGAGAACCGGGAGGACCAGCGGGCGGCGATGGTGGCCCAGCTGCGCGCGGCCTACGGGCATCACGTCGGCGACCCGGCCTGGACCGCCTTCATCCGGCGGCTCGAGGCGGCCAGCCCGGAGTTCGCGGCCATGTGGGCCACCCAGGACGTGGCCCACCCGCCGTACTACCGCAAGGTGTTCCGGCATCCGTTGTACCCGCACCTGGAGATGACCTCCACCAGCTTCGCGGTGCAGGCCACGCCCGGTACCCGGATGGTCGTCTACACCCCGGACAACGAGGTCACCCGGGCGGCGATGGAACGGCTCGTCGCGGATCCGGTCGAGCATCACTTCCCCTGCTGGCCGGATCACCAGGCCCGGGCCCGTGAACTCCTTACGAACTGAGAACGAACCAGGTTAACTTGGGGCAGACCCGCTCAGGGTACTCCAAACTAACTCTCAGTCACCGTTTTCTCTGTTCGTCACGCGAACCACCGATCACGGCCATACAATCGATTATCCTGCAAGCACAGGTTGTTACTTGGATGATCATCCGGAACACCGGATGAAACACTGCTAACCTGACTCCCAATACCGTCACCCGTCACAACGTCAGCGTCGCGGTCGCGAGCACGGAAAGTGACCAGGGAACCGTCATCCCGTTTGGAATAAAGGATTTTGGTTTTCCTGGGTTATCTGGGGTAGCGGCGCCACGGAGGGGCAGTTCAAAGGGGAACTATGACGCCGGTTATTGGCATAACCACATATGAGGATCAAGCGTCCTGGCGTAACTGGTCGGCCCGGGCCGCAGTCCTTCCCTATGTGTACGTGGACTCGGTACGGCGCAGCGGCGGCCGGGCGGTGCTGCTGCCGCCGGGCGGCGACGACGACGAGGCCAGCGCCACCGTCGCGGGCCTGGACGGCCTGGTGGTCACGGGCGGGCCGGACATCGACCCGGTCCGGTACGGCGCGGCCCGGCACCCGCGGACGCAGGTTCCCGTGACGGCCCGGGACACCTGGGACCTCGCTGTCACCAGCCATGCGCTGCGGCAGGGGGTGCCGCTGCTCGCCATCTGCCGCGGCATGCAGGTCCTGAACGTCTGCCGGGGCGGCACGCTGCACCAGCACGTGCCCGACCTGAAGGGGCACGAGCGGCACGACGGGCCGCCGGGCGGGTTCGGCCTGCACCACGTGCGGATCAGCCCGGACAGCACGCTGGCCACCATCTTGACCGGGGGCGACGTCTTCGAGGTGCCGACCAAGCACCACCAGTCGGTCGACCTGCTCGGCGACGGGCTCAAGGCGGTGGCCTGGGAGCAGGACGGCACGATCGAGGCGGTCGAGGCCGGGCCGTCCGAGCTCGACGGTTTCTCCGGCTTCCTGCTGGGCGTGCAGTGGCACCCTGAGCAGGGCAGCGACCTGCGCGTGTTCGGCGCCCTGGTGAGCGCGGCGGCCGAACGGGCGGCCGCCCGCAACACGGTGCTTGCGCCTATGATCTAGTCTTTCTGCATTACGTCGCTAAAAGTGGCGACGCCTTTGTTGCTCAGGAGCCAAGCCCGTGCCGGGAGGATCGCCCGCTATTACCGCGGCGGTTTTCCGTGCGGTGCGGACGGGGAACGCCTTCGAGGAGACCGTCGAGCGGCTGCTCGAAGGGGTCAAGCTGGGCGTTTACGCACCGGGTGACCGGCTGCCGCCGGAACGGGAACTGACCCGCAGGCTGGGCATCAGCCGGATTACCCTCCGCGAGGCGCTGCGCGAACTGGCCGCCGCTGGGTACGTCGAGACCAAGCGCGGCCGGTTCGGCGGCACGTTCATCCTGCGCCAGCCCGAGCCGATGGTGCACGACGAGCTGACCAGGGCCGCCCGGATCATGGGCACCCAGCTCGACGACGCGCTGACGTTCCGCCGGGTGGTGGAGACCGGCGCGGCCGAGATGGCGGCCCGGGCCAGCCTGACCATGGAGCACCGGGAGAACCTGGCCGAGTGCCTGGCCGCCGTGAACGCCTGCGACCCGGCCGGCTACCGGCCGGCCGACACCCGGCTGCACCTGGCCATCGCCGACGCGGCGGGCTCGCCGATGCTGACCGCGAGCGTGGTCGAGGCCCGGGTCCAGCTGGTCGACCTGCTCAACGCCATCCCCATGCTCCAGCGCAACCTGGAGCACGCGAACGACCAGCACGCCGCCATCGTGCGCGCGATCCTGGCAGGCGACCCCGAGCGCGCCCGGCGGGCGATGGAGGAACACGTGGCCGGCACGGCTGCTCTCCTGCGCGGCTTCCTCCGCGAGACGGCGTAACAGCCGCGTAGCAGGCATGTAACGCCGCTGCCGCAACTCTTGACACACTCCCTGGCGCAGTGGGTGAATACGTTCATTCAATGGATCGCATTCATCCATATGTGCTGGTTCCCCTAGGGAGATCGCATGGCCGACCCTATTGCCGCCGCCTCGACGGCGAGCGAGGACGAGCAACGCCTGCACGAGCTCGGCTACGCACAGGAACTCATGCGGCGGATGTCCGGGTTCTCCAACTTCGCCGTCTCGTTCACGATCATCTCGATCCTGTCCGGCTGCCTGACCCTGTACGGATACGGCATGAACACCGGCGGCCCCGGCATCATCGTCTGGGGCTGGCCCATCGTCGGCGTGTTCACGCTGATGGTCGGGCTGGCCATGGCCGAGGTCTGCTCCAGCTTCCCCACCGCGGGCGGCCTGTACTACTGGTCGGCCAAGCTGGCCCGGAAGAACGGCCCGGCCTGGTCCTGGTTCACCGGCTGGTTCAACTTCCTCGGCCAGGTCGCGGTCACGGCGGGCATCGACTTCGGCTGCGCGTTCTTCATCAACGCGTTCCTGAACCTGATGTGGGGCGTGAGCACCGCGCACTGGGTGACGATCCTGATCCTGGCCGTCGTGCTGTTCGTGCACGGGCTGATGAACCAGTTCGGCATCAAGCTGGTCGCGCTGCTCAACGACATCAGCGTCTGGTGGCACGTCATCGGCGTGCTGATCATCGTGGCCGTACTGGCCTTCGCGCCGTCCAAGCACGCGTCGGCGAGCTATGTGTTCAGCCACATCGTCAACAACACCGGCTGGAACAGCACGTTCTACGTGCTGCTGCTCGGCCTGCTGCTGGCCCAGTACACGCTCACCGGGTTCGACGCGTCGGCGCACATGACCGAGGAGACCCACAACGCCGCGCGCAGCGGCCCGCGCGGCATCGTTATGT
>JAICWX010000197.1 GCA_025934635.1 Streptosporangiaceae bacterium | reverse complement strand
GGTCGGGTACGCCCGAAGGGCCGGCGGCAGCATGACCTGCGCCGGTTCCTGCTGCAGCGGCTCGGCACCGGCCTGGTCCTGTGCGTCGGCATCACGCTGGTCGCGTTCGTGCTGACCCACCTGGTGCCGGGCGACCCGGCCGCCGCCAACCTGGGCCAGCGGGCCATCGGCGACCCGGCCGCGGTGGCCGCGTTCAGGCACCAGTACGGCCTGGACCGGCCGCTGCCGGTGCAGTACGGGCTGTACCTGAAGAACCTGGTGCACGGGAACCTGGGCATCTCCGAGCAGAGCCACCGCCCGGTCCTGACCGACCTGCAGGAGTACGTCCCGGCCACGATCGAGCTGGCGCTGTTCGCCATCGTCGTGTCGCTGGTGATCGGGATCGGGCTGGGCATCGTGGCCGCCATGTACCGGGACCGGTGGCCGGACCACCTGATCCGGGTGGTCAGCCTCGGCGGCGTGTCCATGCCGGTCTTCTGGATCGCGCTGGTGGCGTTCTACCTGCTGTTCTTCAAGCTCGGCTGGCTGCCGGGCGGCGGCCGCCTCGATCCGACGCAGGGTGCTCCGCACCACCTGACCGGGATGTTCACCGTCGACGCGGCGCTGGGTGGGCAGTGGACCCTGTTCTGGTCGGCGCTGCGGCACCTGCTGCTGCCCGGCCTGGTGCTGGCCATCTACACCGTCGGCATGCTGACCCGGTTCACCCGCGCGTCGATGCTGGAGATCATGGGGAACGACTACGTGCGGGCCGCGCGGCTGAAGGGGCTGCCCGAGCACGTGGTGATCCTGCGGCATGTGCTGCGCCCGGCCCTGGTGTCCATCATCACCGTGGCCGGGGTGGCGTTCGGCAGCCTGCTGTCCGGCACCGTGCTGGTGGAGAACATCTTCTCCTGGCCCGGGGTGGGCCAGTACGCCTACCGCAGCGCGGTCAACCTGGACCTGCCCGCGATCATGGGCGTGAGCCTGTTCGTGGCGCTGGTCTACATCGTGGTCAACCTCGTCGTCGACCTGCTCTACGGCGTCATCGACCCGCGGATCAGGCTCTCATGACCGGACGGTCCTTGCTTTCCCGGCGGCCGCGGCGCGCGCTCGCCCCGCCGCCGTGGCGGCGGCCGCTGGCGCTGGCCGGGCTGGCGGTGATCGCCGCCTGGGCGGTGATCGCGATCTTCGCCCCGCTGATCGCCCCGGACAACCCGCTGGCGCAGAAGTTCACCATCTTGGCCGGGCCGTCGGGTGCGCACTGGTTCGGCACCGACGAGCTGGGCCGGGACGTGTTCTCGCGGGTGCTGTCCGGCGCCCGGATCACGCTGCCGCTGGCAGTGATCCTGATCGCGGCGGCCATGATCATCGGCGCGATCGTCGGCGGGGTGGCCGGCTTCTTCGGCGGCTGGGTGGACAACGTGCTGATGCGGGTGGCCGACCTGGTGTTCGCGTTCCCCGGCATCATCCTCGCGCTGGCGGTGGCGGCCGCCCTGGGACCGCAGCTGCGCAACGCGGTGATCGCGGTGGTGGTGGTGTCCTGGCCGTCCTATGCCCGCCTGGTCAGGAGCCTGGTGCTGTCCGCCCGGTCGGCTCAGTACGTGGTGGCGAGCCGGATGCTGGGCGCGTCCGGCCTGCGGGTGCTGTTCACCGACATCCGGCCGAACGCGGCCGGCCCGGTGCTGGTGCTGGCCGCGCTGGACATCGGCAACGCGGTGCTGCTGCTGTCCGGGCTGTCGTTCCTCGGCCTGGGCGCGCAGCCGCCCACCGCGGAGTGGGGCGCGATGGTGGCCGAGGGGACGCAGAACTTCAACGACTGGTGGGTAGGCATGTTCCCCGGCCTGGCCATCTTGACCGTGGTGCTGGCGTTCAACTTCATCGGCGACGCGCTGCGCGACATGCTCGACCCGCGCACGGCCCGGGCGGTACGCCTGTGAAGGGGCGCCTATGACGGGCAAGCTGCTCGAGGTCGAGGGCCTGAGCGTGGCCCTGCCGACCCGGTCCGGCTACCACAAGGCCGTCGACGACCTGTCGTTCGCGGTGGACACGGGCGAGATCATGGGCATCGCCGGGGAGAGCGGCAGCGGCAAGACGATCACGGCGCTGTCCCTGTTCGGGATGGCGCCGCCCGGAGCGCGGGTCACCGGCTCGATCCGGCTGGACGGCACCGAGCTGACCGCGCTGTCGCCCCGGCAGCTGCGGGACGTCCGCGGCCGGCAGATCGCGATGGTGTCCCAGGACCCGGCCACCGCGCTGCACCCGATCCTGCCGGTCGGCACCCAGCTGACCGAGCACATGCGGCACCACCTGGGGATAGACAAGGCCGAGGCCCGCATCCGGGCGGCCGCGCTGCTGGAAACGGTGCGCATCCCCGACCCGGAGCAGGCGCTGCGCTCCTACCCGGGGCAGTTCTCCGGCGGCATGCGGCAGCGGATCGCGATCGCGGTCGCGCTGGCGGCCGAGCCGCGGCTGCTGGTGGCCGACGAGCCGACCACCGCCCTCGACGTCACCGTCCAGGCGGGCATCCTGCGGCTGCTCGACCGGCTGTGCCGCGAACGCGGGATGGCAGTCATCGTGATCACCCACGACCTCGGGGTCATGTCGGCTACCGCCGGGCGGCTGGCCGTGATGTACGCCGGGCGGCTGGCCGAGGCCGGCCCGACCGCGGACCTGCTCACCCAGCCGCGCCACCCGTACACCAGGGGCCTGCTCGACGCGCTCCCCCACCCGGAGGCGCCGTCTTCCAAGGACAGGGCCGCCCCGCTGGTGCCCATCGGCGGCAGCCCGCCGTCCCTGGGCCGCGTCCCGGACGGCTGCCCGTTCCACCCGCGCTGCCAGTACGCCGAGCCGTCGTGCGCCACCGAACGGCCCGAGCCGGCCGGGATCGCCCCCGGTCACCTGCTGGCCTGTCCGCCCGACCCGCTCCGGGTGAGCGTATGAGCGAGACCGTTCTCGAGATCAAGAACGTCGCGGTGGAGTACGGGCGGCGGGGACAGCGGGTCCGCGCCGTCGACGGGGTCGACCTGACCGTCGCCCGCGGCGAGATCGTCGGCCTGGTGGGCGAGTCCGGCTGCGGCAAGTCGTCGCTGGCCCGGGCCGCGGTGGGGCTCGAGCCGCTGGCCGGGGGCACAGTCGCCTTCGAGGGCCGGGAGGTCACCGTGCTGCGGCGGCGCCGCCGGCCGGGGTACCTGCGCGGCCTGCAGATGGTCTTCCAGGATCCGTACGAGTCGCTCAACCCGCGCCGCAAGGTCGGGGAGATCATCGCGGACGGCGTCCGGCTCGGCGGCGGCAGCCACGCCGACGGCCTCAAGCGCGCGGCCGAGCTGCTGGACCGGGTCGGGCTGCCGGCCACCGCCGCCCACAGCTACCCGCACGAGTTCAGCGGCGGCCAGCGGCAGCGGATCGCCATCGCCCGGACGCTGGTGGCCGAGCCGTCCTGCCTGATCGCCGACGAGCCGATCAGCGCGCTGGACGCGTCGGCCCAGGCCCAGATCGCCAACCTGCTCGGCGGCCTGGTCGACGACGCCCGGCTGGGCCTGGTGCTGGTCTCCCACGACCTGTCGGTGGTCCGGCAGGTCGCCGACCGGGTCGCGGTCATGTACCTGGGCCGGATCGTCGAGATCGGCGACACCGCGACCGTCTGGGGGAATCCGCGGCACCCCTACACCGAGGCGCTGGTGGCCGCGATCCCGCACGCCGACGGGGCCGGCGTCCTCCCGGCCGACCTGCCCGGCGACGTGCCCGACCCGGCCAGCCCGCCGTCCGGCTGCCGGTTCCACCCGCGCTGCCCGATCGCCGAGGACAGCTGCCGGGAGCGGGATCAGAGCCTGGCCTTGGTGGCGGGGCGCGAGATCGCCTGTGAGGTCAGGGCTCGCACTTCTGGAGCCTCGGCCTGATGTGGTTCGTGAATGCCAATGTGGTCGATGTGGCGACAGGTGAACGGCTACGCGGGCGGGCCGTGGAGACGGCGCCGGACGGGACGGTGGCGCAGGTCGTCATGGCTCCGCCGCCGGGCTTGGGGCCGCCGGGCTTGGGGTCGCCGGGCTTGGGGCCGCCGGGCTTGGGGCCGCCGGGCTTGGGGCCGCCTGAATCGGGGCCATCCGGGCGGTCCGGGGCCGCTGACGGCGGCGTCGTCGACGTGGGCGGCCGGTGGCTGCTGCCCGGGCTGATCTCCTGCCACACCCACCTGTCGATCGTGTTCGGCGACGTCGACGAGAACGAGAATCCCGCGCTCACCGCCTACCGGGCGGCCAGCCGGGCCACCGCGGCGCTGCGGGCGGGGATCACCACCATCCGCTGCGTGCACGAGCAGAACCGTGCCGACCTGCTACTCCGCACCGCGGTGGAGCGGGGCTGGTACCCGGCGCCGCGGATCCTCGGCGCGGGCCGGGCCGTCTCCGCCCCGGACGGCCACGGCGCTGGCGGCGGCTGCGCCTACGCGTCCGGCGAGCGGGAGTTCTACCTGGCCGCGCTGGCCGAGCTGGCGGCCGGGGCCGACCACGTGAAGGTCTTCATCAGCGGCGGCCTGAACCGCGCGGGCGAGGATCTCTGGCGCCCGGAGATGACCGACGGCGAGATCGGCGCCGTGGTCCGGGCCGCGGACGAGCACGACACGTACGTGGTGGCGCACTCCGGCGGCACCCGGGTGATCCAGCAGGCGCTGGCGCAGGGCGTGCGCTGCTTCGAGCACATCTACTCACTCGACGACGAGACCGCCGCCCGGCTGGCCCGGCCGGGCATCTTCGTCACCCCCACCCTGTGCGTGACGCGGTCCGAGTCGTGGATGCGGGCCACCGGGTTCCCCGAACCCTCGATCGAGCGCCACCTGGCGGCGGGCGAGGAGCACCTGGCCAGCGTCCGGCGCGCCATCCGGGCCGGCGTCACCCTGGTCAACGGCACCGACATCCCGCCCGGTGACCCGGTCGACGGCACGCCGGCCGCGGTGTACGAGCTGCTCCTGCTGGCCGAGGCCGGGCTGTCCCCGCTCGAGAGCCTGCGCACCGCGTCGGTGAACGCCGCCGCGCTGTGCGGCATCGGCGGTCACGTCGGGCAGATCAGGCCCGGTTACGCGGCCGACCTTGTCGCGGTGGCGGCCGACCCGCTGGACGACCTCGAAGCGATGCGGACAATCTCGCTCGTCGTGCAGGGCGGCTTGACGGTCAGGGACGACGCGGCGTGACGCAGCACTTCACCGACGACGCCGCCTGGCAGGAGCAGGCCGGCTACAGCCGGGCGGTGCGCCGCGGGAACGTGGTGACGGTCAGCGGGACCACCGCGACCGGCCCGGACGGGGCCGCGCTGCACCCCGGCGACACCGGTGCCCAGGCCCGCGCCTGCCTGGCCCGGGTCGAGGAGGCACTGACCGCGCTGGGGGCGGGACTGGAAGACATTGTCCGAACGAGTGTCTATCTCGCCCCGGGTGCCAGCTGGGAGCAGGCCGCGCGGGTCCACCGTGAGGTGCTCGGCGCGGTCAGGCCCGCCAACACCATGCTCTACGTGGGCGCCCTGATCGGGCACGGCTTCCTGGTCGAGATCGAGGCCATGGCGGTGGTCGAGCCGTGATGTTCTCGGTCCGGGTCAACAACGACCTGCCGTTCGCCGAACTGCTCGCGCTGGCGCAGGCGGCCGAGGAGGCCGGGTTCGGCCAGCTGTGGTTCTCCAATGACCTGTTCCTGCGGTCCGCGCCGGTGCTGGCCGGGGCGCTGGCCGCCCGGACGACGCGGATCGGCCTGGGCATCGCGGTCATGAACCCGTATTCGGTGCACGTCAGCGAGCTGGCCATGGCCGCGGCGACGGCGCAGGAGGTCAGTGGCGGGCGGTTCGCGCTGGGCCTGGGCGCGGGCGCGGTGCAGTTCCTGGGCTGGGCCGGGCTGACCCGGCCGCGGCCGCTGGCGGTGACCAGGACGGCGGTGGTGGTGCTGCGCGCCCTGCTGGGGCACGGGGACGTGGACCGGTCGCTGCTGCCGGAGTGGTTCGGTCCGGACAGCGTGCTCCGGTTTCCGGTAGAACGGCCGGTCCCGGTTTACGTCGGCGCCATGGGGCCGAAGATGCTCGCGATGGCCGGGCGGCACGCGGACGGGGTGCTGCCGCTGCTGTACCCGCCCGAGCGCTACGCCACCGTGCGCCCGCTGGTGCTGGCCGGGGCCGCGCGGCCGGGCGGCGGGACGCGCGACGTCGACCTGCCCGCCTGCTTCTGGGTGTCGGTCTCGGATGACGGGGCGGCGGCCCGGGCGGCGCTGGCCGAGAAGCTGGCCTACTACGGCCCGTCGATCCCGGCGGCGGTGCTGGCCGAGACCGGGCTGCGGCCGCAGGACTTCGCCCCCGCCGCCGAACTAGCCCAGCGAGGACGAGCCGCGGCCGCGTTCATCGACGACCGGATGCTGTCCCTCGGCGTGGCCGGGGACGTAGCGGACGTGCTGGCCCGCTGCCGGACCCTGACCCAGCTCGGCGCGAGGCACCTGTCGTTCGGGCCGCCGCTCGGCCCCGACCCGGTGGCGGCCGTGCGCCTGCTGGGGGAACGGGTGCTGCCGGCTCTTCAGGAGGCGAATGCGTGAGCGAGCCCGACATGGAACTCTGGGACCTGCGGATCACCGTCGACTCGATCGAGGGGCGCCCGGTCTGCGGCCTGGCCGTGGGCGATTACATCGAGCTGACCCGCAGCTCGCAGCTGCGGCTGCCGCCCGGCGGCCACTTCTGCCTGTACGCGCTGGCCGCCGCGCTGCCGCTGCTGCCCGCCAAGCAGCGAGACCTGCCCGCGGCGGACTGGCTGGAACGCGACAGCCTGGTGGCCTGCCCAGATCCAGAGGAACGGCTGGTGATGCGTATCAGCAGAACCGTTCGGCGGAAAATGGATTCATCGGAGCTGACGTGACGCGGTCCGAGATCGGCCTGGCCTGGCAGACGGACAAGCCGGCCGGGCGCTACGGCGAGCTGGCGGCTACGGCCGAGGCCTGCGGTTTCGACGTGGTCAGCGTGTTCGCGGACCTGCTGTACCAGCCGCCGCTGCCGGCCCTGCTGGAGATGGCGCGGGCGACGTCGCGGGTCCGGCTGGGGGCGGCCTGCCTCAACCCGTACACGCAGCATCCGTACGAGATCGCGGCTGGCCTGGCGGTGCTGGACGCGGTTGCCCCGGGGCGTACGTACCTCGGGCTGGCCCGGGGGGCGTGGCTGGACGCGATCGGGGTGGCGCAGCCGCGGCCGCTGGCGTACCTGCGGGACGCGGCGGCGGTCGTGCGGGCGCTGCTGTCGGGTGACGCGGGCGGGTATGCGGGCCCGGTGTTCCGGCTGGCGCCGGGCGTGCGGTTGCGGGGATCGCGGCCGACCCGGGTGCCGCCGCTGCTGCTCGGGGCGTGGGGGGCGCGGGGGGCGGCGCTGGCCGGGGAGGTTTTCGATGAGATCAAGGTGGGCGGGAGCGCTAATCCGGCGGTGGCCGCGCTGATCCGTGACCGGGTCCGGGCGGCGGCGCGGGCGGCCGGCCGGTCTCCGGATGCGGTCCGGGTGGTGCTGGGCGCGGTGACGGTGGTGGACCGGGATGGCGTGGCCGCGCGGCGGCGGGCGCGGGCGGAGGTGGCTAAGTACCTGGCGGTGGTGGCGGAGCTGGACTCGACTAGTTCGCTGCCGGCCGGGTTCGCGGGGCGGGTCAGGGAACTGGTCGCGGTCGGGCGGGATGCCGAGGCGGGTTCGCTCATTCCGGACGAGGTGCTGGACCGGTTCGCGTTTTCCGGGACGCCGGCCCAGGTGGCGGGGCTGGCGCAGCGGGTGCTGGACGCCGGGGCGGGGCGGGTCGAGTTCGGCGGGCCGCACGGGCTGACGGATGCCGGAGGCGTGGAACTGCTGGGGCGCGAGGTGCTGCCGTTGCTGCGGCGGTTAGTTACGGCGGCGGGGGCGGTTCGGCAGCGGGGGCCGTTATCAGGCTGGGTTGGACTGGGAGTTGGGTGTGGCCGCGGGTGATACCGGGATCCGGAGTGTCGCGAGCGCTTCGGGGCCGAGGTCGTGTTCGGCGGCGTCGACCACCTCGAGGTCGGCGCGAACGTGCAGCTCGGCCGTCTTGATGAGCAGCGCCATTACCGGTGATCCGGAGGCGGCGGCCCTGGCGGCGGACAGGCTTCGCAGTTCGGTGAGCAGGTACGCCCGCTGGCGCCGGAGCACGGCGGTCAGCGTGGCCTGATCTCCGGCCTGGGCGGCGGCCAGCACCTTGAGGAAGAAATCGTCACGGTAGCCGCGGGTGCGCACGCTCGGCTCGCTGAGCCAGCGATCGAGCTCCGCCCGGCCGGCCTGGGTGATCCGGTGGACCAGCCGGTCCGGCTTGACTGGCTGCGGCTGGCGCTCGGACTCGATCAGGCCGTCGCGGGCGAGGCGGTCGAGGATCTGGTAGAGGTGACCGATGTTCAGCCGTCCCCACTGCTCGCCCACCGCCTGCTCGAAGCTGCTCCTCAGCGCGTAACCATGGGCAGGCTCGGCCGCGATAAGCGCGAGCACGGCGTGATGAAGAGGCATGTCACCGTTCTCCTGCCGGATGTAACGATGCGATCTCGCTTACCTAGTCACTATCTAACACTCTTGCATAGTCGCTAGGTAAGGATCAGAGTAGTGCGGTGGGGAGACTCGCCTGGTCGCAACTCCGATTCCGGTCCGGCCGCACCCTGGCGCTGCTGGCCGGCATGCTGGTCGCGACCGCGGCGTTCACGGTGCTCACGGCCGCCGCCCGGACCGCCCAGATCCGCACTATCGGCACGGTGAACGCACACTTCCAGCCCGCCTACGACGTCCTGGTCCGCCCGGCGGGGGCGCGGAGCAGCCTGGAGTCGGCGACCGGCACCGTCCAGCCGGACTTCCTGTCTGGCATCTACGGCGGCATCACCATGGCCCAGTGGCACCAGATCCAGAAGATCGGCGATGTGCGGGTGGCGGCGCCTGTCGCCATGGTCGGGTACACCTTCATGTACGCCGGCTTCCCGGTCTGGCTGCCCGCCGCCGACGTCGCCCGGCCCGGCCGTCAGCTCTACCGGGTCAGCACGACCTGGGTGAGCGCGAACGGCGCCACCCGGATCCCGCAGCCCGCCTCGTACGTCTACGTCACGCCGGACCGGGTCCGCTTCAGCTTCGATAACGGCGCCACCAGCGAGTCACGGCCGGACGGCTCGACGGCGACGCCGTGCCCGGCCGTGACGCCGACGGCCGGCCCGTTCAGCTTCGCCGCCCAGGCAAAAGCATGGTGCTGGTCGAAGATCAACGCTGACGGCACCCCGCCGGGCACGCTCAGCTACCCAAACCTGAACAAGCACGCGGGTTTCGCCGTCGGCTGGCAGTTCCCGATGCTCATCGCCGCGGTCGACCCGCAGGCCGAGGCTCAGCTTGACGGACTCAACCACGCGGTGACCTCGGGCCAGTACCTGCCGGAGAACTACGACAGCCTGAGCCCCACCTCCCCTTTCGTTAAGCGGGGCGAGTTCCCGGTGCTGGCCACGGCGGCCAGCGGCATCGGGGAGGAATCGGTGACCCAGGTCCGGGAACTGGCCGCCCCCCCGGCGCCGCCGGTGCTCGCCCCGGCCACGATGAGCAAGGACGCCACGCAGGCCGGCCACACGGTCCTCAGCACGACGATTACCGCCAGGCAGGCGTATCAGTACCTGCTGCGGACCCTAAGAGGACCCCTCCACCAGCACCTGGACAACGCTCTTTCCGTGTACTGGTCGGCCGGCCCGGTGAGCTACCGGCGAGCCGGCCACGGCGAGCTGGCCCCCGTCCCGGCCAGCAACCCGGCCTCGGTATGGGAGTCCGACGGCGCCTTCGTCCTCCCGCCTATGGACAACGCCGGCAGTCAGTACCGGACACTGCGGCGGCATACGCTGCTGCCCGGCAGGGGGACGCAGCTACTGAGCCCGCCACTGCCAGTGCTGACCGGAACCTTCAGCCAACCCAAGATCAGCGCCTTCGACCCGCTGTCCCGGGTCCCGCTCGGGCCGTACCAGCCGACGGCGACCGCGCCGGCCAACGCGGCGAGCAGGCAGGCGCTGGCCGGCCTGGACCTGCTGCCCAGCCTCAACCTGGGCGGCCTGGTGAGCCAGCCGGTGCAGCTCATCACCACGCTGGCGGCCCTGCCCGCGCTGGAGAACAGCCTGTACACGGACAGTGCGCGGACAGTGCAGGCCCCGGTCAGCGTGATCCGGGTCCGGGTCGCCGGAGTAACCGGACCGAACGCGGCCTCGCTCAACCGGATCAAGACGGTCGCCGAGCAGATCGAGCTCCGCACCCACCTGACCGTGGACATCGTGGCCGGGTCCTCCCCCGCGCCCACCACCATCGCCGTGCCGGCCGGGAAGTTCGGCACACCCGCGCTCCTGCTCACCGAGGACTGGGTCAAGAAGGGCGTCGCGATCAGCATCCTGAACGCGGTCGACCACAGCAGCGTGGCGCTGTTCGTGCTGATCCTGATGGTCTGCGCGCTGTTCGTGGCCAACTCGGCGACCGCCGCGGTCCACGGCCGCCGGGCCGAGCTCGGGGTGCTGGCGGCGCTGGGCTGGACCCGGCCCCGGCTGTTCGCCGCCGTCCTCGGCGAGGCGGCGCTGACCGGCCTGGCCGCGGGCATCCTGGGCGCGCTGCTGTCGCCGCCGCTGGCCGCGGTGCTGGGATTGCACGCCTCCCTGGCCCGCGCGGCGCTGGCCATCCCGGTTGCGATGGCGCTGGCGGTCGCGGCCGGCGCGGTACCGGCCTGGCTGGCCGCCCGTGCCGACCCGGTGGCCTCGGTCCGGCCGCCGGTGCTGGCCGTGCGCCGCGCCCGCCAGCCAGCCGGGATCACCGGCCTGGCCGTGGTGAACGTGCTCCGCACGCCGGGGCGCACGATCGCCGGGGCGCTCAGCCTCGCCCTCGGCGTGGCCGCGCTGACCCTGCTGATCGCGGTCACGGTGGCGTTCCGCGGCGCCGTCACCGGCACCTTGCTCGGCGACGTCGTGACGGTCCAGGTGCGCGGCGTGGACTACGTCGCGGTCGCGGTGACCATCGCCCTGGGCGTACTCGCGGTCGCCGACGCCCTGCTGATCTCCATGACCGAACGAGCGGCGGAGCTCGCGGCGATCCGCGCGTTCGGCTGGCCGGAGGCGGCCCTGCGCCGCCTGGTGATCACGGAGGGCGCGCTGACCGGGATCACCGGCTCGGTCACTGGCGCCGGGCTCGGCCTGGCGGGCGCCGCGGTGTTCGCCGGGCACCTTCCGGCGCTGCTGTTCGCCGCGGCCGGCACGGCGGCCGTGGCCGGCGTGCTGGTGACCTGCGTGGCCGCGCTGCTTCCGGCACACCTGCTCCGCCGACTGCCCGCCGCCCAGCTACTTGCCCAGGAGTGAGCCATGCCGCACCCTGATCCTGCCCGCCCGGCCGGTGAGCCTCGCGGGGCCGTTGAGCTTCGCGAGGTCAGCAAGCGTTACGGGACCGATGGCGGCGCGGCGGTGACGGCCGCCGACAAGGTCAGCTTCACCCTCAAGCCAGGCGCGCTCGTCGCGCTGACCGGCGCCTCGGGATCAGGCAAGTCCACGGTGCTGCACCTGATCGGCGCGATCGAGCGCCTGGACTCCGGCACGATCGTTAGCGGAGGCACCGAGGTGAACGCGCTGCGCGGCGGGGCGCTGGCCGCCTACCGCCGCACGGTCGGCTTCGTGTTCCAGCGCTATAACCTGCTCCCGGCGCTCACCGCCCTGGACAACGTGATCGCGCCGGTGCTCCCGTACCAGACCAGCTGGGATAAGTCCGGTCGCGGCCGGGAACTCCTCGCGGCGGTCGGCCTCGGCGGGCGGGAGCGGTCGCTGCCATCCCGGATGTCAGGTGGTGAACAGCAGCGCGTCGCCATCGCTCGCGCCCTGGTCAACACGCCGCATCTGCTTCTCGCCGACGAGCCGACCGGAAACCTGGACTCGCACAGCGCCACCGCGATCCTCGACCTGCTGGCCAGGCTGCGCGGCGAGAGCCAGATGACGGTCATCATCGCCACTCATGACCCGCAGATCGCCGCGCGCTGCGACCGGATGATCAGGCTCAGGGACGGTGCCGTCATCGACGACATCGAGATCGCCGACGGCTACCCCGTCGATGAGACCATCCGCAGGGTTGGCCAGCTCGGCTGAGCAGGACGCCGCGCCGGGCGCGGGCCGGGGCGAAGCTCGCCGGGCGTGATGCGCCCGCGGAGCGCGGCCGCTACCTCGTGGGTCACCGACATGAGTCCGCTTCACAGTGAAGTGGACTGCTGGGTCGGCGCGCTCGGTGCGAAAGTGGCGGGTATGGACTTCCAGCATGTCGACGTCTTCGCCGACACCCCGTTCACGGGCAACAGCCTGACGGTGTTCCTGTCGGACGGCACGGTGACCGCCGCTCAGATGCTCTCGGTGACCCGGGAGTTCCGGCATTTCGAGAGCATCTTCCTCGCGCCGACCGCGGCGAAGGACCGCTGGCGGGCCCGGGTCTTCGACCTGGAGGAGGAGCTCGGCTTCGCCGGTCACCCCGTCCTGGGGGCCGCGGCCGTCCTGCACGACCGGGCCGGCGGGGACCCGGTGCGGCGGTGGACGATCGAACTGCCCGCCAAGACGGTGACGGTGCAGACCACTGTTGAAGGCACCGTTTTCCGCGCCGTCCTCGACCAGGGGCGCCCGGAGTACGGGGCACTGGTCACCGGCGCCTCGGTGGCTCCGGTCCTGGACGGCATCGGACTGGGTTTTGCTGATCTCGCGCCCGGGTTCGAGCCGGCCGTGGTGTCCACCGGGCTGCGTTACCTGGTGATCCCGGTGTCGACGGCGGCGCTGGCCCGGGCCGCGATCACCGGTCCCGATTTCGGCGGCCGCCTGGCGGCGGTGGGTGCGCAGTTCGCTTACCTGCTAGATCCGGACGGCCTGGAGGGGCGGCACTGGACCAACGACGGCCGTACCGAAGACGTCGCGACGGGAAGCGCGGCCGGGACGGTGGGGGCCTACCTCGCCCGGGCCGGCCGGGTCGCGCTGAACCAGCCGTTCGTCCTGCACCAGGGCCGCTTCACCGGCCGTCCCAGCCGGATCCAGGTCGAACCGCGCGGCCGGGCCGGTGACATCGCCCAGGTGCTGGTCGGCGGCCAGGTCGCCCTGGTGGCACGGGGGACGCTGCGGAGCCTGCCGTGACCATTCCTGTCCACGGCGCCGCCCAGTCATCCGGTGGCGATCTTCGCCGACGAGCACTACCTCTCCGATATCAGGACCGCGGCCACCGGAGCGCTGGTCGCGGACCTCCTCGCCCCGGCCGCGGTGACGACCGCCGGCGTCCTCGGCACCGGGACGCAAGCCTACTGGCAGGCGCGCGCCCTCGCGCACGTCCGCCCGCCGCGGCGCCTGCTTATCTGGGGACGGCACCAGGGCCGCGCTTTTGCCCTCGGGGAGCGGCTCGCCGTCTCACTGCCTGGCGTTCACATCTCGGCCGTTGCTACCGCCGAGCATGCCGTCAGGGACAGTGATGTTGTCATTACTGCGACTGCCGCTACCTCGCCGCTGGTGACGGCCGGGTGGCTGCATCCTGGCCAGCATGTCACCGCGGTGGGCGCCGACGATCCGGGTAGTGCGAACTCGAACCGGGGGTGTTCGGGCGGGCGGATCTCGTCGTCGTCGACAGCCGGGCGGCCGCCGCCGGTAACGGCAGTACCGGGCGGGCGCTGTCGGCGGGTGCGCTCGACGCCAGCGCGCTCACTGAAATCGGCGAGCTCGGCACGTACCAACGCGATCCTGGTGCCATTACCATCGCGTGCCTAGTCGGCATCGGCGTCCAGGACCTGGTCGCGGCCGAGACCGCGCTCGCCTATGACCAGATCGCCGGCCTGTACGCGGCTGCGCGAGATGCGGCGCATCCTGCGCCCTGATAGCTGCCTGGCGCTGGTCACCGCGGCCGGGCAGGGAGCCCGGCTGGAACTGGTGCCATATGTCCCGGGCACCCAGCGCTGGTTCTTCTACCGGGAGGCCGTCCAGCTAGTAGAGCACTCGCGGGACGCCGGGCTGCAGGTCATGACGATGACCGAGGAAACCTCGTCCCGCCACTGGCTCCAGATCTTGGCCTGCGCCGCCTAAGGCTGCCGTGACGACCGGTCAGGCGTTCACCGATGGGCTGGTGCGGGCGAGAGCAGCTCGCGCAGGTAGAACTGGCCCGGCCGGTAGGGCTCGACTTCGGGCACCAGCTCAACCCGATCGGCAACCACGCGGGAGAAGGCCGCATCGGCGGATACGACGGCCGCGGCCCCGGCCGCCAGGTAGTGGACATCCGTTGCCACGAATAGGTCTCTTCCCGGCCCTCTTTTGATGTCCGCGTCTTCAGAATGGCATCACGAGCGGATGGTCTCTGTAGTCCCATTGGTCTCTTTGTGAGCGCGGTTACCTATTCCTGCTGACTCGTATGTCGGTCCGCGGAAATGTCATAGGTGCGCGATAGGGTCGAATACAGAAGCTAGAGACCTGCCCCGGACAGGGACAGGACCGCCAGGACCAGCCCTATCATCCGAGCCCCGGAACGGGGGTGACCTGACCATGAGCACTGCCGTTGCCTTTGCCAGCGCGGTTGATGCGCTGGAGGTGGTGCGGGCCGGGCTCCGGTTCGTGGCGGAGGCGGACGCCACCGCGATGACGGCGGCCGAACGGGCGGCGTGCCTGCGGGGCCTGGAGAAGGCCGATGCGGTGGCGACGGCGGCCCGGACCTCGGTGCTGGGCGCGTTCGGCGCCGGGCAGGACTATGTCGATGACGGTGACTACAGCCCCTTCTCGTGGCTGCTGCACCGGACCCAGGTCACCCGCGGCGCCGCGGGTGATCACGCCGGGTGGGTCAAACGGGCCGCGGCGCACCCGGCAGTGCAGGCCGCGCTGGCGGCTGAGGCGATCTCGGCGTCGTATGCCCGGGAGATCTGCCGGTGGACCGGGAAGCTGCGCGAGGACGCCCGGGCGGCGGCAGATGAGATCCTGCTCGCCGCCGCCGCGGCGGGCCTGGAGCTGCCGGACCTGGCCGGGCTAGCGGCGGAGATGTACGAGAAATCCCGCCAGGATAAGCCCGATCACGACGGCGAGGACCCGGGTGCGGCCTTCGACGACCGGGCGGTCAGGCTGGCCACCACGCTCGGCGGGGCGGGCGTGATTCATGGCGACCTGACGCCGGAGTGCGCGGAGTTCGTGCAGACCGTCCTAGACGCCTTGTCCGCCCCGGCCGGCGCGGATGATGAGCGGTCTCATGAGCAGCGGTATCACGACGCGCTGCAGGAGGCGATGCGGCGGCTGCTGGCGGCGGGGCTGCTGCCGGAGCGGTCCGGGCAGCCGGTCCGGGTGTGGGCGCACATCTCGCTGGCGGACCTGATGCTGCTCGAGGGCTCCTCGGCGCTGCTGGAGGAGTGGACGCAGGACCTGCGGGCCCGGTGGGCGGGGCACCGCGCCGCGGCGGCGGAAGCAGGTGGCCATCAGGGGCTGTGGCCAGCCGGGGACGCGGCCGGGGCGATCGCCTGTGACGCGGTCATCACCCCGGTGGTGACGGGGGACGTGAACCCGGGTGCGTTCGAGGAGCTGATCCGGCTGTGCGTGCAGCTGGACAGGTTCCGCCACGGCACCGCGCCGGGCGCGGGAGCCGGCCAGGACGGCGCTGCCGGCACGGACAGCCAGGGCGGCAACGTCGGCACCGGCACCGGGCACCGTGCTGGCGCCGTGGCCGGCCAGGACGGCAGCGGTTCGCAGGTACCGGCCGCGTTCGGTGGTGGCCCTTCCCGCGAAGCGCTGGAACAGGCGGTCATCGGCAAGGCCGTCGAGCTGCTGTCAGGGCCGGGCGGGCTCGCCAGCTTCCTGCGCCGCAGGCTGCTCGGCGCCCGCCTCGGCGGCCCGAGCCTGCCCCTGGACATCGGCTACAGCGACACCATCCCCGCCGGGATCCGGAACGCGGTCCGGCTCCGCGGCGGGCACTGCGAATGGGCCGGCGGCTGCAGCCAGCCCGCCGGCGCCTGCCAGGTCCACCACACGAAACACAAAGCCAGCGGGGGCAAGACCAGCCTCACCGGCTGCGTGCTCCTGTGCCACTACCACCACCAGGTCATGATCCACCGGCTCGGCTGGACCCTGGTCGTCAACCCCGACGGGACGACCACCGCGTGGAACAAGGACAAGACCACAGTCCTGCACAGCCACGGGCCACCAGCACGCACCGGGTAACCAGTCCCGGCCCCAGACGACGCGTAGAAACACAGCACTGGATGACGCCCGCCAGGGAGACCTGACGCCACGGCGTCATCCGGTGCTGTCCGTAGTACGGAAAAGGCAGCTGGCACGAATGCGGGCAGGCGGTGCGATGATGGCCGGGTGCGCGTTGAGGAACTGGCCAGCCGGGCGGCGGCAGCTGCCATGGCCGGGCCGGACATCACGCCGGGGCAGTGGGTGTACCGGCGGAACGCTGTGGTGGCGGTGCCTGAGCAGGCGGATAACCCAGTGATCGTGGAGCGGTGGGCGACGGCGGATGGCACCGCGGGGGCGGCCTACGTCGATGGCCGGCTAGAGGTCGGGCCGTGGGCCTGGCCGGTCGGACCTGCTGGTGAGACCCTGCGAGAGGAGCTGGATGAGCCGCCCATCAGCTACGCCTCGCTGGCGTCGCTGCCTGAGGATCCGGGAGAGCTGGTCGAGCTCCTGGCCAGC
>JAICWX010000503.1 GCA_025934635.1 Streptosporangiaceae bacterium | reverse complement strand
TGTAGGCCTGCAGGACCGGCAGCAGCGCACTGACGTCCTCGCCCGCAGTAAACCATGCTCGAAGGTTGTTGACCGCGAATGTGTGTCTCAGGTCGCGGACGCGGGGGCCGTGGCCCCGGCCGCCGTGGGAGATGCGGGCCTGCCAGAGGAACCGGCGGAAGTTGTGGTAGACGTTCACCAGGGTCATGGGCCGGCCGACGGTGGCGCCGGGGAAGAACCACTCCCAGCCGGGCTGCCCGGCCATGCGCGCCTGGTGGCCGGCCAGCCGTTCGCGGAGCGGGCCGGAGACGGGGACCTGCCGGTCCTTTCCGCCCTTGGCGTCGCGGATCTGCAGGACACCGGTGACGGCATCGACGTCGCCGGGGCGGAGCAGCCGGGCCTCGGAGACCCGCAGGCCGCAGGCGTAGACCGTCCGGAACAGTACCGGCATGACCAGGTGCCGGAACGGGACCTGCGGACAGTAGCGGCAGCAGTCGGTCTGGGCGAACGGCGATGCCAGTTCCTGGCCGGTGTAGATGTGCGGGACATAGCGGGCGGGCCTGGGCAGCGTGCGCGCGGGCAGGACGTAGGCGGCGGTGCCGCGGCGGCCGAGCCAGCGGGCGAGTTCCCTGACCGGGGCGGCCAGGCCCTGCAGGGTCGCCGGCCGGACTCCCCGCTCGCGGGCCGCGGTGATCCAGGCCTCGGCGGAGGCCTTCGTGACCGTGTCCAGCCCGGGGAACTCCTCGCGGCAGAACGCCTCGAACCGGGTCAGGATCCGTTCCTCGGCGTCGTACTTGTAGCCCACGGCGCGCTTCTCGGCGGCGAGCGCGGTGATCGCCCCGGCCAGGCGCATGCTGCCGTTCACCGCGGCACCCGCCTTCCCGGCTCGTCGGGATCCAGGGCGCACCGGGACAGCAGGCCGAGGGAGGATTTCAGGTAGACGCCGGTCGAGGCGACCGACTGGTGCCCGAGGATGTCGGCGATCTGCTCGACCGGCGTGCCGTCCTCCAAACTGGTAGAGAGCAGTGTTCCAACCCTGCGAATGGGTCGGGATTTCGGTGGTCGCCGGGTGGTATTGGTCAGGGTTGGTGATCGCGGGATCGGGCGATGTCGGCGGCGTAGCGGTTCCAGTCGGCTCCTGCCTGGTGCATCCAGCGGACGGCGGTGCCGGGGCTGAGGTTCAGGCAGTCAGCGAGGACGGCGGCGGGCAGCTGGGCGGCGAGGTCGATGAGGGCGGCCCGGCGTCCGGGCATGGCCCGGATTCCGAGGGCGCGCAGGCGCTCGCCGAGCTGGGACGGGGTGATGGGCTGTCCGGGCATGCCGCCGGGGAATAGCCAGGGGCTGTTGATCGGTGACCCGGTGCCGGTGTGGGAGCGGCCGGTGCTGATCAGGTCGGTGAGGATCTGGGCGAGGCTGTCCGGGACGGGGACGTCGTGCTGGCCGAACCGGAGGAGTACCTGGCCGTCCCGGGTGGTGATCTGATCGGTGGTCATGACGGCGGTCCGTGACAGGTGCTGGCCGAACAGGAGCAGCAGGCAGCCGGCGGCCCGGTCGGTGAGGTCGAGGGTCGTGTCGCGGAGCAGGCGGTGGATGAGTTCCCATCGCTGGCCGGGGTCGGTCGCGGTGCCGGTCCGGCGCTGCGGGCCGGGGACTTGCAGGACCGGGCAGTGCTTGCGGTCGGCGGCCCAGGCCAGGAAGTCCCTGATGTCGTAGGCGGCCGGGCCGGTGGCGAGCCAGGTCTCCACGTCGCCTTGACCGCAGGAAGCCGGGGTGAGGCCGTGCTGCCGCAGCCAGGCCAGGAAGGCGACCACGGCGAGGACCTGGCGCCGGGCGCCGCTGGTGACGGTGCGGGCGCCTGGGCTGGTCCGGGACCTGCGGCGCAGGCGCTGCAGGACCTGCCAGGTCAGGTAGGCCTGGACGAGCCTGCGGTCGGCGGTGTCGCTGATGGCGTCGAGCACCTCACGGCTCCATAGCTCGACGCGGGCCAGGGCCTCGTCCCGGGCGGGCAGCGCTGTGCCAGCGGTCAGCATGTGCCGCAGATAGTCCGCCGCCCGCCGGTCCGGGTGGGCATCCAGTGCCTGGTGAGTCAGCGCGGTCCGGCCGGCCGCGATCTCGGCGAGGATGGCCGCGGATCCGCTGGTCCGCAGCCAGTTCAGGGCCGAGTAGGGGTTCCGGGCCGCCGTGATGGCCCCGGCGACCGCGGTGAGCCCGGGGATCGCCCCGGCTCCGGCGCCGGCCAGCAGGTCCGAGGCCCGGTCGCGCAGGCTGCAGCGGGCGCAGCGGCCTTTCTCGAACAGTTTGTCCTCGGCGCCGCAGAGCGCGCATACGTGGGTGAGCGGCAGGCCGGCGCAGTCCGCGCACATGATCGCGCCGGGGCCGGGCGGCGCGATCAGCCGCCGCTGCTGACCGCAGGCCGTGCAGGCGCCGCGGCGGCGCAGCGCGCTGGTATAGCAGGTGTCGCAGACCGGGCCCTCGGGCCACCGCGCGGCCGCGGGCCGGTCCAGGCCGCAGCGGGCGCAGGCGCTCGCGGCCCGCGGGGTGCACGTCTTGCAGACCGGGTTGCCGCCTTCGGCGAAGTTGCACGGACGCCGGCGGCCGCAGGCGGTGCACAGGGCCTGCGGTATCCGGTAGCAGTTCACGCAGACGTCTGCGTGCCCGCCGCGGCCCCGGACCGCGATCGGCGCGGTCTTGCCGCACGTCCCGCACGGCCGGTGCCCGCGCTCGTGACGGCGGCACCGTTCGCAGACCGGCTCGCCGGCCTCGGTGCGGCCGGCGACCGGCTTGACCCCGCCGCAGCGGCTGCAGGCGATCGCGAGCAGCCGGTTCCGGCAGCGGGGGCATACCCCGCCGCGGCTGGAGCGGGTCAGCGGCCGCCCGGTCGTCCCGCAGGACTTGCAGGCCGGCGCCGTGAACTCGGCAGACCCGCGGGCGATCAGCTCGGTGACCAGCCTGCCGACTCCTGGGGGCGCCCCGTCCGCGAGCACGTCCCGGGCCGTCCGCCCGGCCAGCGCCGCCGCCAGGCTCCGCAGCGCCTGCCCGGTCCCGGCCGCGGCGTCGACGGCCGCGGCGACCTGGGCAGGGGCCAGCGACCGGTCGGCTTCGGTGACCTGGGCCACCACGGCGGCGCGGCGGCAGCGCGCGCAGCCGCCGCGGGACTGGCGCGGACCAGCCTGGTGCCGGTCCGGGCAGGACCGTGGCGCGCTCGCCGTCACGCGTCCTTGCCAGGACCGGGCACGATACGGGCACGCCGCGGCCGGGCCGGTCCCGCCGGCCGCGCACCCAGGTCAGGACCGGGCAGCTGCTCCCGGCGGCCGGGTGCCACGGGCTCGACCAGATCGCCCGGCTCGCAGCCCAGGATGTCGCACAGCGCGGCCAGGGTGGCCAGGCTGAGCCGTTCAGGGGTCCTGGTGACGAGCCGGTAGACCTGCTCGCGCGACAAGCGGACCCCCCGCATCGCGAGCAGCGGGCCCAGGTCCGTGGTGGCGAACATGCCGTGCTCCGCCATGAGCCTGCGCAGATGCCATACGTATCCGGTCTTGCCGGTCATCGCCCGCCGTCCTCTCCGCCGCCGTCCGCTTCATAAGCCTGTGACAGCGCCGAGCGCAGCATCCGGTTACGGGCATCAGCACCCACCGTCGTATAAACCGCGGTGGTCGACGCCCACGAATGCCCGACCTGCTGCTGCACGAACAGCGGATCAACCCCGTCCTCGATCAGATGCGACACATACGAATGCCGCAAGCAATGCACCGACAGCTCAGGCGGCAACCCCGCCAGCGCCCTGAACTGCGCGAACCGGTCATCGACCTGCCGGGCCGAGATCCGAGCGGCCCGCTCGGTCAGCCACACCGCCGGATGAGCGTCACAGCCATACCGCGGCCGCACCTCGGCCAGGTACTCCTCCAGCGCCTGCGCCGCCCACGGCATCACCGTCGCCACCACCCGCCGCCTGGGCGGGCTGCCCCGCATCGCCTTGCCGAACCGCACCTGGCAGGCCCCGAACCCGCCCAGCTCCGGGGCTGCCGGATTCACCGTGAAATCGCCGACATCCAGCATGACCGCCTCCCGCCGCCGCAGCCCCCACCCGTAGACCGTCTTGAACAAGGTCGCATCCCGGAACGCCGCCAGCCAGCCCTTCCGCCCCGACAGCGCAGCGCTCTCCACCCGGTCATCGGCCGCGTCCAGGAACGCCTGCAACTCCACCCGGGTCAGCGGCCGCCGCTCCGGCCGGCCCTCATAGTCAGCGACATGCGCCGCGGTGTTCCACTCATGGCAGACCTGCACCGGCCGGGCACCCACCCGCTGCTCGCACTCCGCCAGCCACCCGTACCGGGTGTCGCACACGTAATCCAGGAACACCGCCAGCGCGCCCTGATACGACCGGATCGTCGAATGCGCCCACCCGCCCGAGCCGCTCCACATCTCCACCTGCTCCGGCGTCCACGCCCACGGCCACGCCATCGTGAACGCCTGGAACCGGCGGACCAGCCGCTCCCTGCTCTCAATCAGCGGCCCGCTCAGCCGCCGGCTCCGCTGCTGGCGCCCCCAGCCCTCCAGCATCGACTCGAACAACGCCGACTCCGGCCGCAGCGGCGTCACGCCATCCACCAGCACCAGCGCGGCCGACCCCGCCACCCTGCGCAGCTGCGACAACGGGCACCCCCACGGCACCCGGAACAGATGCAACGAAACCGGCATTCAACGCAACCGGATCAGATGCCTCATCATGACACCAGCCGCAACACCAGGCACTCAACGCCAGCTCAGGCCGCGTGGCGTCCATCCGACGCACCCGCCCCGCCCGCACCCCCGCTGACCTCGAAGGCCAGCTCTGCGACGTTCACGCCAACTGCCGAATGATGCAACTGATGCAACTCCGCTCACTTTGGCCTGGGTGGCGAGTGTGTGGCGGAGCTGGTGGGGGTGGATGTGGGGCAGCCCGGCGGCGGCGCCGGCCTTGCTGGTCATCCGGGTGACGGTGTGCCGGTCCAGCGGGCGGCCGTTCTCCCGTGGCA
>JAICWX010000072.1 GCA_025934635.1 Streptosporangiaceae bacterium | reverse complement strand
TCCGTCGACACCTCCAGCAGCGGCTCATCCACCTCCACGCGCTCGCCTTCCTTCTTCAGCCAGCGCGTGACGGTGCCCTCGGTGACGCTCTCACCGAGCTGCGGCATGGATACGGAGACCGACATGGTTCTCGCGACTCCTAGGCGTGTACGTGCAGAGGCTTGCCGGCCAGCGCGAGATGCGCCTCGCCGATCGCCTCCGACTGAGTGGGATGGGGGTGGATGAGCTGGGCGACGTCCGATGGCTCGGCGTCCCAGTTGTAAATCAGCTGAGCCTCGGCGATGAGCTCGCCGACGTGGCTGCCGACGAGGTGGATACCGACGACGCGGCCGGGTCCGTCCTCCTCGGAGAGCGCGATGACCTTGGCGGCGCCCTGCGTCTGCAAGATCACGCTGCGGCCGTTGCCGCCGAGGTTGTAGGTGAACTCGACCGTCTTCAGGCCGCGCTCGGCCGCCTGCGCCGACGTGAGGCCGACCGAGGCCACCTCCGGGTCGCAGTAGGTGATCCGCGGCACGCCGTCGTAGTCGATCGGCGTGACCGGAAGCCCGGCGACCCGCTCGGCGACCAGGATTCCCTCGCCGAACCCGACGTGAGCGAGCTGCGGGGTGTTGATGAGGTCGCCGACCGCCGAGATCGACGGGACGCTCGTCCGGCAGAGCGAGTCCACCTTGACGAACCCGCGCTCCATCTCCACGCCCACCTCGGTGTAGCCGAGGTCGGCGGAAACCGGCCCGCGGCCGACCGCGACCAGGAGCAGCTCCGCGTCGAGGGTCTTGCCGCCCTCCAGGGCCACCGTGACGCCGGTGTCCGTGGGCTTGACCGACTCGAACCTGGTGCCGAGCTCGAACTTGATGCCGCGGCGGCGGAACGCCCGCTGCAGCAGCTTGGCGCTGTTCTCGTCCTCCAGCGGTACCAGCTGGGGGAGCATCTCCACGATCGTCACCTCGGCGCCGAACGACCGCCACACGCTGGCGAACTCGACGCCGATCACGCCACCGCCCAGGATGACCACCGACTCCGGCACCCGGTCGAGCACGAGCGCGTGATCGGAGGTGATCACGCGCTCGCCGTCGATCTCCAGGCCGGGCAGGCTGCGCGGCTCGGAACCCGTGGACAGCACGATGTGCTCGGCCTCGTAGACGGTGTCACCGACCTGGACACTGGTCGGCGACACCAGTCGTCCCTCGCCCTCGATGGTGTCGATCTTGCGGCTCGCGATGGTGGACTGCAGGCCCTTCCAGAGCCGGTCCACCACCCCGTTCTTGTACGAGAGCACGCCGGGTACGTCGATGCCCTCGAAGGTTGACCGGACGCCGAAGGAAGCACTTTCCCTGGTGTTGTCCGCGATCTCGGCCGCGTGCAGCAGCGCCTTGGTCGGGATGCAGCCGCGATGCAGGCAGGTCCCCCCGACCTTGTCCTTCTCGATCAGCGCCACGCGCTTGCCGAGCTCCGCGGCCCGCAGCGCGCAGGCGTACCCGCCGCTGCCACCGCCGAGCACGACCAGATCGTAGCGGCCGATGCCCTCTGCCACCCCTCAAGCCTCCTTCGTCAGCCAGTCAGCCCTACCTGGCTTACCCATTCTTCATCTTTTCACTTGCCGTTGGCCGGGCTGCCGGCCAGCCTGCCGCCCGCCACGTCTTCCGCGATCTGGACGAGCGTCCTGACCGCCGACCCCGTGCCGCCCTTGGCGACGTAGCCGTACGGGCCCCCGTCGTTGTAGGCAGGGCCGGCGATGTCCAGGTGCACCCAGCGAACGCCCTCCGGCACGAACTCGCGCAGGAACAGCCCGGCGACGAGCATGCCGCCGCTGCGGTCCCCGGACACGTTGGCGATGTCGGCCACCGTTGAATCGAGCCCCTTGCGGAGATCCTCCGGCAGCGGCATCGGCCACATGGCCTCGCCCGCCCGCTTGGCCGCGTCCGCGATGTCTGCGGCCAGCGAGTCGTCACTGGCCATCACCCCGGCCGTGCGGGTGCCGAGCGCCACTGTCTGCGCACCTGTCAGTGTAGCCACGTCGACGAGCAGGCTGGGCCCGTCTGCTCCGGACCGGACCAGGCCGTCCGCCATCACCAGGCGGCCCTCGGCGTCGGTGTTCAGCACCTCGACGGTCTTGCCCCCGTAGATGGTGATGACATCCGACGGGCGCTGGGCCCCGCCACCCGGCATGTTCTCGGCGATCGTGAGGTAGCCGACCACGTTCACCGCCGGGCCGAGCTCGGCGATGGCCCCGACCGCGGCCAGCACGGCCGCGGCGCCGCTCATGTCGGACTTCATCGTCTCCATCGACTTCGGCGGCTTGAGCGACAGGCCGCCGGAGTCGAACGTGATGCCCTTGCCCACGAATACCACGGTGGCGGCCGCGTCCGGGTGGGTGTACTCGAGCCGGACCAGGCGCGGCGGGTGAGCGGAGCCCATGCCCACCGCGAGGATGCCGCCGAACCCCTCCTTGGCCAGGTCGTTCTCGTCGAGCACCTGCACGCCCAGGCCGTGCGCCGCGGCCACCTGCTCGGCCGCCGCGGCCAGGTCCGCGGGCACCAGGTCGGCCGGAGAGGTGTTCACCAGGTCACGGACCAGCGTCATGGCCTCGGCCAGGATCCTGGCCCGGCCGGCGGCGGCGTCGTGGGCGGTGTGCATGATCTGCTCGACGTCGCCGAGGGCACCCGCGGTCGTCCGGTACTTCCGGAAGGAGTAGCCGCCGAGCAGGGAGCCCAGCGCCACCGCCTGGGCCTCGTCAGGCTCGTTCGCCGGCAGGGCGATGGCGATGCGCCTGACTTGCCCGGAGGACCCGGCCGCGGCCGTCTTCGCGGAAGCCAGGTCGCGGGCGGCGGCACCGGCCGCGCGGCGCAGTCGCTCCAGGTAGGCCAGGCGGGTCTCGGCGTCTGGGCTGGCTGGCCCCGGTTCCGCGCCGAGGCCCACGGCCACGACGACCGGGGCCCTCAGCCGGCCTCCGGTGGGAATCTTGGTGATCTCCTCGGCTTTGCCCGTCGCGCCGAGCGCGGTGAGCGCGGCCATCAGGTCGAAATCGTCGGTGCTCAGCGTGAGCACGGGGCCGTCAGGACCCTGGAATACCCCGGTTACGAGGGCGTCCGCGTCGGTCGCCGTCGGTGCTGACTGGCTGGTAAGCAGTGTGACCGTCATCCTGCTGATCGTAGGGCATCGGCCGGCGCCCCACCCGGCCGTGACCCTGGTTAATTCGCCTCCCGCAAACAGCCGCCCGGAGCCTGCGAACTAATCGCGATGTTGGGTCGCTTGCCATTCCAGCGCAGCGTTACGACTCATTCACGCGGAATTGCGTACCGGAATTCCGCTGTGTTCCCGGCCGGGGTCAGGCCGCGTCCCGCGCGCACGTCCGGAGCGGGCGGGCAGATGCGACGGAACCATCCCAGGACGGGGCCGCGTTGCCGGGGCAGGAACATCAGGACACACACGGCGGGAGCGGCGAACATGCGGGGCCTGGAGCTGACCGTCCGGCGGGAGACCGCCCGGTGACCGCGACCGGATACGCGCGGGAAGGCCCGGCCAGCGCGCGGCCGGGCGCGAGCGGGACCGGCATCCCGGCCGGCCGGAGTTTCGTCGAGGGCCTGGCCGACCAGATCGCCCGGCTGGCCTGGTGCTGGCCGGCGCTGCTGACCCTGGCCCTCGGCCTGTACCAGATGGGCCGCCCGGAGCTCTGGCGGGACGAGCTGGCCAGCTGGTCGTTCGCCAGCCGCCCGGTCTCCAGCCTGATCGCGAGCGCCCGCCACACTGGCGCCACCCAGCTGGCCTACTACCTGCTGCTGCACGAGTGGATCGCGGCGGTCGGGGATTCCGCCGACGCGATGCGCACGCTGTCCGTGCTCGCCATGGCGGCCGCGGCGGCCTGCGTCGCGCTGGTGGGCCGGCGGCTGGCCGGGGCCCGGGCCGGCCTGGCCGCCGGGCTGGTGTTCGCCCTGGTGCCGAGCGTGTCACGGTTCGCCCAGGAGATCCGGTTCTACGCGCTCGCGGTGCTGGTCGCGACGCTCGCCACGCTGCTGCTGCTGCGCGCCCTGGACCGGCCGTCGGCGCCGCGCTGGATCGCCTACGCGGCCTGCCTGGCGCTGCTCGGCTCCATCGACCTCGTGGCCCTGTCGGTGGTAGCCGGCCACGCCGCCGGGGCGGTGCTGCGCTCGTGGCACGACCATGACCGGCGGCAGCTGTGGTTCCTGCCCGCGGCCGCCGCGGGCCTGGCCGTCTGCCTGCCCCTGGCGATGGCGGGCGCGGCCCAGGCCAGGGAGCAGATCAGCTGGATCGCGCGGCCCGGCCTGCACCTGACGGTCTTCGCGTTCTTCGGCCGCAACCTGTTCTATTCGACCTCCGTGGCCGCCGCGCTCATGGTGCTGGCCGTCCTGGCCTGGGCGGTCGCCTGGCGCGAGGCCGCGTTCATGACGGCGCTCGCGATCGCTCCCGTGGCTGCGGTGTGGCTGATGTCGCAGGGGGAGTACGCGTACTTCTTCCCCCGGTACCTGCTGTTCACCGCGGGGGCGTGGGCGGTCCTGGCCGGTATCGGCCTGAGCAGGCTGGATGCGCGGATCGGGGTGGCGGCCGTGCTGGTCATCGCCATCCTGAGCGCAGGCAACCAGCAGGTGATCAGGGAACCGGGCGCGCACAGCTGGCCGTCCTACCCGGTCGGTCTCGGCGGCTTCTACCTGGACTACGCCGGCGCCGCGGCCTTCGTCGCGCGGCACGCCAAGCCCGGCGACGGCGCCGTCTATCAGGGCCGGGAACGCCAGCAGAGCTGGCTGATGATCGGCTACGGCCTCCAGTACTACCTTGCAAGGGACATGCCGAACGCAGTGCCGGCTCCGCATCAGCTCTTCGTGGCGCAGACCGCGGCCCAGGCGGGGACGCTCTACCCGCAGCCGTGCCGGCACCCCGCCGCCTGCCTGGGCGCCGAGCCGAGGATCTGGGTGGTCGGCAGCGGGCGCCAGCTGAACCCGTACCAGGCGGTGACGCCGGCCCAGGCGGCCGTGCTGCGGCCGCGTTACCGGCTCAGCCTCGTCAGGCACGTGCGGGGCCTGACCGTGTTCCTGCTGATCCGCACGGATGAAGCGATGGTCGCACGATAGTGATAGCTCCGGTTAGCAGCGTAATCTAACAGCGGTTGCAACCAGGCTCTTGATCCGCCGCCACACCGTGGAGCGCAGCCAGGAAGGAGCCCCGTGACCGCGCTTCCCCTCATCCTGACCGTCTTCGTCGCCTGCGCGGTGGAGGCGATCGAGGCGCTGACCATCGTGCTGGCCGCCGGCCTGACCCGCGAATGGCGGTCCACGTTTCAGGGCATGGCGGCCGCCCTGGCCGTGCTGGCCGTGATCGTGGCGGCGCTCGGCCCGACGATCACGCTGCTGCCGCTGACCGCGCTGCGGCTCGTGGTCGGCGCCCTGCTGGCCATCTTCGGGCTGCAGTGGCTGCGCAAGGCCGTGCTGCGCGCCACCGGCTACAAGGCGCTGCACGACGAGGCCAGCGCGTACCTGCGCGAGGTGGCGGCCGCCAAGGAGGCGGCGGTCTCGTCCCGGCGCGGCGTCGCCGACTGGTACGCCTTCACACTGTCATTCAAGGGGGTGCTGCTCGAGGGCCTGGAGGTGGTCTTCATCGTGATCACGTTCGGCGCCAACCAGCGCGACGTGGGTGCCGCGGCGATCGGGGCGGCCGCGGCGGTAGTCGTCGTCGCCATCACCGGGTTCGCGGTGCGCGCGCCACTGGCCCGGGTGCCCGAGAACGCGCTGAAGTTCGCGGTGGGGATCATGCTGACCTCGTTCGGCACCTTCTGGGGCGCCGAGGGGGCGGGCGTCTCCTGGCCGGGCCACGACGCGGCGCTGCTCGGGCTGGTGCCGGTCGTGGCGCTGGTATCGCTCGGCTACACGGTCCTGCTGAAGCGGCCCCGCACGGTCCGGCCGGCGGCCGCGCCCGCGTCGGAGTCGGAGGAGGTGCCTAGCTCGTGAAGCGGCTCAGGTCCATCGGGGCCTTCTGGTACGACTTCGTCGTCGGCGACGACTGGCGGGTCGCGGTGATCGTGGTGGCCGCGCTCGCGCTGACCGCGCTGCTGGTGCACGCGGCCGGGGTCAACGCCTGGTGGCTGGTGCCCTTGTGCGTATTCGCGGCGCTGGGCTGGTCGCTGCGCCGCGCCACGGCCCGGACGCGGCCCTAGCGGCCCGCGGTCCCTGGCCGGCCCGTAGTCCTAGCCGGAGCGCCCGGCCAGGCCGTGGTCGTAGGCGAACACGACGGCCGCGGCCCGGTCGCGCAGCCGCAGCTTGGTGAACAGGTGGTTGACGTGCGTCTTGACCGTGCCCTCGCTGACGAAAAGCTCGGCCGCGATCTCGCCGTTAGTCCGGCCCCGGCCGATCAGCGCGAGCACCTCGACCTCACGGGCGGTCAGCGCGCCGAGGCCCGGGTCCTGGCCGCCCGCGGCCGCCACCGGCGCGGACCGGTAGATGGCCAGCACCCGGGCGGTGACGGCCGGATCGAGCCAGGCGCCGCCCGCGGCGACCGCCCGCACCGCCCGCTGCAGGTCCTCGGCGGGCACGCCCTTGAGGACGAAGCCGGACGCACCCGCCCGCAGCATGCCGGCCAGCGCCTGGTCGTCGTCGAAGGTGGTCAGCGCCAGCACCGGCGGGCTGCTCGCGCGCTGCCGGAGCCGCAGCGTGGCCTGCACGCCGTCGGTGAACGGCATCCGGACGTCCATCAGCACCACGTCCGGCGCCGTGGCCTCGACGGCGGCGGTGACCTCGCCGCCGTCGGCGCACTCACCCACCACCTCGAAGCCGAACGTCGTCCGCAAGATGCCCCGCAGCCCGGTCCTGACCAGCTCCTGGTCATCGACCAGCAGGACGCGGATCATGATGCGCCCCCGGTCAGCGGGAGCGTGGCGCGGACCAGCCAGCCCCGCCCGCCCGGGCCGGCCTCGCAGCTGCCGCCGAGCGATTCGGCCCGCTCCCGCATGCTGAGCAGGCCGAGCCCATTCCCGCCGCCGGCACCGGGGCCCGGCGTGGCCTGGCTGTCCGCGGTCAGCGTCACCTCGCCGGGGGAGACGCTCAGCCGGACCTCGACCGGCGCTCCGGGCGCGTGCTTGACCGCGTTGGTGAGCGCCTCCTGCACGATGCGGTAGATGGCCAGGCCGGCGGTGGCGGGGAGCCGGGCGGCGTCCCCCTCGACCGTCAGGGTCACGCCGGCCCCGGCCGAGCGGAACTGCTCCACCAGCGCCGGCAGGGCACCCGCGCCCGGCAGCGGCCCAGTGCCCGGCCCGCCGGCGTCATCCTCGCGGAGCATCCCCACCGTGGTGCGCACCTCGGCCAGGCACTCGCGGCCGAGCCGCTCGGCCTCGGCCAGCGCGCGCTCGGCGTCGGCCGGATCGTGCTGCACCGCCAGCCGCGCGCTCTGCACGTGCAGCAGGCTGACGGTCAGGGTGTGGCCGATGATGTCGTGCAGGTCCCGGGCGATCCGGTTCCGTTCCTGCGTCCTGGCCTGCTCGGCCAGGCCGGCCTGGGCCTGCCGCAGCTGCCCCAGCAGGTCACGGTCCCGCCTGATCAGCAAGCTGAACACGGCCGTCAAGGTGGTGCCGGCCAGCCAGGCGCCCCAGCCGGGGTCGGCGCTGACCCCCAGCCACTCGGCCGTGAACAAGACCATCAGCGCGGCCCACAGCACCAGGCCCTCGCGGCGGCTGGCGGCCAGCACGCACCACCCCGTCAGCAGGCACACCGCGAACCAGCCGATATTGCTGGACCGGCCGTTGCCCAGCACGGCGATCCCGGCCGTGGCGACCGCGGCGTACAGCAGGGCCGGCCGCCAGCGCAGCACCAGCGGCACCGCCGCGCCGACGGCCACGGCCGCCCCCGCCACCGCGGCCGGCCCGCTGGGGTTCAGCGGGATCACCCCGACCGCGGTGACCGCGGCGAACACGGTGATGGCCACCCACCGCACGCCGGCCTCGGTAAGCCCGGCCGGATCGCCGTTCATGCCGCGGATTCTATGCATAGCGCGGTGCCTTCTCCCGAGCGCGGTGCTTCCGAGGGTGGGGCTTCCGAGGGCTGGGCTTCCGTCAGAGGGCGGCGCGGCGGGCCGCGACGGCGGTGGCCGCTACCGCGAGCACCACCACCCCGATCAGCGAACCGGTGGCCGGGCCGAGGCCAAGCCACGGCGCGCGCACCGCGTTAGTCAGCAGCGTCAGCGGCAGCGGGCCCGCGACCTGCCGGACCACCGAGCCCATCACGTGCGGCGGCGGGCCGCCCGCCCCGAGCAGGAAGGACGGGAAGAACAGCAGCAGGCCGACCGCCTGGGCGGACCGGGCCGAGGGCAGCAGCGAGCCGAGCAGCACGCCGAGGCTGACGAAGGCGACGGCGCCGAGCGGCAGCGCGACCGCCACCCGCCAGGCGTCGTGCACCGCGGGCACCCCGTACACCGGCGCGGCCACGGCCAGCAGCAGCGCGCAGGCCACCGCGGTGGTCATCAGCCCCACCGCGAGCTGGGCGATCGCGAACGACCAGCGCGGGAAGCCCGCCGCGGCGAACCGGCGCAGCACGCCGCGTTCGCGGTAGGACGCCAGGTGTACCGGCAGCATCACCAGCCCGGTCGCGGCGATCACCACCGTCAGGTAGGACGCCACGTACCAGTGCGCGGGGTTGACGTTGCCGAACGCGGGGTCCGGCGCCGTGCCGAACGCGCCGCCGATGATCAGCATGGTCACGACCGGGAACGCGAAGACGAACGTGAGCACGAGCGGATCCCGTGTCATCAGCCGCAGTTCCGCCCGGACCAGCCGTCCTATTGCCGTGCTCATCGCCGTCCTCCGATCAGTTCGCGGTTCTCCGTACCGGCCTGCTCGCTCACGGCCGGGTCGAGCAGGCCGAGCAGGGCGTCCTCCAGGCTGGGCAGGCAGACGCTCAGGTCGGCGGGCACCGGCTCCCAGCGCACCAGGGCGGCGCCGACGTAGGCGACGATGCGCCGGTGGCCGCGGACCGTGACCCGGGCCCCCGTCCGGGTCACGGTCCGCACGCCGTCGAGCCGGCTGAGCTCGTCGAGCAGCCCGGCCGGCGGATCCGGGATGCTGAACCGGATCACCGCCGCGCCGCTGTGCCGTTCGACCAGGTCCGCCGGTGCCCCCGCGTCGAGGACGTGACCGGCGCGCATCACCACCACCCGGCCGCACAGCGCCTCGGCCTCATCCATCTCGTGGGTGACCAGCAGGACCGTGGTCCCGGCCTCGTTCAGCTGGCGGACGGCGGCCCAGACGTTGCGCCGCGCCGCCGGGTCCAGGCCCTGGGTCAGCTCATCCAGGATCACCAGCCGCGGCCGGTTGAGCAGGGCCAGGACGAGGAACAGCCGCTGCCGCTCCCCGCCGCTCAGCGACGAGAACACCGACCGGCGGCGCGCCGTCAGCCCGAACTGCTCGAGCAGCTCCCCGCCGTCACGCGCCCGCGCCGTGCTGAACAGCTCGAGCGCCTCGCCCACGCGCAGCCGGTCGGGCAGCGCGGACTGCTGCAGCTGGCTGCCGACCAGCGGGCGCAGCTGAGCGGCCTGCGTCGCCGGGTCGAAGCCGAGCACGCTCAGCCGCCCGGAGTCGGGCTTGCGCAGCCCCTGGATGCATTCGACCGTGGTCGTCTTGCCGGCCCCGTTGGCGCCGATCAGGCCGACGATCTCGCCGGCGGGGACGTCGAGGTCAAGATCGTCCACCACCACTCTGGTCCCGTATGACTTGCGCAGACCCCGCACGGTCACTACCTGTGTCTCGCTCATGCCACGAGAGTGCCGGTCCGGCCCCCGCCCGCGCGTCAGCCCGCGGTTAGAACCGTGCCTCTACCCAGGGGTAGAGGCACGGTTCCCGCGGCGCGATGTGCCTGGTCAGGCCTCCGCCATCGCGGAGACCACAGAGGTGCGGGCCGCCCGCCGGGCGGGCAGGACCGCCGCCGCCAGCGCGGCGCACACCCCGATCAGCGCGTACAGCGCGATGCTGGCATAGGGGACGGACAGCACACCCAGGCCGCCCGTGGACAGGATGAACCCGTGCACCATGACGGCGCCGAACGTCACGCCCAGGGCCACCCCGAGCACGATCGCCAGCGCCGCCATGAGCAGCGCCTCGGCGAGGAGCATCCGGCGCAGCTGGCCCCGGGTCAGGCCCAGCGCCCGCATCAGCGCGGACTCCCTGGTCCGCTCGAGCACCGACAGCGACAGCGTGTTGGAGATGCCGAGCAGCGCGATCAGCACGGCCAGCCCGAGCAGCACGCCGAACAGCGTCAGGATCTGGTCGACCCGGCCGGCCAGGCTCGCCTTGTAGTCGGCTACCGTCGCCACGACCAGCAGCGGGTCGCCGCCGGCCGCGGTGTCCACGGCCGCGCGGGACGTCGCGACCGGGACGCCGGCCGCGGCGTTGATGAACACCGTATTGGCGCCGGCCGGGGCGAAGGCGTGCTGGTAGTCGCCCACCGACATGAGCACGTCCGGGAGGGCCAGCCCGGCGCTGTTGTAGACGGCCGCGACCCGGAGCGTCCGGATGCCCCCCGGCGTGCTGACGGCGAGCGTCCCGCCTTGGTGCGCGCCCAGGCTCTTGAGCTGCCCGGCGTCCACGCCGACCGTGCCCGGCCCGATGGCGGTGAGCGACCCGGAGATCAGCACGGGCTTGACGCTGACGCCCAGGGCGGCACTGCCGATGGCGCCGACCAGGACCTTGACGCCGTTGACCGGATCCTGCTCGTCGTAGTCGGGCGCGACCACCCCGAGCTCCGGTGCGGCCCGCAGCGCGCTGAGGACCTGGGGCGGGACGACCTGACCGCCGCCGCCGCCCGCCTGCACCACGTAGTCGAACGGGTAGTGCTGCTCGATCTGGGCGTTGGTGGACGCCTGCGCCGAGGAGACGACGACCGTGAGGATCGTCATCAGGGTCAGGCCGATGGTCAGCGCGGCCGTGGTTGCGGCCACCCGGTGCGGATTGCGCCGGGCGTTGGCGGTAGCGAGCCTGCTGACCGGTCCCGCCAGCAGGCTGGGGAGCCAGCCGAGGACCGCGATGGCCGGGGGGACGATCAGCGGCCCGAGCGCGAGCACGGCCACGAAGCAGCCGAAGCCGCCCGCGGCGATCTCCACGAAGCCGGACGTCCCGCTGACGTGCCCCAGGCCGATCACGGTGACTCCGATTCCCGTCCCCGCGAAGACGGCGGCCACGGCGACCCGCAGCCAGCCGGCCTGGCGGCTTTCGGGGTGCTCGTGCTGGCCGCCGAGGGCGGCGACCGGGGCGACCCGGGTGGCCGACCGGGCCGGGAGAACGGACGCCGCTACCGTGACGGTCAGTCCTGCCGCCATCGCGATCGCCACCGCCGACGGGTGCAGCACGACCGGCCCGGACGGGATAGACGCGCCGAACGCGGCGAACAGCCGCTGCAGCCCCCAGCCGAGGCCGACCCCGGCCAGGACGCCCGCCGCCGAGGCGACCAGACCGGTGATGGCCGATTCCAGCAGGGTGCCGCGGAACACCTGGCCGCGGCTGGCGCCGACGCAGCGGAGCAGGGCCAGCTCACGGGCGCGCTGGGTGATGAGGATGGTGAAGGTGTTGTAGATGACGAGGCAGGCGACGGCGAGCGCGATCAGCGCGAACACCAGGATGAACGTGGTGAACTGCTGGGTGAAGTGCACGGCCGAGTCGGCTTCTGCGGTAGCGAGCTGGCGGCCGGTCCGCACCTGGTAGCCGGACATCCCGGGTAGCGCCCGGAGCGTCGCGACCAGCGCGGCCTGCGCGGTGCCCGCCGCGGCGCGCGCGACGACCTGGTCGTAACCGGGCCGCCCGGTGACGCTGAAGCCGGCACCGGTCTGGAAGACGGTCACCGTGGAGTTCACGAACTCGTGGTTCACGCCGAGGTCAATGGTGCCGGTGAGCCGGAAGGCGCGGATCCGGCCCGCGTGGTCAACGACCTGCACGGTCTGGCCGAGCCGGAAATGCTCGTCGGCCGCGGTGGCCTGGTCCACGGCGACCTGGTCCGGCGCGGCGGGCAGGTGCCCGGAGGCGACCGTGAACCCGCGCAGTGCCGGGTCGGCGGCCACGTTGATGCCGACGCCGGGCAGCTCGCCGTTGCGGATGACCTTGCCGTCGCTGCCGATCAGGGGAGCCTGGCCGACCAGCCGCCCGGTGGCCGCCCTGACCCCGGCGGCGGCGCTGACCTGGGACAGCACCGAGACCGGAACCGACGGGGCGCCCTTGTCCCCGGGCCGGTAGTCACCGGGGCTATGCGGGCCCACGGCGGCGTCGACGTTCCTGGCGCCGGCCGCGAAGCTGCTGAAGTAGGCCTGGTTCATCGACGCGCCGAGCACCAGGGTGCCGGTGACGAAGGCGACGCCGAGACCGATCGCGAGCGAGCACAGAGCCAGCCGCGCGGTGCGGTACCGCAGGCTGGCCAGGGCGGTCCGGAACATGCCACTGCTCATTCCCGGCTCACTCCCCGGCCAGCTTGAGGTGGTCGAGCACGGACTGCGGCGTCGGCGCGGCCAGCTCGCCGCTGACCTGGCCATCCGCCAGGAACACCACCCGGTCGGCGTAGCTGGCGGCCACTGGGTCGTGCGTCACCATGATCACCGTCTGGCCGAGCTCACGCACCGACGCGCGCAGGAAGCCGAGCACCTCGGCGCCGCTGGCCGAGTCGAGGTTGCCGGTCGGCTCGTCGGCGAAGATCACCTCCGGCCTGGTGATCAGCGCCCGCGCGCAGGCGACCCGCTGCTGCTGGCCGCCGGACAGCTGGCTGGGCCGGTGCCCGAGCCGGTCGGCCAGGTCGAGGCGGCCGATGACCTGATCCCACCAGGCCGCCTCCGGCCGCCGGCCGGCCAGGTCGAGCGGTAGCCGTATGTTCTGCTCGGCGGTCAGCGCGGGCAGCAGGTTGAACGACTGGAAGACGAAACCGACGTGGCTGCGGCGCAGCACGGTGAGTTCCCGGTCGGACAGCCCGGACAGCTCGGCTGTCCCGAGCCTGACCGAACCGGAGGTGGGCGTGTCCAAGCCGGCCAGGCAGTGCATGAGGGTGGATTTGCCGGAACCGGACGGGCCCATGATCGCGGTGAACCGTGCCGCCGCGAACCCGGCCGTGACGCCGTCCAGTGCGTAGACGGCCGTGTCGCCGGCTCCGTAGACCTTGACCAGATTGTCCGCCGCGGCCGCGGCGGACGCCATTACCAAAGGGCTTGTCGTCATAGCAGGCACGCTAGGAAGGCGGCCCGGTCCGGCGCGTCGGCCGGAAATATGGTTTTCGCGTACCCCTTTGCGGGCAGCACCCGTCGTCCGCGAGGATTACCGCGGGCCGTGCGCCTTCACCAGGCCGGTCTCGTAGGCCAGGACGACGGCCTGGACCCGGTCCCGCAGGCCGAGCTTGGCCAGGATCCGGCCGACGTGGGTCTTCACCGTGGCCTCGGAGACGAACAGGCGGGCGGCGATCTCGGCATTGGACAGTCCGGCGGCCACCTGGACGAGAACTTCGCGTTCCCGCTCGGTGAGTTCGGCCAGGTCGGCTGGCGGGGGACCGGCCGCGGGCAGCAGCGGCACGAACCGCTCGATCAGCCGCCTGGTCGTGGAGGGGGCGACGACGGAATCGCCGGCGTGCACCGAGCGGATCGCGAACAGCAGCCCGGTCGGCGGCACGTCCTTCAGCAGGAAGCCGCTCGCCCCGGCCTGCAGCCCGGCGAAGACGTACTCGTCGAGGTCGAACGTGGTCAGCATCAGTACCCGCGGCCTGTCGCCCGCGGCGCAGATGCGCCTGGTCGCCTCGACTCCGTCCAGCCGCGGCATCCGCACGTCCATGACCACGACATCGGATGCCTGCCGCCGGGCCGCCTCGACCGCCGCCAGCCCGTCCGCCGCCTCGCCGACCACAACCATGTCCGGCTGCGCATCGAGCACCATCCGGAACCCGGTCCTGACCAGTTCCTGATCATCTACCAGGAGGATCCTGATCCCGGCGGTCATGCCGCCGGCTCCCGGGCCGCCGACAGCCGGGCGGCCACCTCGTACCCTCCGCCGGCCCGCGGGCCCGACCGGACCATCCCGCCGTAAAGCTCGACGCGTTCCCGCATGCCTGCCAGCCCGTGCCCGGCCCCGCCGGGCGAGCCAGGAACCGCGGCGGCCCCTGGTCCGTCGTCGGTGACCCGGATCACCAGGTCATCTCCGTCGTACCCTAGCTCCACCGCGGCTGTCGCACCGGGACCGGCGTGCTTGCGGACGTTGGTCAGCGACTCCTGCACCATCCGGTAGACGGCCAGGGCCTCGCCCGCCGGCACCGGCCGGGGCTCGCCGGAGATCGTGAGGCGCACCGGCAGCCCGGCCGTGCGGGCCTGCTCAAGGAGGTCACCGAGGTCCTCGATGCCAGGCTGGGGGGTCAGCGTCGGGCCGGCCGCGAGCTCGCCGTCCAGGTCCGCCGAATCGCGTAGCACGCCCAGCAGGGACCGCAGCTCGGCCAGCGCCCGCCGGCCGGTCGCCGATATCGCGCCGAGCGCCTCCCGGGTCCGCTGCGGCGAGGTGTCGAGCGCGAACGCGGCCCCGTCCGCCTGCACCACCATGACGCTGACGTTGTGCGCCACCACGTCGTGGATCTCCCGGGCGATCCTGGCCCGCTCCGCTGCCGCCGCGACCCGGGCCTGCGCGTCCCGTTCCCGCTCCAGCCGGGCGGCCCGCTCCTCGAGCGCCTGGTAGTAGCCGCGCCGCCAGCGCGTGGAGTCGCCCAGCAGCCAGGCCAGCAGGGTAGGCCCGCCGAATAGCGCCGCCTCCACGCCGATCGTGTAGATGCCGTCCACCGGGCGAGCGGGATGCCAGCGCACGATGGCGACGGCCGCGCCGGCCAGGCAGATACCCAGGCCGCGCAGCGATATCCGGCGCGGCCGGCTGGCCGCCAGCGTGTAGAGCACGATCAGGACGGCCAGGTCGGCCCCGGCCGGGCGGCGCAGCAGCACCTGCAGCGCGCCCGCGACGATGACGGCGGTGAAGGCTCCCACCGGGTAGGCCCGCCGGAACACCACCGGGATCGCCATGCCGAACACGAACGGCAGGAGCAGCAGCGTCCTCAGCTCCCCGAGCTTCGGGATGCCCGCGCCGGGATAGACCAGCAGCAGGGCCAGCGCGCCGTCCACGAGCCGGGGATGCCGGCGCAGCCACGTGTACAGACCAGGCACCCGATCAGCGTACGCAGCAGGCCGCCCGCCGTCGTCCCCCTGAAGGCTGAGCCCCGCGTCGCCCGTGAGGCGGACCCGCCGGGCGTGAGGCGGACCCCGGGCGCGAAGTCAGGCGCCCAGGAACCGGGTCTCGAGCCGGGTCTCGGTGACCCCGGGCTCGACCCGGTACGCGCTCGCGGTGGGCCGGTCGGCGATCAGCTCGGCCAGCTCGTCGTCGGCGAAGTGCGCCGCCGCGCCGTCGTCGCACGCGATGCCGGGCGCCAGCGTCCGGTCCGCGATCAGCCGGTGGTACAGCGGCCGCCGGCCAGGCTCGGAGTCGTAATGCGGGCAGTAGCTGCCGGCCAGCAGGCCGAGCCCGTCGGTGAACGCCCGCAGATCGCGGCCGAACGAGTCCGTCGTGCCCCCGTCGAACCAGCAGATCGCGCCGGCGCTCGACCCGGCCAGGACGATGCCCGCCTGCCACGCCTTGCGCATGACCTGGTCGAGGCCGTGCACCCGCCAGACGGCCACCATGTTGGCCACGCTGCCGCCGCCGACGAAGATGACGTCCTGGGACAGCAGCAGGTCCTCGGGATCGGCCACGTTCGGCATCGGGAACAGGGCCAGGTGGCTGAGCCGGGCCGGGTACCCGGCGAACCGGTCGTACATGTGCAGGGCCCACCGGGGATCGTCCCCGGCCGCGGTGTTCAGCACGCAGATCCGCGGTTCCGGCCGGCCAGCCAGCCGTATCGCGTAGTCCATGTGCACCGGCACCTGGCCCTCGGGGACGCGCATCCCGCCGCCGATCGCGATTACGTGCCGTCGCCCGTCCGCTGCCATGAATGGCACGCTAGCGGCGTTTACTGCCTGCAAGCAAACCCGCGTCCGCTTTGCACCGTAAGTAACCTTCCGGCCGCAATATGAAATCTATTTTGACCGAACGGGGCAGGCGATCGCGCCGGGCCCGTTCACGCGTCCCCGGCGCGATCGCCCGGCCCGGCCCGGGGCAAAGCGGATGAATTCCCGGCGCGGTGTATCAGCGGCCGCCTTCGGCGCTCCTTTCGTTAAATCCCGGGCCCAGACCCGGTCACATCGCCACGAGGGGAATCCGATGACCGTTACCGCCATCCCGGTCGCATCCGCGGGGGCCACGGGAGCCCGGGTGCTCAGGGGATCCAGGTCGGCCCCGTACACCACGGCCAGCGGGCACCGGGTCCTGCCCGGCTGCTACGGCATCAGCCGCGGCGGGAGTATTACCGGCGACTTGATCAGGCCCGCCACCGGGGCGCGGGCCGGTCATGCCTTCATCTACATCGGCAACGGCCACGTGGTCGAGGCCGCACCGCCCGCCGTGCGCATCTCCGCGGCCGCGTCGCATCCCGACGCGATCTGGAACGTGCGCTGCCCGCTGACGGCCGCCCAGCGCGACCGGATCTGCGCCCGGGCGCTCGCGCTGGTCGGGCGCGCGTACGACTACCCGGCGTACACCGGTTTCGCGCTGCGGGTGCTGAAGGTCCGCGACGACGCCGAGCTTGACCCGGTCTTCAAGGCCGATCACTGGCGGGTGTGCTCGGACCTGGTCGCCGACTGCTACGCGTACGCGGGCATCCGCCTGCAGCCGGGACTGCGGGACCTCAGCCTGAGCGGCCCGGCCGGCCTGGACACCTGGACCGGGGACCCGGTCCGCTCCGGCGAGCCCGCGGCGCCCGTCCGCGCGCTGGCGTCCTAGCCGGTTTCGGCCCGCGGCCAGCGGGCAGGACGTGCGGATGGCGGAACTGCTGGTAGACGGCGGCGAACTGGTGCTGCACCTGTCCGCGACGGAGAAAGTCGGGGCGGTGCACGGCGACCTGCGGGTCCCGCTGTCCTCGGTGCGGCGGGTCGAGGTGCTCGCGGACGCGCACGAGCCAGCCGATCACGGCATCAAGATGGGCACCAGGATCCCCGGGCTGATGGAAGTGGGCACGGTGCGCGGCGGCGGCCTGAACATCTTCGCCGCCGTGCTCCCGGACACGCCCCGGGGCCTGCGGATCGTGCTCGACGGGTCGTTCTACCACGAGTGGATCGTCGGCTGCACCGACCCGGAAGCCACGGCCCGGCGGCTCGCGCCCGCGTCAGCCCAGGTACCCGCGTCATCCCAGGTACCCGCCGCGGCGCCGGCCCCGGCGCGGCCGGCCTAGGACGGCTTGCGCGCCAGCACGAAAGCCTGCGCCGTCACCTCGGCGAAACCGCCGTCGTCGTCGGGCTCGCGCAGCACGCTGGCGCGCACCGGCAGGCCCGCCCGGGCGAGCAGCTCCGCGACCCGGTCCGGCTGGCGGCGGCGGAACACGAGCGAGATGGCCTGGCCCATGGCCTCGCTCCGGTGCAGCGGCTCGTCGCCGGCCTGGAACGCCAGCAGCAGGTGGCCGCCGGGCGCCAGCACCCGGCGGAACTCGGCCAGCGCCTGCGGCAGCAGCTCATCCGGCACGTGAATGGTCGAGTACCAGGCCAGCACCCCGCCGACGCAATCATCCGGGAGGTCGAGGCCCAGCATCGACCCGACCTCGAACCGCAGCCCCGGGTGCGAGCTCCGCGCCACCTCGATCATCCCCGGTGACAGGTCGATGCCGAAGGCCGTCACGCCCCGGCGGCTGAGGTATGCCGTCACGCGGCCGGGTCCGCACCCGATATCCGCGACCGGGAGATCGCCGGCGCCCCGCACGTACTCGGCGAACGCGTCGAGCACCGCCCGGTCCAGCGGCTTGGCGACCTCCACCTCGGCGAACCGCTCGGCGTAGCCGACGGCAATGGCGTCGTACGAGGCCCGGGTGTCACGCAGGAAATCCGGCTCGGTCACCGGGCCACCCCGCCATCGTCCCCGGCCGCCAGGGCTGCGCCCCCGGCGTCCAGGGCGGCTTCGCCTCCGGTGCCCAGGGCGTCCAGCAGCGCCCGGGTGCCATGCCGCAGCCCGGCGGCCTGCCCCGCGTGCCCGGCGCGCTCGTACTGGCTGGCGGCGGCGTCGCGTTCGGCAGCTTCGGCGCGGACGATCGCGGTGATGTCGGCCTCGGTCAGGTGGCGCCGCTGCGCCTCGGCCGCCCCCAGGCCCGCCACTGTCCCGGCGAGATGAGCACTTCCGGCCGCGGCGGGCGGCCCGGATCCCGGCTCCCCGGGGTCGACCGCCTCGGCGTTCCCGATCGCGCTCAGCGCCGAGCGCAGGGCCGCCGTGCCGTCCTTGTCCCTGGCCTTGAGCGCTGCGGTGAGTGCCCGGCGCAGCCGGGCCGCGATGTCGGGCCCGGTGTCGCCGGCATTTCCGTCCGGCCGGTTCGCGTGCATGCCGGCCACTTTACGGTCAGCGCCTACGATGGGCCTGTGTGCATGGACGACAGCCCGCCTGACCTGAGCGCCGCAGTCCGCCACGACGTGGACCCGGCCATCGAGATCGACCTGGAACCGGTGGACTCGGTGGTGGTGACCACGCTGATGGACAACGTCACCGACAACCTGATGGCAGACCAGGGGCCGGCCACGAGGTTCGCCTTCGGCAGCGGCCCGTCCCGGCCGTCCGCGGTGATGGAGAAGGCGCAGGTCCCCGACGGGCTGATTGCCGAGCACGGCTTCTCGGTCCTGGTCACGGTGACCAAGGCCGGACAGGAGCACCGCTTCCTGTTCGACGCGGGCACCAGCCCGGACGGCGTCACGGAGAACATGCGCCGCCTGGATATCGACCCGTCCTCGATCGAGGCCATCGTCTGCAGCCACGGGCACTATGACCACACGACCGGGCTCGACGGGCTGATCCGGGTGCTCGGCCAGGTGAACATGCCGGTGCTGATCCACCCGCACTTCTGGCGCCGGCGCCGCCTGCAGCTGCCCGGCCGCGAGCCCCGGGAACTGCCCACCACCAGCCGCCGGGCCCTGCTCGAGGCGGGCTTCGACATCATCGAGGAACGCCAGCCCAGCTTCCTGTTCGGCCGGTCCGTGCTGATCACCGGCGAGGTCGCCCGGTCCACCGGGTACGAGCCCGGCCTGCCGCCCCAGCAGGCCTGGCTCGACGGGCAGTGGCAGCCAGACCCGCTCGTCCTCGACGAGCAGGCCCTCATCGTCCGCATCCGGGACAAGGGGCTCGTGGTGATCACCGGCTGCGGTCACGCCGGCGTGGTCAACATCGCCCGGTACGCCCGCCGGCTTACCGGCGACCAGCCGCTCTACGCCTTGCTGGGCGGCTACCACCTGGCCGGCCCGCTGTTCGAGCCGCTGATCCCGCGGGTGCTCGACGACCTGGCCGCGCTGAACCCGCAGGTGCTGGTGCCCGCGCACTGCACCGGCTGGCGGGCCCAGCACGCGATGTCGGCCCGCTTCCCCGGCGCCTATATCCCGAACGCGGTCGGCACTAGCATGCGCCTGTGACGGTGACGCGTCCCCAGGCCAGGTCGGCCACGACCGGCAGGTCGAGCAGGCCGTCCACGGCGTAAGGACGCACCAGGCCGGCCACGGCCCGGTCGAAGGCGGCGGCCTCCTCGCCGGTCATGAGCTCCCGGGCCAGGCTGGACGTCGAGTGGAAGTGCTCGACGTAGCCGGCCACGGGCTGGCGGAACCGGACCGGGGCGGTGGCCGCGCGGCCCGCGATCTCCAGCAGCCCTTGCGCCTGCAGCGTTCCGGTCAGGGAAAAGGCGGGGTCGTAACCGGGGCTGCGCGAGTGGCGGACGATGATCTCGGCCAGTTCCGCCTGCCAGGGCAGGTCCCGGTAGCCGTGGTCGACGACGGCCAGGTACGCATGGACGGTCATCACCGGGCCCAGCCGGGTCAGCACCGGCCGCCACGACATCCAGTGCAGGCTGGCGCCCGCGGTCACCAGCGCGTACGGCCCGCCGAGCGGCGCGGTCTCGGCGGTACCGGCGATCCAGCGCAGCGCCGGATGATCCCCGCCCGGCCGGCGGCGTCCCGTTTCCGTCATCGCCGCCGACGGCTCCACCGCGTCGACCTGATCCACCCGGCGAGCCAGCGGGCGGGCGAGCGCTCCCTCGCCGGCCCCGATGTCCAGGACCCGGCGCGGCCGGTCCGTGATGATCCGCTCCAGGATGTCGAACACCTCGGCCGGGTAAGGCGGCCGGTGCCGGTAGGCGCCGGCCACTCCCGGATAGCCGAAGACCGCGGCGAGCTCGCCCCGGCGGGCCTGATGCTGCTCCATGAGCCACCATAAGCCGCCGAACTGGGGCACGCTCGGCTGGTGCCCGATCTCGTTGGCGACGCAGCGGTAAGCGCGCGCGCCGCTGTCAAAGGCTGACTCCGACGGCGGGAGCACCTGGATCTCCCAGTCCGGTCCGGGCAGGAGCCGGGCCCGGCCCTGCCGCGACGCCAGCATGACCGCCTGGGAGCAGACCCGGCGGACGGTGGGATCGGCCGCCACCACCGGCTGGTCGAAGGTCTGCACCCCGGCCGGCAAGATGGCGATCGCGAACGTCTCGTAGTAGTGGGGCGTATCGCAGGGCAGCGGCGAGGCGGTCCCGGACCCGGCGATGAAGACCAGGCCGTTGAAGCACTCCGGCTCGGCCGGGCACCGGGCCACGGCCCCCCGGACGGCCGCCGCCGGGCAGCCGGTGCTCCTGGTCGCGATCCCGTACACCGATGCCGTGCTGGCCGCCGCGCTCGCCGTGGCGCTGGTCTCCGTACTTGCGGCCCCCTGACTGGCACCGGACCCGGCGCCGGGGCTGGCGCCGTGCCCGAAGAACCGGGCGCCGAGCACGGTGGCCACCGCGACGATCACGACGAGCCCGGCGGCCAGCCCGGCCCGCCGCGCTGACCTCCCGGGCCGGGTCCTTCCCCCGTCAGCCGGCCGGTGCCGGCCCGACGTGGTCGGGCCGCCGTCGGACGGGAACGGCCCGGTCCGGTGAGCCGCCGCCCGTGCGCTCGGCGGCCGGCCCGGCCCGGGGGCCGGTTCCCGGTCCCCGGCCGCCAGCGGCGGCGGCCCGTACCCGGCGGGCGCGGCCGGCCCGCGGCCGCCCAGGCCGCCCAGCGCGTCCCGCAGCGCCGTGGCGCTCGGCGGCCGCATCGCCGGGTCGGGCGACAGGGCGGCCCGCAGCAGCGCCATCAGGTCGGGGGGCGCCCCGGGCACGTCCTGGACCGGCTCGTCGTGCAGCCTCATGAGCGTCGCGAAGCCCGGTGCCTTCTCGCCCGGCGTGAAATGCGGCGGGAGCCCGGACAGCAGGGCGTACAGGGTGGCCGCGAGCGAGTACACGTCGGCCAGGACGCTGGGCTCCTCGCCGCGGAACGTCTCGGGCGAGGAGTAGGCCGGGGTGAGCGCCTCGCGGGAAGCCGTCTGATCGCCGTGCGCGGAGATGATCGAGGCCAGCCCGAAGTCGGACAGCCCCACCATCCCGAACCGGTTGACCAGGATGTTCGCCGGCTTGATGTCGCGGTGCAAGATGCCGGAGGCATGCGCCGCGGCCAGCGCGTCGGCCAGCCTCACGCCGATGTCGCGCACCTGCCCGGCCGGCCTCGGCCCGTGCCTGCGCAGCGCGTCGCTGAGCGAGCCGGCCGGGCACAGTTCCATGACCATGAAAGGGCGTCCGTCGCCGAGGGTGCCCGCGTCGTAGACGTCGATGACGTGCGGGTGGCCGGACAGCCGTCCCGCCGCTGTCACCTCGCGCAGGAACCGGCGCCGGTCACGCTCGGTGAGCAGCACCCGGTTGTCCACCTTGACCGCGACTTCCCGGCCGACCGCGATCTGCCAGCACCGGTACACGGTGGCGAAGCCGCCCGCGCCGAGGACGCTGGCGACTCTATGGCCGGGAATGTCCGGTGCCGTGACCACGACCGGTTAGCCTAGCCGGGCCTGCCGGCGCCCGCGCGAGCATCACCGGGATCACCCGCCGGGCCCGGGCCGGGCGCTGTGACGGCGACGGTCAGAGTTCGTCCTGGCGGGCGGGGGAGTCCCGGCGGAAATACTTGTCGTCCTGCTCCACCGCGGCCACGTCGGCCGCGGCGGCCTCTTCGACGGGCTCGAAGGCCGTGTCCTCGTACCGGTACTTGATCAGGCTGGACGGCCCGTCTTCTTGCCCGGGATTGGCGGACCTGAATGAACGGAACCAGGAACGGATGCCCATAACCGACTCCCCGAGAGCGATCGCGACCTGTCAGCCGCCATCTCGAGCGTACGCCTGAGGGCCCGGGGGAACTATGCCCGGCGGGTCGTTCGCGGTTCTTCGCCGATTCGCTTGAACCCCGGACCCGCGCCGTCCGTGATCCCGGTAACGGCGAGCGCCGCGTGGAAGGGTCTGGGGAGCTGATGAGGAAACTGTCATCGGGCGGGGTTTCGCCGGACTTGGCTGGCCGCGGCTGCACCCTGGCATTGCCGGCATCCGGCCGTGAGCGGGCGGCTGCCCGCGGCGCCTGCGCCCGCTGGTACCGGGCCGGGCCGGCTACCGGCCGGCCGGGGCTGCTGCCCCGCTGCGCTGCGGCCCGGGGAGCCGCGGCCGGGGGAGGAGCCGGCCGTCACGGCCGGCCATAGGGCCCGCCGGGCGGCGGTCGCGCGGCAAGTCCGCACCGTCCCGGACAATGGCCTGGCGCTGATTTCGCGCTGAAATCCGGCACCGGGTCGCGCGGCCTCGGCGGGGCGCGGGACTGCGTCCGGCTGCCAGTCCGTTTCAAGATCATCAGTGTCGCCGCGCGGATCGCCGCCGCCCGGTACGGGTGCATTCGCAGCTTGCTCGGGATCCGATATATGTCACGTTCCCGCGGGGTCATGCCATAAAGCCGGTTATCGGAAGATAAAGGTAAATCGTGGCGTGGTACCCGGATCGTTTCCGCGCATGCCGGCGATACCGTCGCGGCGGATGAAACCGGCCCTGGTACTGCTGTGCCTGCCGTGATGCATTGGTGCGGAAAGGCGTGAACTCGGCCCGGCTCCCGCGGCGCTCGCCATTCGCTGGCCCGGCGGGACAGCGCCCGGCCACGGCATACTGAGTCGGTGGCCGAGCTGCCCCGCTTCGTCGTCCAGCTGCACGATGCGACGACATTGCACTACGATTTCCGCCTCCAGTCCGGTGAGGTGCTGCGCTCGTGGGCCGTGCCCAAGGGCCCGTCGCTCGACCCGGGGGTGCGGCGGCTGGCCGTCCCGGTCGCGGATCACAGCCTGGCGGCGGGCGAGTTCGAGGGAGTGCACGACGGGCAGGCGCGCGGCAGCGGAGCGGTGATCATCTGGGACGAGGGAACCGCCGAGCTCCGCCGGGATGAACCCGGGCACGTCTCGTTCGCCCTGCACGGCAGCAAGCTTTCCGGCGGTTACGCGCTGACCCGGACCGGGGAACGCCGCTGGGTCCTGGTCAAGGTGCGCGACGAGGCCGCGCGCCCGGGGTCGGACATCGTGGCGGAGTGCCCGGCCAGCGTGCGGAGCGGCCGCACCTGGCGGGAACTGGCCGGCCAGTAGCCGCCCGGGTCGGCCAGTTCCCGCCAGGGTGCCGGCTCACCGCATCCGGTGCAGCCGGATGACCCCAGCACGCGGGGTGACCCTCGAGATAAAGGCCGCGCAGCGCAATTGCGTGACAGCGGGACCGCGGCCGAATAGCACCGGGCAGGAGCCGGCGGTGAGTCGCCCGGCATCGCGGAGAAGAGTTTCCTGCGGAGGAAGACATGACCGGCCGGGCCTAAAGTGAACGCACCATGAAGATGGCCCGCCGATGGGTCACCGATGGGCGGACGGGGAATAGCGCCCTAGCAGATGACATCTTCGGCGAGAGCGTCAGGACGAATGGTGTCGTCGTGGCCTGGCCCGCCCAAAACGCAGGATACAGGAACGCCTAGCGGGCTTCCCTGATCTCTCGGTAGATATCGCGGATATGTTCTCAGCACGCGATAAAATCGTTGCGAGGCTCGTTTGGCTTGGGACTCATACTGCCTCATATGCGGGCATCAAGGCCACCGGCAAGCGAGTGCAGGTCCCGGACTTTGTCAGCGGCGTTTCGAAGGCGGCAAAGTGGTTGAAATATCAACGATACAGGATCAGTTCGCTCTGCTAAGGCAGAATGGATATCTTCCCGGCGGCGTCTACGCGGCGTAGCCACCGCGGCCGGGCCGGACTTGCCGGGGCCGCCTGGCTGCCCGCACCTGCACGGGAAGGTGCGGTCCGGTTCGGGTTCGCACCCGCGGGAGCGTCGCGGCCCGGCGTGGCAGGAGCCTCCTATTGGCCGCGGCAGGTTGTAATGAGATGTGCATCTCATTCTCAGCTGAGAGAATCCGTCTAACCTGGGCCGATACCGGGGATTCGGCTGAGTGGAATGCTATCTGGTGCACGTGCATCGCGGCTTACCCGTAATGTTGCCGGCGGCCGCGCCCTGCTAACCGGGTCCGCCGGGGGCGGGCTTAAGCCGAGGTGAACCGGGCAATATGATGACCGGCGGTGGCGTGCGAACGTTTCGGGCGGACCGTATTGAGGCAAACGATTTCATATCGTAGCGGAGTGCCGCCCGCTTCGCGCGTGTTACCTGCTTTAGGTGCGCGGCTGCGCACTGATGGTGACTTCTTCCTGCGGCCAGCGCCCCGTGAAGTTCCGCAATGTAATTGAGGGCTGCTGCGAGCTTATAGGCTGATGATCGTCTACGCTTATGCGTTATTCACCGAGTGGAACGGAGTACACGTGGCTCAGAAGATACAAACCCTGTTCATCGATGACATCGATGGCAGTGAGGCTGAGGGGACCGTCCGCTTTGCGCTGGATGGTTCCGACTACGAGATCGACCTAAACGCGAAGCACGCCGACGCCCTTCGCCAGGCGCTGTCGCGGTATGTCGAAGCCGCGCGGCGCAGCAGCGGTCCGGTGCGCAAGCCGGTAAGGTCCGCCGGACGCCGGGCGGCGGCAAGCGGGCTGAACACCACGGAAGTCCGTGAATGGGCCAAGGCGCAGGGTATCGAGGTAAAGGACCGCGGCCGAGTGCCGGCCGAGCTGGTCGTCAGGTTCCGGGCGGCAACGGGGAACTAGGGCCGCGGCACGGCTTGCGGCCGCGGCTCATGATCGGACGAGAGGCCCATGTGCCATGGCACCGAACCGGGGGGGCTCTCCGCCCGTTTGCTTGCTCGTGACTTCGCTACCACGGCTTTTCCCGGGGCGCCGTCCTTCTGGCGGCTAAAGAGGTAGAAGGTACGGAACTCCGGCGGCCTGAGTAGTTTTCCAGGTGTAGCCATCCAGAAGGCGGGTCCGTACGGACCCGCCTTCCGCCTTTGTGATGACGCGTCCGGCCCCGGCCGGATTCGCGTCACTCCGCCGTGCCCGCCAGCGCCGCCAGGACACGGGGCCAGGCCTTGCTCTGCGGGTCGATCAAGTCGAAATGGCCAGCCCCGGGGATCTCGGTCAGCCGTCCGGCCGGGAATGCCCGGCTCACGCTCACCGGTACCCGGTCATCGGCGGTTCCGTGCACCAGCGTGACCGGCACGGGAGGCGGCGGGAGGGCAGCCGGGTCGGCGACCGCATAACGCTCCGGCACCGTATCCGGCATTCCGCCCATCAGGTTGGCGGCCGCGCCGTCACCCAGGTCCCATTCCGCGCACAACCGCAGGCAGACGCAGCCCGCCAGGGACACCACGCGGGCGGCCGGTCCCGGACCCCGCCACCGTGACCCGGCCGGCAGGCCGGGCCGGGCCGCGGCCCACACCGCGAGGTGACCGCCCGCGGAGTGACCTGCCCAGACGCTGGTGCCAAGGTCGGCGCCGTGCGCCCCGGCGATCGCGCCCACCTCGCCGGCGGCCAGCGTGATGTCGTCGAACGTGCCCGTCCAGCCCTCGTCGGCCATGCCGGCCCGCCGGTATTCCGGCACCGCCACCACGTACCCGGCGACGGCCAGCGCGTGGCCCATCGGGCCCAGGTGCGTCCGGTCGTAGGCTGGCCGCCAGAACCCGCCGTGGATGAGGACGATCAGCGGCGCCGGGAGCTCCCGGGGCAGCCGGAGGTCCACGACGTGCTCGGCGAGCGGCCCGTAGGGAACGGTCAGGTCGGGCGGCGGGGCGGCCCGGTCTAGGACGTTCACCGGCTCATCCGGCCGGGACCGCCGGGGTGGCGCGCCTGACGATGGCCGCGGCGTCGATCCCCGGCGGCAGCGTGCCGAAGGCCCGGCCCCACCCGGGGAACGACGCGCCCTCGTCGCCGAGCCGGGACGCGGCGAACGCGTCCGCCACGGCGGGGTCACCGTACCGGACCAGCAGGGCGCCCTGGAGAACGACGGCCATCGCCTCGGCGAGGTGGCGGGCACGGGCCTCGGACGGGTCGGCGAGTTCCTTGCTCAGCCGGGCCGCCGCCTGATCCAGGCGGCGGTCGGCCCCGGCCGCCTGCCCGATCTCGGCGAAGAAGGCCTCGGCGGTCTCGGGCTGCCTGGTCAGGGCGCGGAGGGCATCGAGCGCGGCGACGTTGCCCGACCCTTCCCAGATCGAGGCGAGCGGCGCCTCGCGGTACAGGCGCGGCATTCCAGACTCCTCCACGTAGCCGTTGCCACCCAGGCATTCGAGGGCTTCGGCGGCATGGGCCGGGGCGCGCTTGCAGACCCAGTACTTGGTCACGGCCAGGGCCAGGCGGCGGAAGGCGCTCTCCTGCGCGTCACCGCGGGCGGCCCGGTCGGTCGCCCCGGCCAGCCGGAACGCTGCCACCGTGGCCGCCTCCGACTCGATCGCGAGATCGGCCAGCACGGCCGTCATCAGCGGCTGATCCGCCAGCTTGCGGCCGAAGGCGGACCGGTGGGCGGCATGGTGCGCGGCCAGCGTCAGCCCGGTCCGCATCCCGGTCGCCGTCCCCAGTACGCAATCGAGCCGGGTCATGTTCACCATCTCGATGATGGTCCGGACGCCCTGGCCCTCCTCACCCACCCGCCAGGCCAGGGCCTCGTCGTACTCGACCTCGGCCGAGGCGTTCGACCGGTTGCCGAGCTTGTCCTTCAGCCGCTGCAGGCGCATGCCGTTCAGGCTGCCGTCCGGCCGGACCCGGGGCAGCAGGAAGCAGGACAGCCCGCCGGGGGCCTGGGCGAGCACCATGAACAGGTCGCCCATCGGTGCTGAGGTGAACCACTTGTGGCCGGTCAGCCGGTACTCGTCCCCGTCCGGCTGGCCGTCTCCCCGCACCGGTACCGCACGGGTGGTGTTCGCCCGCACATCGGAGCCGCCCTGCTTCTCGGTCATCGACATGCCCGCGAGCAGCCCCCGCTTGGTTCCGGGCGGACGCAGGCCGAAGTCATACTCCGGGGCCGCCAGCAGCGGCTCGAAGCGCCCGGCCAGGCCGGGCGCGTGCCGCAGCGCGGGGATAACGGCGTAGGTCATCGACACCGGGCAGGTGTGGCCGGCCTCGGCCGCGCCCCAGACATAGAAGCCGGCCGCCCGGGCCACGTGCGCCCCCGGGCGGCTGTCCCGCCACGGGGCGGCGTGCAGGCCGTGCCGCACCGCCACCGTCATCAGCTCGTGCCAGGCCGGGTGGAACTCCACCTCGTCGGCCCGGTTCCCGAAGCGGTCGTGCGTGTGCAGCACCGGCGGGTTCGCGTTGGCCTGCCGGCCGAGCTCCTGGGTCCGGGCCGAGCCCGCCAGGCGGCCGAGCTCGCGCACGGCTTCCTCGGCCCAGCCGCCACCCTCGCGCCGCAGCGCGCTCAGCATGGCCGGATCGTCGGCGACGTCGTAGTTTGTCAGTTCGGGAGACTGGTTGAACACGTCATGGGTCGGCGGCATCAGCGGTTCCTGCCTCGGCGTCCTGGTCGTCCTCATTGAAACACAGCCCATGGCCGCCACCGCCGGCCCGACGGTGACCGCTCGGCCCGCTCAGGCGGCCGGGCCCATGGCCGCCACCACCAGCGTGACGGTGGCCGCGATCTCGGCCAGCGCGCCGAGGACGTCGCCGGTGATGCCGCCGAGCCGCCGCACCGCATGCCGCTGCACGGCCAGCGCCGCGCCCAGGCCCGCGGCGACCGCCGCCGGCAGCGTCCAGCCCAGCGAGCCGCCGGCCGCCGGCCAGAGCACGACCGCCGCGGCCGCGACGGCCAGCGTGACCGCGGTGACCGCGGCCGGGACGGCCGGCCGGACGGCCCCCGCGACCAGCGCGCCGAGCCCGTCCGGCCGGGCGGCGGGGACGCCGCGGCGGCACGCCCAGGTCAGCGCCAGCCGGCTGGTGACGGCGGCGGCGATGAGCGCCGCGGGTCCCCGGCCGTGGCCGGCCGATTCGGCGTGGCTGAGCGCGGTCACCTGCAGGAGCAGCGTCATGATGAGCGTCACCGTGCCGAGCGGCCCGATATCGGACTTGCGCATGATGTCCAGCGCCGCCGGGGCGGGCTTCCCGCTGGCCAGGCCGTCCGCCAGGTCGGCCAGCCCGTCGAGGTGCAGGCCCCGGGTGAGCAGCGCGAGCAAGCCGGTGGCGAGCCCGGCCGCGGTCAGCGGCCCGGCCCCGAGCGGGTGATCGGCCGCGAACAGGACGGCGGCGGCGATGACGCCGAGCAGCAGCCCGACCGCCGGCGCCCACCCCATCGCGGCGGCCGCGTCGGCCCGCGTCGGCGCGGCCGCGGCCTCGTCCGGCCGCGGCCGCCACGGAAATACGGTCAGCAGGGTCACCGACAGCCGCAGGCCGGCCACGTTCACCCGATACCCCCTTCTCTCCTGGCGAACGAGCCTATCGGTGCGGCGGCCAGAGGCGTACTATCTCGAGGACGGGGGTCGTGCGCAACGGGACGGGCGGTGGCTTAGGCATGTCCGAGTGGTGGTCGATCGAGGTCTTCGATGCGAGCGAGTTGCCCGCTCGCCGCTGGAAGGACTCCTACCAGGACGATCTCACCGAGGCGGCGCTGACCAACGGCGCGATCGAGTGGGCGTGGCACGAGCATCGTCACGGCGTGGTGTTCGAGGTGCTCTTCGACTCCGAGGGCCAGTGGGAGGTGTTCCGGGCGCTGCCCGCGGTCCGTTCGGCTCTGGACGGCGCGCCCGATCCGGTGAACGGCCTGATCATCTACCGGGGCCGCGGCGGGGGATCGGGTCCCAGGAAGCCGCGCAAGCCCAAGCCCGCCCCGGGGGCGAGCGCGGTCGCGCTGCCCGAGCCGGCCGAGGAGCGGGTCCTGCACCTGTCCGGCGTGGCGCCGCCCGGGCAGGTCGAGGCGCCTTAGATTCCCTCCCATGGGTAAAGCACCCGGCCGGACAGGGCAGGATGGGGGAATGAGGGAAACGCGAGCCCTGACCGATGGCCTGCGGGCTGCGATCGAGCGCAGTGGCTACTACCCCGGCCTGGTATTCGACGCGGTCGCCTCGGCGCTCGGATCGGAACCGGTCACGGCCTATGTCGTCCACCATGACGCGATCTTCGACCCTGGCATGGAGGTGCGCCGGCACATGACCGTGCTGGCGCTGACCCCGACCCGGCTGGTGTACTCGCACACCGACGAGCACCCGGCCGAGGATTCCGACAGCAGGCCGCGGGCGGAGACCAGCACCGAGGCGATCCGGTTCGGCAAGATCTCCTCCGTAGCCCTCAGCCGGGTGGTACCGGACCCCGCGGCCTACGTTCCCGGTGTCACCATGCCGTCGGAGGTCATGCTGACTATCGGCTGGAACGTCCTGTCCCACCTCGAACTCGAGCCGGCCCACTGCGGCGACGAGAGCTGCGACGCCGACCACGGCTACCTGGGCACGATCACGGCCGATGACCTGTCGCTGCGGGTCAGCTCGGCCGCGGACGGCGAGGACGCCGTGCGGCAGCTGCTGAGCTTCGCGCGCGAGCTGTCGGACGCCACCGCGGTCCGCGGAGCCTGACGACACCGCGGTCCGGCGGCACCCCCGTTTTGCCGCCGCGGCCCGCCCGGTGGGACCATGTTGCGGCAAGATGCTGAGTGGTACCCACGAGTAGCAGGTGAGGATTCCCGCATGACGCACGAGCCGAGACAGCTGCCGATCGTGCCGTCCTACGGGACCGCCGCCCTCGCCGACCTGTCCTCGTCGATGCTCGCGTCGCTGGACCCGGAAGCGCCCGCCGGGCAGAACGTGCTCGGCCTCCCGGAGGCCCGGCGCGCCTGCCTCCTGATCGTCGACGGCCTGGGCTGGGAACTGCTCCGCGCCCACCCCGCGGCCGCGCCCTTCCTGGCCGAGCTCACCCGCAACTCCAAGCCGATCACGGCCGGGTTCCCGTCCACCACCGTCACCAGCCTCGGCTCGATCTGCACCGGCCGCCCGCCCGGCCAGCACGGCATCCTCGGCTACCAGGTCATCATCCCCGGCGAGAACCGCCTGCTCAACGGACTGCGCTGGGACTCCGGGGTCGATCCCCGGGAATGGCAGCCGCTGCCGACCATCTATGACCGGGCCACTGCCGCCGGCATCGCGGCCGTGCACGTCGCCCAGGGCTCCTTCCGGGGCACCGGCCTGACCGTGGCGGCTATGCGCGGCTCGGACTTCCGCCCGGCCGGCAGCATGGGCGCGCTGGCCGCGCAGGCCGCGCAGGCCCTGCGGGAGAACGACCGCGCCCTCGTGACCGTCTACCACGGGGACCTCGACGCCACCGGGCACATGTTCGGGGTCGCCTCCGACGCCTGGTACAACCAGCTGGCCCACGTCGACAAGCTGGCCGAGCAGCTGGCCGGGGCGCTGCCGCCGGGCACCTGCATGTACGTGACGGCGGACCACGGCATGGTGGACATCAGCCCGGAAGACAAGTTCGACGTGGACGCCCACCCCGAGCTGCGGTCCGGGCTGGCCCTGCTCGGCGGCGAGCCGCGGGCCCGGCACCTGTACGCGCACCGCGGCGCCGCCGCCGACCTGCTCGCCACCTGGCGCGACGTGCTCGGCGACCAGGCCTGGGTGCTGTCCAGGGACGAGGCCATCAAGGAAGGCTGGTTCGGGCCGGTCGACCCGGCCATGGCCAGCCGGATCGGCGACGTGGTGGCCGCCGCGGCGGGATCCCTCGCCCTCGTGGCCACCAAGGCCGAGCCCCGGGAATCCAGGCTCGTCGGCATGCACGGCTCGCTGACCTCCTCGGAACAGCTCGTGCCCGCCCTGATGTACACCGCGACGTGAGCGCCCGGACCGGCCGGGACCGCCTCCTGATCAGCGCCCCGGCCCTCGCCGCCGAACTGGCGGGCAACCCGGTGCCGGTGCTCCTCGACGCGCGCTGGCGGCTGGCCGGGCCGCCCGGCATCGACAGCTACCGGCAGGGCCACCTGCCCGGCGCGGTCTTCGCCGACCTGGACCGGGACCTGGCCGGCCCGCCTGGCCCCGGCGGACGGCATCCGCTGCCGGACCCGGCCGCCTTCCAGGCCGCGATGCGCGCGGCCGGAGTCGGGCAGGACCAGCCGGTCGTGGTGTACGACGACGGCGACGCCATGGCAGCCTCCCGCGCCTGGTGGCTGCTGCGCTACTTCGGCCACCCCGACGTCCGGGTGCTCGACGGCGGCTACCGGGCCTGGACCGCGGCCGGCCTCCCGGTGACGGCGGACGAGCCGGCGCCCGCGCCCGGCGACTTCACCGCCGAGCCCGGCCACCTGCCGGTGCTCGACGCGGCTGGCGCGCAGGCGACGGCGCGGGCCGGCCTGCTCCTCGACGCGCGGGCGGGGGAGCGCTACCGCGGCGAGACCGAGCACGTCGACCCCGTGGCCGGCCACATTCCCGGCGCGGTCAGCGCGCCCACCGCCGCCAACGCCAACCCCGACGGAACCTTCCGCGACCCCGCCGACCTCGCCGCCCGCTTCACCGCCCTCGGCGCCGTCCCGGAGGCGGATACCCCCGTCGGCGCCTACTGCGGCTCGGGAGTCACCGCCGCCCACGAGGTCCTCGCCCTGGCCCTGGCCGGCATCCCGGCCGCGCTCTACGTCGGTTCCTGGTCCGACTGGATCACCGACCCCGCCCGCCCCATCGCCACCGGCGCGTAACCCCGCCATGACGGATGGCGCCCCAGCGCCCTCACCATAACCCCTGATTCCGCAGTCCCGGCCGTTCCCGGCCTCAGCCTCCGCATCGCGGGCACCGTCCGTCACGCGTCCCGGCTCCCGAAAACGGCATTGATGCTCCATCGATGCCGCGCCAGCACAATGCCGCTTAGCTTAGGTTGATCTTGTCTTTGCGTCACTTACGTCACCGGCGGGCAGCCGCCCCGACCGGAACCTCCCGCCAACCGGGACGTTCCCAGGGCCCGCCGGGCCGATTCCATGATCACGTGTGTTGCAGGTCGCCGGCGACCCCTAACAACACGTGATCATGGAGCGCGACCGCGACAAGCTGACCGGAAATAACAACCTTTAGCGGGCAGGCGGCAGCGACCCCCGGCCGGTGCGCTGGCGGGGGCCTCGGCGGCTAGCTGCGCTGG
>JAICWX010000437.1 GCA_025934635.1 Streptosporangiaceae bacterium | reverse complement strand
CGGCACATCCTGGTGGACGAGGCCCAGGACCTGCACCCGTCCCAGTGGCGGCTGCTCCGCGCCGCCGTCACCCCCGGCCCGGACGACCTGTTCATCGCGGCCGACCCGCACCAGCGCGTCTACGACAACCGGGTCTCGCTGGCCAGCCTGCAGATCAGCGTCCGCGGCCGCAGCCGCCGCCTGTCGCTGAACTACCGCACTACCGCCGAGATCCTGGCCTGGGCCGTGCCGCTGCTCGGCACCGAGCCGGTGACCGGCCTCGACGGCGAGGTCGACTCCCTGCTCGGCTACCGCTCGCCGATGCACGGTCCGCGCCCGCAGCGCAGGCTCGCGGCCAGCCGAGGTGAGGAATTCAACAATCTAGCCGAACGAGTCCGGTCCTGGATCACGGCCGGCATCGAGCCTCATGCCATCGGCGTGGCCGCCCGGACCGCCGCCCTGGTGCGCGAGGCGCGCGAGGCGCTGGAAGCGGCCAAGATCGCCACGGTCGCGCTCAGCGGCCGCGGCAAGCCCAAGGCCGTCCGGGCCGGCACCATGCAGGCCATGAAGGGCCTGGAGTTCCAGGCCGTCGCCGTCGTCGGCGTCGAGGAGGGCGTGGTCCCGGCCCCGTCCGCGGTGACCTCGGCCGCCGAGGACGCGGCCGCGCACGTCCAGGACCTGCAGCGGGAACGCTGCGTCCTGTTCGTCGCGTGCACCCGGGCCCGGGATCACCTGTATGTCTCCGGCACCGGCCAGCCCAGCATCTTCCTGCCGTCCGGCGAGACCGCCCCGCCGCCGCCCGCCCAGCCGCTGGCCGACGCCGGTTTCCCCGAATTCGACCTGGGCCGGTTCTTCCGGCTGCTCCGCGGCCGCCGCCGCCTCGAGCCCGCGCTGGCCGCCGAGGGCTTCCTGGCCTGGGCCACCACCCCCGGCCGCCGCCTGCGGCTGGCCGGCCTGGACGAGCCCGCCCGCCAGTTCCTGGCCGAGGCCGGCGACGAGGCCCTCGACCTGACCGACCGCTGCCTGGACCTCCTCGACCAGCTGTCCTTCCGCCCGCCCGCCCGCGCGGACCGCCTGGCTTCCCGCCCGGATCACCCGGCCGCCCGCGCGGACCGCCTGGCCTCCCGCGACCCGGACCTGTCCGGCGTCGGCCTGCCCGCCCGCTTCACCGACGCCGCCCGCAAGGAAACCGGCGCCTGGGGCCCCGGCCGCCCATCCTCCCGCCGGGCCGAGATCCCCGCCCTCCGCTCGACCCCGGCCCCGCGTCTCGCCCTCGACCCGAACGCCCCCGCCGTCCACGTCATCCTCCCCGCCGTCGCCGAACCTCCGGACGAGGTCGCCTCCTGGCAGGTGATCGCCGGCGGCGACCCCGTCACCGTCCGCAGCCGCGCCCGCAGCGCGGGCTCCGCCGAGATCGCCCCGCCCGCCGCGCACGCCCTGCCCCGCCCGGTCCGCGCCGTCCACGTCACCCTGGCCGGCTCCGACCACGCCAGCGAGCTGCTCGTCGTCTCCTCCGCCGACCCCCTGCTGTTCTTCGCCGAGGACGGCCGCCACCTCCCCGCCCGGCTGCCCCTGCCCCCCGACCTGGTGTGGACCCTGCACCCCGCCGACCTGGATCTGGCCGCCACCGGCGACATCCGCACGGTCACCGAGGCCCCGCCCCCCTGGCCCGGCTGGCGCCTGCGCCTGATCTCCCTCGAGCAGGCCCTCTCGGTATCCCTGCCGCAGCCCTCTCCGGCGCCTGCGGCGCAGCCCTCTCCGGCGCCTGCGGCGCGGGCCGCCGCCTCCGCCCCCGTGCACCCCGTGCGACGGGACCCGCGCCCCCGGCTGCTCCCCGGTACCCCCCTCCCCGGCGTGTCCACCCCCTACGGCCTGCCCGTCTACCCGGAACCCCCGCGCCTCCAGCTCCCCGGCGACGCCCGCTGGCACGTCACCATCCGCCCCGTCGGCGGCCCCGCCGCGGTCTCGCGCGAGTTCGCCGACGGCGGCGAGCCCGACATCTGGGACGGCCTGCCCCGCCCCATCCTGGGCGAGTTCGACATCGCGGTCCGCGGCCCGCTCGGCCGCAGCCTCCGCACCACCATCTTCGTGGCCGAAGGCGCCACCGTCCCCGACCTCGGCCCGGCCGACCGCCCCCTCGTCACCGACCTCCACGTCGGTGCCGGCACCGAACCCGTCATCGTCACCCCCGCCGACCCCCGGGACCCGCAAGCTCACGCCGCCGCTCCGTCAGGCTCCACTGCACCCCCGACACCCCTGCGCGCCGCCATGCCCTCGCGTTCCGCCCTCCCACTGAGCCCAGCCGCCCGGGTGAGTCCCACGTACCACCGCCGCCCCAACGGAGTCCATGGCTCCGCCGGTCCCATGGGCGCCGCCGTGTTCGTGAGCTCCGCCCGCCCGGTGGCCAGCGGCGCCGAGATCAGCTCCGGAAAGCTGACCATCCGCGGCTGCGCTCAGTCGGAAGGCCTGGCCGTCGCGCTCTACCTGGACCGCGCGCCCTGGCGGGCCCCGGCCGTGGTCCCGGTCCCGGCCGACGGCGTGGTCAAGCTCCCGCCCGAGGTCCGTGACGCCGGCCCGCTCCGCGTCCTGCTCCGCGCCGAGGACCCGTCGGCCCCGGTGAACTGGCCCGACTGGCCCGGCCGGGACGCCTTCGCCTGCGTCGCCCCGGGCCTGCCGGCCAGCGGCGACCTGGAGGAGGACGCGCTGTCCCGGTTCCTGGCGGGGGAGCGGGACCTGCCGTTCCGGCCCCGCCGGGTCGAGCACCTGTGGCGGCTCCTCCACCTGGCCGGCGACTTGATCGCCACCGGCGCCCCGGCCGACCTGCGCGAGCGCTGCTCGGCCGCGCTGGCCACCCAGCCCAGCCTGGCGCTGACCGGCTTCCTCGACTCCGGGCTGGACGCCGCCGCCTGCGTCACCGGCCTGATCAGGACCGGCCTGGCCGCTGCCCGCCCGGTCATGATGGACGACATGCAGGCGGCCGAACGCCTGTGGGACCTCGTCCCGGCGGCCGCCGCCGTGCTCTGCAGCCGCCTCCTGTCCGGTCCCGACTATCCGGACGAGGATCCCGCCGCGGTCGTCATCGAGGCCGCCCTGGCCCAGTGCGGCCCGGCCCTGGCCGCCGTCCTCAGCGGCGGCAACGACCCGAACCCCCAGGCCGCTTCCCCCTCGGTGGTCCCGCGGCCGCTGCTCGACGCGGCCACCCGCGCCGACGCCGCCAGCCAGCTGGCCGCCGACGTCTTCCGCACGCCCGCGCTGGCCCGGGCCGCCCAGGACGCGTCCACCGTGGTCAGCTCGGCCAAGCGGCTGCTGGCCGCGTCCCCCTACCACCGCGCGGCCAGCTGGATCGCGACCCGCAATGACCCCGGTGCGCAGGGCCCGCTCGCCGCCATGTCCGCGTCGCTCGCCCTGGTGGCGCGCATCGCCGCCCGCGGTGACGAGGCCTGCCGCTCCTTCGAGCGCACGTGGCGCGGTCGCTGGACCGACCTCGCCTGGCAGGCACCCGCCCTGGCGGGCATCGACCTGGTTCTCGCCGAAGCCCACCTGGCGGCCGCCGAACGAGCCCGGTTCGGCCTCGGCGGCGGCGGATACCAGGCTCGTTCGGCGTCAATGTCTTAACGGGTCAGCCGGAGCCGGCCGGTGACGGGCTCAGGGTCGGGCGCGGGCCGAGGTTCCCGGCCGGGGGAGTGAACGTCTCGCTGGCCGGCGGCGGGCTCACCGCGACCGTGAGCCCGAAATCCCCGAACGTCACGTGGGTCTTATGCACCGTCCGGCCCACGGTCTCCGTCGCGTCCAGCTGCCTGACCCGCCCCTGCCGGTCCACGTCGACCGTGCCGGTGCTGCTCAGCCGCAGGTGCGGCGGACCGCCGGCGGTCAGGCTGGCGGTGAACGTGTACGCGGTCCCGGTCCAGCCCGGCCCCGACGCCGGCCCCTGCTTGCTGACCTGGCTCGACCGCTGCAACAGGGCCAGCAGGTCCTGCGGGTTCAGCTGCCCGAGCCCGGTCGTGGTCCCGCCCACCTGGGTGATCTCGAGCGCGGGCACGCCGTCCCCGGTGCCCGGCCCGGGCACCCGCAGCCAGCTCTTCCCGGCCGGGATCGGCGTCCCGTGCGCCTTCTCGTACGCAGCCCGCATCGCCGGGACCAGCGGCACGTACATCGAGCCGCCCGCGAAGCGCACCTCCAGCCCGTCGCCGGTCCGCTCATCGCCGAGTCTCCGGGCCGGGTCGAACACGCCGCTGATTTTCACCGGCCCCTGAACCCCGTGCCCGGCGATCACCGGCGTGCTCACCGAGCTCACCCGGTAGCTCTGCCCGGCCGTCCGGGCCGCCGCCTGGGTGACCTGGGCCAGCGCCGACGGCGCCTGGACGGCCGAGACCGTGATCGCGGTCGCCGCCGCCACGACCCCCGCCGCCCCCGCCGACAGCGCCACCCGGGTCCGCGTCCGCCGCCTCTGGGTTTGTGCCCTGACGCCCCGCAGCAGGTCGATCCCCGGCGGCATGTCCTCGGTCGCCACCGCGAACAGCCGTCGCATCTCTTCCGTGTCATTCATGTTCTGCTCCTTCACAGCGACCTCAACTTCACAGCGACCTCAACTTCACAGCGAGCTCAACTCGCTCCCCAGCCGCCCCCGCAGCGCCGCCAACCCGCGGTGCGCATGCGTCTTGACGGTCCCGACCGAGCACCCCAGGATTTCTGCCACCTCGGCCTCCGGCAGGTCCTCGCAATACCGCAGCACCAGCACCGCCCGCTGCTGCCGCGACAACCCCGCCAGCGCCTGCCGCACCAGCGCCCCCACCGCCTGCCGCTCCGCGATATCGTCCCCGCCGATCCCCTCAGGCAGCTGCGCCGCCGGCATTTCCCGCCGCCACCGCGCCCGCCACCAGGACCGCTGCGTATTAACCATCACCCGCCGCAAATACGCATCAATGCCTCTCGGATCCGGCCCGAAGCCCCCCGGCCCCGCGTCCACGCCTCCCGGTTTCACGTCCACGCCTCCCGGTTTCACGTCCGGATCCGCCCCGGCCACCAGCCGCGGCCACACCCGGTACAGCTTCACCAAGCTGGCCTGCACCAGATCCTCCGCCGCATGCCAGTCCCCGGTCAGCAGCACCGCCACCCGCAGGTGATGCTCCCCCCGCTCCCGCACCCAAGCCGCGAACCCCTCATCCACCCCACCACCGTCGCCCCTCATCCACCCCCCACCCTCCAGTCAGTTCCACCCCCTACACGCCCCCACCCCACCCCCAAGTTGACACCTCCCCAAGATCACCGAGCCCGCCCTCCAGCCCACCTCCCCTTGCCCCTCCGCCAAGCCACGTCGCCATCCCCGCCATCCCACGTCGCCATCCCCGCCAGCCCACGTCGCCGAATTCCGCCGGATCCCGCCTCCCGCGCGGTTCGCTTCATGATCGCGGGCAGTTTTGGCCTCTATGCGGCCATTTCTGCCCGCGATCATGGAGTACATCGGACCGGCGAACCTCATCCACCCCTGGAATCCCAGCGCTTACGCAATATGGCACTGCGCTCATGATCGCGAAGGATTGACTACGTTTCCTGATATAAAACTCTTCGCGATCATGAAAAGCCTGAGGATCGATCACTAAGGTCTCGTTCGGCATGCTCATTGCCGCACCAGGCTCGCACCGTTCGCTCATTCCATGATCTCGACGGGTTCCCGCCACCCGAAACGATGAGTCACCTTCCCGTTGCGTTCTGGTGAACCGGCCAGCGGTGGAAATCGTTCCACGGTGTAGCGGTTAGACCTTCGTCGTGATTTCACCCAGCCCAGATAGGTAACTCACCGTGATATCTGGTGGTCCTAGCATCACGTCATGTGATGCAGCCTGGACGTGACCCCAGGTGGGAGCCGACTGGCCAGATGAGGCAAACGAGCCATCCGAGAAGATCCCGGACCACCGGAGCGGCCAGCGAGGTGGCGGCCGACCCGTCCCAGCCGAGACCCGCAGCCGCCAGGAACAATACGCCGACCAGCACCAGGCCGTATCCGGCACGGCGCGACGGAACACCGCCGAGGAACAAGCGCAGGCCCAGAAATGGGACAAGGACGCTAAGGAGTCCCGCTGGATGTGGGGCGAATACCAGCGAAGATGGCCACCCGACGAACGTCCCCCAGTCGACAGGTCCGCCGACCCCCCGGG
>JAICWX010000511.1 GCA_025934635.1 Streptosporangiaceae bacterium | reverse complement strand
CGGGCGAAGTTCAGGGCATCGGAGAGTTCCACGGAGCCCAGTATGGCTCCGGTCCATGGCTAGACGAGCGTCGATCAGCCTCACCTGCCCCATGCGCACCATTTCGGGTCAGTGGTTGCGGCAACCTACCGGATGGAGAGGGTAGAACGCCACAACCACTGAATTTCCGGGGTGACAAAGAAGGCGTCGGGGGACACCCCCTAGTAGCGGATCACGCCGGGGGTGCCGCCGCCGCAGGCGATCGATTCGCCGTTGACCGAGACGGCCAGGGGCGACGCCAGGAAGGCGATCACGGTCGCGACCTGGCTGGCGTCGATGAGCGTGCGGGTGAGGTTGCGGCCTGCCATCCGCCGCTCGATCTCGGCCGGGTCCTTCCCGGACGCCGCGGCCTGGGCCGCGATGACGCCCGGGGTCGCCTCGGTGCGGGTCAGGCCGGGGTGGACGGCATTGACGTTGACGCCGGACGGGCCCAGCTCGTCGGCCAGGTTCTTGGTCATCGCCGACACGGCCACGTTGCGGATGGAGCCGATGACCGAACCGGTGCTGAGGGCGGCCAGGCCGCTGACGTTGATGATCCGGCCCCAGCCGGCCGCGACCAGCTGCCGCACCGAGGCGTCGTCGCCGGTGTCGACCTGGGAAGCGGCCACGGCCGGGCCCGCGGCGGCGCCCAGCCCGGCCGCCCGGCAAGCTGCAGATCCACCTGTCATCACCCGTCCTGATAGCGCTTCGCGTCGGCTGCCTTGAAGACTAGGCCGAGGCCGGGCGCGTCCGGGTCGGGCGCGATGGTTCCGCCGGAGGGGTCGAGGGTGCCGTCGAACAGGAGGGATTCGATCCGCACGTGGTCGTGGAACCATTCCAGGTGGCGCAGGTTGGGGATGGCGGCGGCGGCGTGGGCGTGCAGGTGGGGGGCGCAGTGGCCGGAGACCTGCAGGCCGTGGGAGGCGGCCACCGCCGCGACGCGCAGCCACTCGGTGATGCCGCCGCACCGGGACACGTCGGCCTGCAGGCAGTCCACCGCGCCGGCCGCGCACATCCGGCGGAAGTAGTACAGGTCCCAGCCGTACTCGCCCGCCGTGACGTCGGCCGAGACGCCGTCCCTGACCTCGCGCAGGCCGTCGAGGTCGTCGGAGGAGACCGGCTCCTCGAGCCAGCGCACGTCCAGGTCGGCGGCCGCGTGCATGACCCGGATGGCCTGCTTGCGGCCGTAACCGCCGTTGGCGTCGACGAACAGCTCGACGCCGTCGCCGACGACGGCCCGGGCCTGCCGCATGCGGTCCAGGTCGCGGGCGGGGTCCGTGCCCCAGGACTCGCCGATCTTGATCTTGACCCGGGGAATGCCCTGCCCGGACGCCCAGCCGGTCAGCTGATCGCGGAGCTGGCCCTCGTCGTAGGGGGTGAAGCCGCCGCTGCCGTACACGGGCACGTCCGAACGGACCGCGCCGAGCAGCCGGTGCAGCGGCAGGCCGAGCAGCTTCGCCTTGAGGTCGTGCAGCGCGACGTCGACGGCGGAGATCGCGTACCCGGCCACGCCCTGGCGGGTGACGTTCCGCACGGCCCGGACCATGGCCTCGTGGTGGCCGGGCACGTCCAGGGCCGGCCGGCCGCGGACGACGCCGGCCAGCAGGCCGGTGATCACGGACGCGCAGGCGGGCGCCCCGTAGGTCCAGCCCAGGCCCTCGACCCCGCCGGCCTGGACCCGGGCCAGCACGAGGGTGGTCGAATCCCAGGTGAGCGTGCCGTCGCCCTCGGGGGCGTCGGCGGGCACGGTGTAGACCTCGGCGGCGACGGACTCGATCACGGGGTCGTTCATGAGGCGCTCCCGGAGCGGGCGCCCGCGGCCAGCTGATCGGCGGCCCGGGCGGCGACGGCCATGATGGTCAGGGCCGGGTTGGCCGCGCCCTGGGTGGGCAGCACGCTGCCGTCGGTGATGTAGAGGTTCGGCACGGCGAAGCTGCGGCAGGACTGGTCGACGACGCCGCTGCGTTCGTCGGCGGCCATCCGGGCGCCGCCGACCAGGTGGGCGTAGCGCTGGATGGTGATGACCTCGTCGGCGCCGGCCGCGTGCAGGATGTCCTCCATGACCGCCTGCGCCGCCTTGACCTGGGCCTTGTCGTTGTCGCCCTGGGAGTAGGAGAACTCCGCCACCGGCAGGCCGTGCTGGTCCTTCTCCTCGGCGAGCGTGACCCGGTTGTCCGGCCGCGGCAGGAACTCGCACAGCGCGCCGAGGCAGGACCAGTGCACGTAGTCGCTCATGTACTCGCGCAGGGCGCCGCCCCAGTGACCCTGGGCCGCCACGTGCTCGGCCCAGGTGATGGGCAGCGGCGAGACGGTCTGGATGGAGAACCCGCGCTGGAAGTCCCGGGCCGGGTCGGTCTCGTAGAACTCCTCGGAGCTCACCTCGGGCGGCGGCGCCTTGTACATCCGGACCTCGGCGTCGAACCGGCCCGCGGTCTGCGGGGCGCCCTGCACCATCAGGTACCGGCCGACCTGGTCGAACTCGTTGCACAGGCCGTCCGGGAACCGGGAGCAGGCCGAGTTGAGCAGCAGCCGCGGCGTCTCGATCGAGTAGCCGGCCACCGCCACCATGGCCGCCCGCTGGAACCGCTCGCGGCCGTCGCGGACGTAGTGCACGCCCAGCGCCCGCCCGGTCTCGGCGTCGATCGCGATCCGGGTCACCATGGCGTCGGCCCGCACCTCGGCGCCGTGCGCCAGGGCGTCCGGTATGTGCGTGATGAGCGGCGAGGCCTTGGCGTTCACCTTGCAGCCCTGCAGGCAGAAGCCCCGGTAGATGCAGTGCGGCCGGTTGCCGAACCGGCCGTTGGTGATGGCCACCGGACCGACCTTGGCCTCGATGCCCAGTTTGCGGGCGCCGCGCAGGAAGATCTCGCCGTTGCCGCCCACCGGGTGCGGGCGGTAGGGGTAGCCGTGCGGGTCGCCCCACGGCCAGCGGTCCCCGGCGACCGGGAGCTCCTGCTCGAGCTGCTCGTAGTACGGGCGCAGGTCCGGGTAGGACAGCGGCCAGTCGGCCCCCACGCCGTCCTGCGTGTAGGTGGCGAAGTCGCTCGGGTGGAACCGCGGCGTGTACCCGGCGTAGTGCACCATCGAGCCGCCGACCCCGCGGCCGGAGTTGTTCGAGCCCATCGGCACCGGGTCGGTCCCGCTGATCACCCGCGGCTCGGTCCAGTACAGCTGGTGCGAGCCGGCCTCGTCGCTGACCCAGTCGGTGTCGGGATCCCAGAACGGGCCCGCGTCCAGCGCCGCGACCCGCCAGCCGGCCCGGGCCAGCCGCTGCAGCATGACCGACCCGCCCGCCCCGCAGCCCACGATGACCAGGTCGATCTCGTCGGTGTCGGCGTACCGCCGCATGTCCTCGCGCAGCCGGTGGTTGGTGCGGGTCCCGTCGTTCGGCAGCAGCCAGGCCGATTCGTTCCTGCTGCGCACGCCGGGCATCAGGCGCCTTCCCTGATCGGGTCACCGGACGGCCTGGTGTCCCTGACCTCGAACGGCTCGAGCTTGTCCACGCCGGTGTTCTTGTACCCGCGCGGGTAGGCCGGGCCCGGGAAGCCGATCTCGTTCCAGGCCAGCGGGTGCGCGTACAGCGCCGTGCAGGCGTACCGCGTCCACAGGCTCCACACATGAGCCGCGTTCAGCTCGTGCCAGTCCTTGGCCGCCAGGTCCTGGACCGCCTGGATCAGCGCCAGCTGGTCGTCTTCGGGCGCGTCCGCGAACGTGGTCCCGCAGCGCGCGGCCGCGTCCTCGTCCAGGCACGCCAGGGTCTCCCGCCAGGCCTGGCCGTCTTCGGGCATGTCGCAGTAGCGCCAGCCGTCGGTCTCGCCCGCGGCCAGCCGCGCGTCGACCATGGACAGGACGGAGATCTCCTGGTCGTCCTGCTGGCCGGTCAGCAGGTTGAGCAGGACGCCGGCGCAGGCGGCCTGGGTCGCGTTGAAGAAGGCGAGCCCGGACGGCGGGTCGAGCCGGGCGGTGACCAGGTCGGCGGTCACCTGGTCCCAGTGCCGGGCCTGGCTGAGCACGTCCAGGCCCGGGAACCGGGGCCGGGGACCCGACTGCTGCCGCTGGTAGGGGCCGGGGCGGTCGCTCACTGCTCGCGCCGCAGGATCGCCGCCAGCAGCCCCATCCCGCCGACCATGGTGACCAGCAGGGGCGCCAGCAGCGGCGGTCCCATCTCGATGTTGTAGCGGGCGTTCGACCAGCCGCCCGGCTTCTGGCTGATGCCGCGCGCGTGCAGGTAGGTGCCCTGCAGGCCGTTGGCCACGATGGCGGCCGAGGCGACCGGCAGCGCCGTCTTGGCCATCCGGCGGCTGAAGAACCCGGCCACGCCGGCCGCCGCCCCGATCGGGCCGAGCGCGACCGGGATCCACATCATCTTGTTGCCGAAGCTGGCGCTGTCGTGCTCGAAGAAGATCTCGGCCGCGGTGACCAGCGCCCCGGCCGCCGTCAGGGCCGACAGGCTGCGCTCGAAGCGCCCGGTCCGGACGTTGCGCACCATCCGGTCGATGCCGTGCACTGGTGGCCGTCGCTGACCGCGTAGCAGGTCAGAGGCTTGCATGACTGTCCTCCTTTACTTGGTAGATCGGCTGCGCGGCCCGGCGCGCGGCCAGGGCCCCGCAGGCCGCGAACGCGGCGGCGGTCAGCCCGCTGACGGCGGCCGGGCGCCGCCACCGGCGATCGGCCAGGGCGAGAACGGCCATGCTCAGCGCGTGCAGGGCGTCGGTCCCGGCCCCGGCGGCCAGCAGCGGGGCCGTCGGCGCGGCCGCGGTCAGGCCGGCCTGGGCGAGCTGACGGGCGCCGAGCACGCGGACGGCGGTCCG
>JAICWX010000316.1 GCA_025934635.1 Streptosporangiaceae bacterium | reverse complement strand
TACCGCGTCCTGCACCAGGCCGGCGTCCTTGAGGATCTTCAGGTGCTGGGACACCGCCGACCGGCTCACCGGCAGCCCGGCCGCCAGCTGCCCCACCGCCCGCGGCCCGTCGGCCAGGCACGCCACGATCGCGCGGCGCGTCCCGTCGGCCAGCGCGCCCCACCGGTCACCATCTCGGTTAGTATCCACTAACCGTTAATCTGCTCTAACCGAAGCCCTCGGTCAAGACCGGCCCGGTAGCAGCGCCGCCATCCCCGGTACACGGCCAACGACGCGGTCCTGGCCGAAGGAGGCGCGTGCTCATCAACTGCCCGGCGCGCAGGCGAAGGGCCCTCTTCCGCACGGGAAGAGGGCTCTTGTGATAGCCGGTCAGCTGGTCCCGCAGACTCCGATGACGCCGGGTTCGATGGCGAACTGCTGGCGCAGCCCCGGCGCTGCGTTCAGGCCTCGCACCACGAACTGGGTGCCGTTATTGTTCCCGGAGAGGTATCCGCCGAAGTGCGCGTTCTGGAATAGGCAGCTGAGGTGATCCGGTCCTTTCGAGGCGACCCAGTCGACTCCGAGGCTGCCAGAGCAGGGGAGGAGCACAGCGCGCGCACTCGCGCCTCCGCCGTTAGACGCTACGCACACATTCGGATTCGCGACCAGCTTGAGTTTATAGGTATTCCCGCTGACGTTCAGGATGTCGATGGTCCGGCCGTTCTCGGTTTCGACCACAGGCTCGCCCGCGCCCGTCGCGGGAGCGCCGACGCGCCAGGCCCCGTGGCTTTCCGCGATGGGCGTATTGCCGTCCGCGTAAGCAGGCGTGTTAGCGAGGAACAGGCCAGTAACCGCGATAACTACTGGGATGACTGAAATTCCGATGCGTTTCACCCATGGCTCCTATCGGTTAATGAATGTCCGCTCTGGGCGGCGTTACCGCGGGGCTCCGGCGGGTTCCGTCAATGTCACGTCCTGCCCTGTCCGGGGCCGTAGAGGCGGAGCGTTCGGCGGAGGTGCGTGGCCGGGCCGACCGGCGGGACGTGCAGGTCCCCGCATCCTTGACAGGCGCGATGACGGTTGCGCGGTTGGCGGCCACGCTAGCGGCCGACTGCCCGCCCGGTTGGTGGCGAGACCATTGTCAGCAGCACGCGCACGGACCCGGGTGTTCTTTTGAATAAGACCCGGCACCCTGGCATTCAGGTTGATGCAGGGAATCATTCGCTACTGCGATGCCCGGATATTCTCCTTTCCCGGAACTGTCTACTTGACGTTTATGCGGGCTTTACAGGATGGCATCGCGGGTACCGGCGGTCCATGCGGTTCGACCGGCAGTTTCACCGGCGGTTTACCGGGATAGGCCGACCGTGGCCAGATCAGGGACGCCGCGTACAGCGATGACACCGGCACCAGTCGTCCCGGGAGCAAGGCCGTCAACCTGACCGCCATCCGCACACGGCGGAGCCCGGCGGGGATGCCTCGCCTGCCGGGCGCTATCCGGCGGCGACGAAGGCGCCGGGCCTACGGCCCCTGGCGCTCGCTAGCTCAGCGGGGAGCATCGCCCATGCGGTACTGGCGGGTGAGCTCGTCGAGCTGCTGCTTGAGGCCGGCGTCGAGGGTGAGGTCGACGGCGGCCAGGCTGGCGTCGAGCTGGTCGGGACGGCTGGCGCCGATAATGGGAGCGGTAACCGCCGGGTTGGCCAGCACCCAGGCGACCGCCATCGTGACCAGGCTGAGGCCGGCCTGCTTGGCCAGCTGGCCGAGCTGGCCGACGGTGTCGAACTCGGTGTCATGCCAGTAGCGCTGCTGGTACATGCCGCCGGCGGTGCCGAGGGTGAACCGGGTGCCCTCACCGGGCGGGGCCGAGCGCTCGTGCTTGCCGGACAGCAGGCCGCCGGCGATCGGGTTGTAGGGAATGACGCCGACGCCTTCCTCGGCGCAGAACGGCAGCATCTCCCGCTCGATCTGACGGAAAAGCAGGTTGTAGCGGGGCTGTACCGAGTCGAAGCGGGCCAGCCCGAGCGTCTCGCTGCGGCCGACGGCCCGCACGATCTGGTAGGTCAGGAAGTTGGAGCAGCCGGTGTAGCGCACCTTGCCCTGGTGCACCAGGGCGTCCAGCGCGCTCAGGGTCTCGTCGATCGGCGTGTTCTTGTCGTACCCGTGCAGCTGGTACAGGTCGATGTAGTCGGTCTGCAGCCGCCGCAGCGAGGCTTCCACGGCGGACATGATGTGCTTGCGGGAATTGCCGCCGTCGAACGGGGCCGGACCGGTCGGGGCGAAGCACTTGGTGGCCACGATGAAGCGCTCGCGCTTGCCGTGCAGCCAGCGGCCGAGGATCTCCTCGGTGACGCCGCGCGTGCTCAGGTCCCCGCCCAGCGGATAGGCGTCGGAGCTGTCGAGGAAGTCGATGCCGCCTTCGGCCGCCCGGTCGAGGATCGCGACCGCCGTGCTCTCGTCGGATTGCAGTCCGAACGTCATCGTTCCCAGGCACAGCCTGGAAACCTGAAGGCCGCTCCGGCCCAGTCTGGCATGGTCCATGAAGGCACGGTATCGCCTCCGGCCCAGGGCCGGCCGGTGAGCCTCAGCGCACCGGCGTGACCTGCCCGGGCATCAGGAGCCGGCGGTGCTTTCCGGGCGGGCCGGGTCCTTGGCCAGGCCGGGGGAGGAGGCCGTAGTGCCGCCGATCCACTCGCCCTTCCACGCCTGGTCGAACTGCTGGTCGTTGCAGCGTGGCTGGTAGATCGCGATCAGCTCCCGGGCGATCTGCTCCCGGTGGGCCCGGGTGCCGCCCGGTACCTCGAAGGTGCAGATGTAGACCTTCCACTTGGAGCCGGCCCGCTTGATCCAGCAGTGCGCGCGGGGATGCTGGAACGGGAACCGCTCCGCGGTCAGGTCGTCGGAGTGCCCCACGTAGATGACCGCGTACTTGTCCGGCTTGGCCTCCGGGTCCGGCTTGTAGGCGATCGCGTACACCGCCGCCACGGCCGGGGGAGTCCACCCGCCCAGCAGCCGCGGGCCCTCGAACGGGTATCCGGCCAGCGAGCCGAGCCTGATCATTCCAGCGTGTCCTCGTCCTCGCTGACCGCCTCGGTCCGCACCACCGGGGCGGCCGGGAGCCCGGCCCGGGCCGCGGCCGCGGTGAACTCCCCGGTCGCCTTCTCGATCGCCGCCTCCCGGCTGACCGCTTCCACGATCAGTTGCGCGCCGTACCGGCTGGAGCCGATCCCGCTGGCGATGCCGCCGCTCGCCGCGACCGCGTCGGCCAGTTCCACGACTTCCTCGCGGGTCAGGACGCGGTCGCCTTCGGCCTCGATCCCGACGCTCCACCTCATCGGATACTCCTTACCGGCCGCTTTCCTACGCTAAGCATCCCACCTGGCGGCCGGAGCTCGAGCCAGGGCCCGATCCCCGCCGCCGAAAGCGACAGCATCCGGAAGCCGGCTCCGGTCACAGTGGTGACGACCTCGACACTGCAATCGCGAGCCCGGTCTTTCCGCGGTGCGCATGGGAGCGCCAGTCCGCCGTGCACGTCATAACCACGCATATCGCGCGACGTTCAGGTACCGGGGTGCCTGCTGTCTCATGACATGGGATGACGTGGAAGTGGCGTGCGCGAGCCCGGCGGCTCGCCAGCTGGCCACGTCAGGTCCGGTACGCGTCGCGGCGGTGGCGGATGGAGTAGATCTCCACCCGGTGCTTGGCCTCGTCGATGCGGTAGACGATCCGGTAGGTCCCGCGCCGGGCCGAGTAGAAGCCGTCGAACGGCTCGTCTAGCGGCTTGCCTGCCCGGTAGGGGTTCACCGGGATAGACCCCTCGATGGTCTCCATCGCGGCAGCAGCTACCTCCAGGGGAAGATGCTCGCGGATGTTGCGGCGGGCCTGCCCGGACAGGCTCACCGAGTACGGCCCGTGCTCAGCCGGGTCCCCGCTCACCGCGGGCCTAGCCGCCGCTGCTCGAGCTCAGCGCGAACCTGCTCGACGCTGTAGACATCGCCCGCCGCGAAGTCCTCACGTGACTGCCGCAGGTCCGCCAGGGTCTCCTCATCGCTCAGGATGTCCAGGGTCTCCTGCATGGACTCGTATTCCGCTACGGAGATCAGCATCACGTCGGCCCGCCCGTTTCTGGTGATGGTGAAGTGATCATGCTCGCGTGCCACCCGGTCGGCCAGCTCTGCGATCCGGGCCTTCGCCTCGGTGATAGGTATAGTCTCCATAAAGACCACTATACAGACCGGTCATCAATAAGGGCTGGAAAGTGGCTATCCTGGCAGCGTCAGCAGTTTCCACAGTGTCAGCGATAACCACACACTTCGTTCCGTCTGACATCCCGAACGAGCAGTCGTCTTCGCGTCGGATGCGCTGGTCATAGGCCATCTGAGGTTTCATCGCCGGTAAAGTCCGCAGCGAGACGGCCGCTGAGGTCGCCGTACCAGCCTGTGACCCAGTTGCGCAGGTCGGCGATCCTCGGTTCAGCTAGCCCGTATTCGGCGAAGTCTTCGTCGGCGAAGACGCTGACCCCGGCGAGATGGTCCAGGAACGCCTCCAGGTCGAGGTCGGGGTCATGACGGCGGGCCAGGTTCTCAAGATCGGAATAGGAAAAGGTCCCGGCTACGGCGTGGAGATCGATGATGTCGCGGATCACGAACCGGTCGTGCCAGGCGCGTGCCTTCAAGCCCACCGTGTCTTCGAGCGATACTGCCCGAACGCTTGCCGCAGGGGTTATCTGAACCGTCATCCACCGGGGCTCCAGCGCCTCCTTCAGGAGATCCATCTCGAGCTCCTCACCGGAACCGGGAAGCTGCAGCACCAGGCGCGCGTACCTCGCGCTGGCCGCCTCGGCCAGCCGCACGCCGTAACCTGCGCGCTGGAACGCGTCCTGGACATGCGCGGCGATCTCCGGCAGCGGGGTGTCGTCACTGGTCGCGAAGTCCAGGTCCTGCGACGGCCGGTGCACGATCTCATGGGCTCGGAACGCGTACCCTCCCGCCAGCAGCAGGCCGTACCGCTCGAAGACAGGCAGGCCATCCAGCAGCACCCGGAGGTGAGCAGGAGGAAGCCCGTCCAGGCTCACCGGGGAGCCGGCGTGATGAGCTGCCGCTCCCACTCCCGGCGGGCGTGCGGCCCCAGCAGCCGCCGCAACCGGGGCCAGATGGAGACCAGCGACTCGCGATGCACGAACCGCTCGAGATCCTCCCGCGGTGCCTCCGCGAGGAGCAGCGCGTACAGGACCAGGCGCTGATCCTCCCGGCCCACGTCGTATACCCGGCGTCCCGACCAGGCCACATGCAGCGGCAACTCGATCTCGCCCGCAGCAGGCCCTCTCAGGTCTTCCAGAGCCGCCGGCAGGCGGCGCGCGTAGGAATCCCAGCGCGACGGCAAGCTGACAGTCTCCATGCGGATAATTATCCCTGTTCTGCACGCCACGAGTAGCAGGCTCGCCGCGCACGGTCGCCCGCCACGGCCCTCCATCGTACGGCAAAGTACCGGAGGAACCACCATAGAAACGTTGTTTTCGCAGCTCAGAACCAGTATCTGCCAATGCGAAAACAATCCGCAGTGTCAGCGATAATTACACAGGTCGTTCCAGATCCTCCGTCAGTTCTACGGCGATTCGCTCACTCGTCCTGATCAGCGAAGATGTCTCTTAGGAGGAGCCCGAGCCGCGCGGGCGGCTCCTCTTCAGGAAAGCTCTCGCGCACCGAGGCGAGGACGTCATCGACAGTGTGCAGGCCGAGTACCTGCACGAGTTGCCGGATGTCTTCCGCGTCGCGAGGCCGGGCTGCGAGCGCTTTCATAGCCAGGAGATGCTCGGGAGAGGCGGCGAAGACGCGAAGGCCCGGATGGTCGAATACCCGGGAGGCTGCCGAGTCCCCGCCAGGCGCGACATAGGAACTGGCCTGCTCGTTCAGCCACCAGCGGGGCAGATCGAGCTCGGCAGCCACCGCCAGTGCTTCCTCAAGGACGATGCCGTGCGGCTTGAAGAGGGCATCGACGTCACGGGTTGCCCTACGCGAGTCGTACGCAAGGGCCATCGCAGCACCGCCGAACACGTAGAGGTCCGCCACCACGCCGCGCCTGGCCAGCCGGTCGCCAAGACGGCGAAACGCCTCCTCGATGGCCGCGCGGTCGAGCAGCGGCGAGGGCTCGTTCACGCGGCGTCGATCTCGTAGCCGGCGACGAACACACCCCGCCTGCGGAACGCGGCCGGAGCGTGTACGAGCGCCTGCGCGCGCGCGCCTGGAGTGTCGAACGGGAACCAGAAGCGCCGCAGCCCGCGAGATGCCGACCAACTCGGTCCGTCCATGCCATCTCGCATGGCGAGGTGCTCAGCGAGCCCCGCGAAGAGCACGTCCCAGCGCTCATCGCCGGTCGATCCCGGCGCGTCCGCGAGCAGTCGCTGACGCGCTCCGGCCGGCTCGCGGTGGTACTCCTTTAGGAATTCGACGACCAGCCGCCATCGTGTGTCGAAGTCTGGCTCGGCCGCGATGAAGCGAGCAAGCTCAGCAAGGCTCATCGACTGGTAACTCACAATCACAGAGTAGCGAACGCGGCCCATCCCGCACCGGTTCCGTGACGTGCCCCCTGAGCGGGCATGCCATCAGCGCCGAGACGGCATGCCTACGCCTCAAGCCAACTCAATCAGCTGTTTACCCAGGTCAACGACTATATATGCCAGTGCGGGCAAGGTCCGCTGTGCCGTCACCACCATTGGTGCAAGCAAGCCGAGAGCTGGCGGCTAGGGCAACCCGAACCCGGCGTGCTGATCTGGCGCACCCCGGCGGGCACCTGCACCACCACCCCGACCCCGTACTCCCCGTGAGAGACAGCCCGGCGGAGCGGAGCGCTTCCGTACCGGCACGCCCCTGGCCGGCAGCAGTGTGCCAGCACGCGTCCCGGAACTGCCGCGGTAACGGAACTAACCCCTGGCGTGGCCGGCGATCGGCCCGTAGAAGCTCGGGTTGAAGCCGGCGGTAGCGGCCTTCACCTCATCGGTCGCGTCGCCGTAGACGCTCATCCGGGTCGGCGTGCACAGGTCGAGAAAGCGCCCGGCGAAGTTCTCCACGAATCGGCCGACGTGAGTGACCGCCGCATCGGCATCCGAATAACGCTCGTAGATGTGCACATCGTGGCCGTTGAGGAACCATTCGAAGATCTCCTGGCCGGGCTCGGAGGCCTCGTTTTCAGCGGTGATCTCCTTGGTCAGGGCGCGGTAATCATCCAGCCCGTCCGGCCTGACGGTGGCCTCGAACACCCAGGAAATGGCAGTGCTCATGCGTAATTCCTCCGTGTGCTGCCGGGAATTCAGGTGCCCGCTGGCACCGTCGCAGTCACCCTGACCGACGTCAGGCCCCCCACCGAAAGGGTGACAAGATTGCTCGCCTGAGCATAAAACGCGAAATTCCCAGCGTCGAGTGGCGGAAAGCGGCCATCAGGCTGCCGCGCACATGCAATCCTTTGCCGTCCGGGGCACTGGGGAAGGGGCCGCGCTCATACGCGGGCTCTGCCCCGGCGCGGGCTCTGCCCCCAGCGCGAGCGCCGGCCTAGTGTTCCGGTCTTGAGATTCCTTATCGCCACGTGAGTCGTGTTTGGTCTCATGGCCCGGCTGGATGGTGACGAGATCCCCGGGTCGGGGTCTGCTGGTGGCATGGGTGATACGAGGCTGAAGCCGCTGCTGCTGTCCGGGGCTGAGCGGCGGACACTGGAGAACTGGGCGAAGCGGCGGAAGACCGCGCAGGGGCTGGCGATGCGGGCGCGGATCGTGCTGGCCTGCGCCGAGGGCCGCAGCAACACCGCGGTCGCGGCGCGGCTGCGGGTCAGCCGGAACACGGTGATGAAGTGGCGGGCCCGGTTCCTGGCCGGGAGGCTGGACGGGCTGGGTGATGAGCCCCGGCCGGGAGTTCCGCGTACCATCACCGACGCCCAGGTGGAGGAGGTAGTGATACGGACCTTGGAGGAGACCCCGGAGGGCGCCACGCACTGGTCTAAGCGGGACCTGGCCCGCCAGGTCGGGATCTCGCCGACGTCGGTGCACCGGATCTGGCGGTCGTTCGGGCTGCAGCCCTGGCGCACCGAGGACTTCAAGATCTCGCCGGACCCGCTGCTGATCGAGAAGATCCGCGACGTCGTGGGCCTGTATCTCGCCCCGCCCGAGCACGCGGTGGTCTTCGCGGTGGATGAGAAACCGCAGATCCAGGCTCTGCAGCGAACCGCTCCGGTGCTGCCGATGATCCCCGGCGTCCCGGAGCGGCGCAGCCATGACTACGTCCGGCACGGCACCATTGACCTGTTCGCCGCCCTGAACACCGCTACCGGCAAGGTGATCAGCTGCCTGTCCGCCCAGCACCGGGCCGCCGGCTTCCGTGACTTCCTGGACCAGATCGACCGGCAGACCGACCCCGGCCTGGCCATCCACGTGATCTGCGGCAACCTGGCCGCGCACAAGGCACCCGTGGTCCACCGGTGGCTCCTGGCCCATCCCCGCGTCCAGCTGCACTTCACGCCGACATACTCGTCCTGGATCAGCCAGGTGGAACGGTGGTTCGCCGAACTGCAGCGCCGCTGCCTGGACCGCGGCGTGTTCTGCTCGCTCGGCGAGCTCACCACCGCCCTGGAGGACTGGATCAGGTTCTGGAATGCCAACGCCAGGCCATTCAGGTGGACCAAGACCGCCGACCAGATCATCGACCGCATCTGCCGCTACTGCTCACGCATCTCAGGACCGGGACACTAGTTCAGGCCCGGCAGCAGGATGGCGAACTTCTCCAGGCTGGCCAGGTCGTGGCCGGACAGCAGCAGGTCGACATGCGGGGCGGCGATCATCATTCCCAGCGTGCTCGGACGGAAGCCCGGGTCGTCACCCTTGTGCGGGTTCAGCCAGACCAGCCGGTGGCACAGCCGGGACAGCCGTTCCATCGCCGCCGCCAGCACCTCCGGGTCGCCGCGGTCGAGCCCGTCTGAGCAGATGATCACGATGCCGCCCCGGCACAGGCCGCGGCGGCCCCAGTCGCGGACGAAGGCGTCCAGGCTGTCCCCGATCCTGGTCCCGCCGTCCCAGTCGAAGGCCGCCCGCGCGGCTCGCTCGAGCGCCTCGTCCGGGCGCCGGCACTCCATCGCCCCGGTCACCCGGGTCAGCGTGGTGCCGAAGCAGAAGACCTCCACGCGCCCGGCCGACCGCTTCGCCGAGTGCGCGAACTGCAGCAGGCTGCGCGAGTAGTCGGCCATGGACCCGGAGATGTCCAGGATCAGCACCACCGGCCGCAGCCGGACCCGCCGCCGCCGCCAGTACAGCCGGGCCGGCTCGCCGTGCATCCGCATGGATTCCCGGACGGTCCGGCGCGGGTCGGGCCGGGTGCCCGACCGGGCGGCCGCGGTGCGCCGGGTCCGGCGGCGCGGCGGGGTGAGCCGGATCCTGGCCAGGATCCGGCGCAGCGCCGCGAGCTCCTCGGGCGTGCAGGCCGGGAACGACTTGTGCTTCAGGGCCTCCACGTCGGAGGCCATCCAGCCGAGCGTGGCCTCGTCCTGTTCGTCGGAGTCGCCCGGCTCGGTCGACGGGATGGCCAGCGCCCCCTGGGCCTCCGCCGACGCGCGCAGCATGAGCGTCAGTTCCTCATCCGGGCTCCCGTCGCCGAGGAAGAACCGCCGGAACGCCTCGTCGTACCGGGCGATGTCGTCGTGCCTGGTCACCAGCGTGGTCCGGCCGGCCCAGTACAGGTCGGTCAGGTCGGAGGGGTCCAGCGTGCCCGCCGCCGAGCAGTAGACCAGCACGTCCCCCGTGCCCACCGCGAGCCCGGCCGCGCGCAGCTCGGCGGCGAAGGCGACCAGGAGCCCGGTGAACCTGTCGTCAGCCACCGGAAGATCAGGCACCGGAGCGTCAGGCACCGGAGCGTCAGGCACCGGAGCGTCAGGCACCGGAGCGTCAGGCACCGGAG
>JAICWX010000536.1 GCA_025934635.1 Streptosporangiaceae bacterium | reverse complement strand
GCCCACCTCGGTCAGCTCGGACAGCAGCCGGCTCTTGTCGGTGATGGTCCACGGCGTGACGGCCCGGGGCTGCCAGTCCTCGAGCCGCCGGGTCAGCTCGTCCGGCGGCAGCGCGGCGAGCAGGATCTTGCCCGAGCTGGTGGTGTGGGCGGCCAGCCGGTGCCCGACCTGGCGGAAGATGGGCAGCAGGTTGTGGCTCTCCAGCCGTTCGACGTAGACCACTTCGAGGCCGTCGAGCACCGCCACGTGCACCATCTCGCCGGTTTCGTGCCGCAGCGTGGTGAGCACCGGCAGCGCCGCCTGGTGCAGGTCCACGTGCTCGGTGACGCGGCTGCCCAGCTCGTACAGGACCAGGCCGAGGCGGTACCGGCCTGGGGTGCTGCCCCGCTCGAGCAGCCGTTCGGCGGTCAGCGTGGTCACCAGCCGATGCACGGTGCTCTTGCCCAGGCCGAGCTGGCGGGACAGCTCGGTGATGCCGAGCTCCTGGCCGGCCCGGGAGAAGGCGCGCAGCACGCGGGCCGCGTTGCGGACCGACGCCAGCGTGGTGCGGTCCGTGGGACGGGCGGCTGCGGCCGGCCCGGCGGTCGTCATGGGCCCCACCGTAACTCTGTTCCGCTCTGCGGGACAACAGCATTGGTGTCGCAGGCCACAAGGCCGTACGTTCTGGGAAATCCCGGTAGGCCCTGGGGGTCATGTGGCACAGGTCTTGTGGTTCGACAATTTCCAGCCCGCGGATACCGGTGTGCTCGGCGGCAAGAACGCCTCGCTCGGCACCCTGACCGGCGCGGGCCTGCCGGTCCCGCCCGGGTTCGCGGTCTCGGCCGACTGCTACCGCAAGGCGCTGGCCGACAACGGGCTCACCGGGCAGATCGACGCGCTGATCGCCGGGGTCGACCCGCGCGATACCGGGTCGGTGGCGGCGGCCGGGGCGCAGGCCCGGGCGCTGATCGGCTCGCTGGGGATGTCGGCCGCGCTGGCGGAGGCGCTGCGGGAGGCGTACGCGCGGCTGGGTTCGCAGTGCGGCGACGACGCGCTGCCGGTGGCCGTCCGTTCCTCGGCGACCTGCGAGGACCAGCCGGACGCGAGCTTCGCCGGCGAGCACGACACCTACCTGTGGGTGCGCGGCGACGACGCGGTCGCGGACCACGTGCTGCGCTGCTGGGCGAGCCTGTTCACCGACCGCGGCATCGCCTACCGGCTGGAGCGGGGCTACGGGCAGCACGGCGCGGCGATGAGCGTGGGCGTGCAGCAGATGGTGCGGCCGCGGGCGGCCGGGGTGGCGTTCACCCTCAACCCGCTGGACGGGGACAGGTCGCAGATCGCCATCGACGCCTCCTGGGGCTTCGGCGAGGCCGTGGTCAGCGGCGAGGTCACCCCGGACAACTTCCTGGTCGACAAGGTCATGGGCACGATCGGCCGGCGCACGATCTCGGACAAGACGCTGGAGTACCGGCTGACCGACGCCGACACGGTGACGGCGGTGGAGGTCCCGGCTGACCGTCAGAGCGTCCCGTGCCTGACCGACGACGAGATCGCGGCGGTGGCCCGGCTGGCCCGGCGGGCGGAGAAGCACTACCGCTGCCCGCAGGACGTGGAGTGGGCCATCGACTCGGTCTCCGGTGAGGTCCTGCTGCTGCAGAGCCGGCCGGAGACGGTGTGGAGCCGCAAGCCCCGTCAGCAGGGCGGGACGGGCATCGCGGACCCGATCACCAGCATGGTCCAGACCATGCTGCACCCGGTATCCGGCGGCGGCCATGCGGGGCATGGCTAGTCCGGCCGGCGATTGCATCAGCACCACCACCCGGCGTCCATGGCGGCCGCCGGGAGCGAATTTCAGGAGGAACACGATGGCTGACCGCTTCCCCAGCCCGTTCGAGATGCCGACTCCTCCTGGAGCGGAGGGATGGCAGGACCTGTACGCGTACTCCACGGTGTTCAGCGAGGACCGCAAGGAGTACGAGGACTCGACCTTCTGGTTCATGGACGGCGTGCACACGCCGGAAGTCATCCCGCCCTGGGACGCGACCATCTTGGAGTTCGCGATCATCGGGCTGTCCCAGTACAACACCAGGCATTACGTGATCCCGCCCGCCCTCGGCGTGGACCTGCGCTTCCTCAACGGCTACATGTACCTCTCCCCCGTCGGCGTGGCCGACCCGGAGGAGATCGGCGCGCGGGTGCCCGAGTTCGCCGAACGGGCCGGGTACTACTTCCAGAACTGGGACCGGCTGTACGCGGCCTGGATGCCCAAGGTACGGGCGCTCATCGACGAGCTCGAGTCGATCTCGTTCTCGCCGCTGCCGCACCGGGAGGACATGGCCGTCATCACCGAGGGGCGCGGCACCGGCAGCGCCCTCGACCTGCTGTCCACTTACCACAAGCTGGTCGACCTGACGCTCAAGCTGTGGCATCACCACTTCGAGTTCCTCAACCTCGGCTACGCCGCCTACCTGGACTTCTTCGGCTTCTGCAAGCAGCTGTTCCCGTCCATCCCGGACCAGGCGATCGCCAAGATGGTGGCCGGCATCCAGGTCGACCTGTTCCAGCCGGACGACGAGATCAAGAAGCTGGCCCAGCTCGCGGTGGAAGCCGGCCTCGCGGACAGGTTCGCCGGCTCTTCGCCCGCCGCCGAGGTGTTTGCCGGGCTGCGCGGCGACCCGCAGGGCGACAAGTGGCTGGCCGCCTGGGAGCAGGCCAGCCAGCCGTGGTTCAACTTCTCGGCCGGCAGCGGCTTCTACCACAGCGACAAGGTGTGGCTGGAGAACCCGGACATCCCGCTCGGCTTCCTGCGTACCTACATCGCCAAGGTGCAGCGCGGCGAGACGCTGGAGCGGCCGATGGAAGCCGTCATCGCCGAGCGCGAGCGGATCGTGGCCGAGTACAGCGAGCTGATCGACAGCGACGAGGACCAGGCGACGTTCCAGGCCAAGCTGGGGCTGGCCCGCACGGTGTTCCCGTACGTGGAGAACCACAACTTCTACGTCGAGCACTGGGGTCACTCGGTGATCTGGCGCAAGATGCGCGACCTCGGGCGCGTGCTGGTCTCTGCGGGGTTCCTGGCTGATGCCGATGATGTGTTCCTGCTGTCGCGGCACGAGGTGCCCGAGGTGCTGTTCGACTACTACCACGGCTGGGCGGTCGGCGTGCCGTCGCGCGGACCTTCGTACTGGCCGCCGGAGATGGAGCGTCGCAACGGGATCATGAAGGCGCTGCGGAACTGGTCGGCCCCGCCGGCCCTGGGCACGCCGCCGGAGGTGATCACCGAGCCGTTCACGGTCATGCTCTGGGGCGTCACCTCGGACAGCGTCAAGCAGTGGCTGGGGGGTTCGTCCGACGACGGCAGCCTGTCGGGCTTTGCGGCCTCGCCGGGCATCGCCGAGGGGCCGGCCCGGGTCATCCTGTCCGCCGACGGCATCGCCGACCTGCAGGAAGGCGAGGTCCTGGTGGCGCCGCTGACCGCGCCGTCCTGGGCGCCGGTGTTCGGCAAGATCGCGGCGACGGTGACCGATGTGGGCGGGATCATGAGCCACGCCGCCATCGTGTGCCGTGAGTACGGGCTGCCGGCGGTGACCGGCACGGCGTTCGGCACCAAGACCATCAAGACCGGCCAGCGGGTGCGCGTGGACGGCAACACGGGCTCCGTCACCATCATCGAGTGAATCCGTAGTTCTTCTGTAGTGCTGAGGAGTTGTAGTCATGCTGACGGCCGAGCAGAACGACGAGCTGACCCAGGTCGCCCGCGGTACCCCGATGGGCGAGCTGCTGCGGCGCTACTGGTACCCGGTCGCGTTCACCCGTGAGCTCGAGGAGTTCCCCGTCAAGGCGGTGCGCCTGCTCGGCGAGGACCTCGCCCTGTTCAAGACGCCGCGCGGCCGGTACGGGCTGGTGCCGGAGGCCTGCCCGCACCGGCGGGCGTCGCTGACCTACGGCGTGGTCGAGGGCGACGGGCTGCGCTGCCCGTACCACGGGTGGATGTTCGGTGTCGATGGGGCGTGCCTGGACCAGCCGGCCGAGCGGGAGGAGACCAACTTCCGCGAGCGGGTCCGGGCGCAGGCATTCAGCGTTTCCGAGATGGGCGGGCTGATCTGGGGTTACATCGGGCCGCAGCCGGCGCCGGAGCTGCCGCGGTTCGACGTGTTCGTAATGGACGGCGTGCGGGACATCGGCTGGGCCGACCTGCCCTGCAACTTCGTCCAGATCATGGAGAACGCGGTCGACCCGCACCACACCGAGTGGCTGCACGGCCGGTTCTTCGAGTTCATGGCGCGGCATCAGGGGTTCGACGCGCCCGCCTCGTTCGGCAAGAAGCACGTCAAGGTGGG
>JAICWX010000224.1 GCA_025934635.1 Streptosporangiaceae bacterium | reverse complement strand
CTACCACGACATCGATGGAGCATCAATGTCGTTTGCTGGGGGTTGGTGCGAGCCAGGATGGTGACGGGTGTGGGCTGTGGTGTGGATGCGGTAGTTGAGGTCAGGGACGGGGCCGTGGGTCAGGGGCCGGGCGGCGGGTTAGGGGCCGGGCGGCGGGTCAGGGGGCGGGCGGCGGGTCAGGGGCTGGATGTCTCATGTTGGAAGAGCCGCGCTCATCTGGCGTCGCGGGTCAATGTCGGACCTGCGGGATAGCGTCGGGGGATGCGCTACCTGATGCTGATGTGGGCCGATGCGGATGCGGCGAGCGGGGACGAGTCCGACTTCGGGGCGTGGGCTGAGTTCGACGAGCAGGTGCGGGCGGCGGGTGCGTTCGTGCTCAACGGGGCGCTTGCCCCGGCCGCGGCCGAGGCACGGCTCGTTCAGACCGCGATCGCCGGGCACGCGATCGGCAACGCGGTGGAGCGCCGGCCATTCGCCGAAGGCAAGCGGCAGATCCAGGCCTTTTACATCATGGATCTCCCCAGTATGGATGCCGCTCTTGAATGGGCAAACAGATTGCCGACCTACGGTTATGTCGAAGTGCGCGAGCTGCTGCAATTCTGACCCCTGAGAGCCGGCCGGAAATTATTTCCTACGCCGCTGAAACGGCGCTGAAACGGCGCTGAAACCGATTTCGGGCCGACCGGGAACTGCCATGGAATCAGGTGAAGCCGCCACTGAGGGTTCCGCGCCTCGCACGGACGCGCCGGGCGACCACGTGACCTACTACATCCCTGGTCAGAGTAATTTTTCGAAGCGGTCCGCAAGTACCGGCCTCATATCGCGCACGATCGGTGCGCGTTATATTCGGTTTCGGCAGTCGGAGCTAACCTATGGGCTGCGCGACCTGCGCTAGCCATGATCATTTAGGGATTGTTCCCTTAGCCCTGACCTGACATCGACGTCATCGATTCCCGCGGCCGTGAACCAGCATGCCGGCAATTTCGTGATACTAACGGCGGGACGGCGCTATTTGCGGGTTTAGCGGGAGATGGGGGAACCTCCCCTCGACTTGACCTGGCGCTCGTTCTCTCTGACGGGGAAGGCCGCCAGGCCTTATTGAGGGAAGCGGGGCGTGGTTGCGATATGGCCACAGAAACTGAGATGACGCCGGCGCGCGAACCCGGACCAGGCCAGGCACCGGTCCTGGTCACCCGGCTCGGCGGTCAGCAGCGCATATTCCCGGTCGGGGCACCGGTCCGGGTGGGCCGTGACCCGGCATTCGAGCTGGTGTCGGTGAACCCGCTGGTGTCCAGGCAGTGCCACGGAGTGATCACCTCGGACCCGGAGGGGGCCACCTACGTCGACCAGTCCAGGCGGGGGACGTTCCTTGACGGCAGGCAGCTGAGCGGGCCGCTGCGCATCACCGAGTCGGTGGTGCTGCGTCTCGGTGATCCGGCCACCGGCGAGGAACTCGGCATCACGCCCCCGCTGACCAGTACCCAGATCGCGCGCAACCACGGCCGGCGGATCCTGGGCGGCCGGATGCGCCGGGGTGCCCTGGTCGGAGTGGCCCTCGCGGCGGTGGCCGGGCTGGCGACGTTCGGGTTCTTCGCCCTGCGGCCCGCGACGCCGGCCAACGGCCCGTCCGCCGCGGTGCTGCGGCACGCGGAGGCCGCGACCGTCAAGCTGGTGGTGGGCCCGGTCGGATCACCGGGCTGGGGATCAGGCACCGTGATCAGCCCGAACGGGCTCATTCTCACCAACGTCCACGTGGCTGAGCCGCAGGCGCCCGGGTTCGCGGTGGCATCCGGGAGCCCGGGCTCCCAGCTCGAGCATGACCCGCCCTATCTCACGGTGGAGACAACCCAGGGACCGTCCGCACCGGTGGTCGCCCGCTACCGGGCCCGGCCAGTGGCCGCGGACGGCTACCTCGACCTGGCGGTGGTGCAGATCTACGCCACCGCCAGCGGGCAGCCGGTCAGCCCGGGCTCGCTGCACCTGCCCTACCTGAAGGTCGGCAATGTCTCCGCGCTCCAGCTCGATCAGCACCTGACCGTGCTCGGATTCCCGGGCGTGGCCGACTCGAACTCGATCACCGTGACCAGCGGGGTCCTGTCGACCTTCGTGCCCGACCCGCAAAAGCACGTCACCGACCCGCGGTTCGAGCTGGAGACGACCGCGCGAGTCGCGCACGGCAACTCCGGCGGCGCGGCGATCACCGATACGGGCCAGCTCATCGGCGTGCCGAGCCTCAGCATCCCGGGAGAAGGCAGCGACCTCTCGTGGCGGCTCCGTTCGGTCGCCGAGGCCAGGCCGCTGATCGCAGCCGCCCGCGCGCACAACGCGTTCAAGAGCAAGATCCTGGTCCAGTCGGCCAGCACCGAATCGGTGACCCGGATCGGAGTGGCGGCCACGGCCGACGCGGCCTGTTCGGGCAGCCCGGCGACTCCGGCGGCGACGTCAGCGGTGTTCGGGTTTGGCTACAGCGGATTTCCGGTGGGCCTGGACGTCGCCTTCGGTGTCATCATGCCCGACGGCACCCCCGTGATCCTGGACAGCACCGACGGGCTGCCGATGACCGTCACGAAGACCACCAGCGGCTGCCTGTCCTACGAGCTGACCGCTGCCGCACTCGGGGCGGCGGCCACGCCCGCCGGCACCTATCAGGTGCAGCTGTTCGCTGGCCCCAACCTGGATCCGGTCGGCCCCACCGCCAAGGTGACGGTCACTGCCCCGACGACGAACGGCTCCCAGACCGGGGCCGGCAATTAGCACTCGGCATGCCCGGGAGGGACACCATGAGCCAGCAGCTCGACGCACAAGGAGAAGCCCGCGAGGCGCTGGGGACCGCCGTCACCAGCTACGGCCAGCGGGTGCTGAGCGACCCGCACACCCTCGGCAACCTCGTTGCCGACCTGCTCCCCGACCTGCCGCGTGAGCGGAGCCTGCTGGTCACGGCGGCCGAGGCGGGCATCGCGGCCGAGATGAGGCAGCACGTCGAGGGGCAGCACATCGACCCCGACACCGCGGTCCAGCTCGTGGCCAGCGCACTGTCGGACCGCCGGGCGCTCGACCCGGCGGCCGGCCTGTGGGTGGCCTCGGAGTACGCCCAGGCGCTGGGGTACCAGGTCCGGGCGTACCCCTCGGCGGTCCCGTCCGGGCCGCCGCAACCGGCAAGCCCGGCCGCTCCGTCCGCGCCGGTCAGGCCGGTACCGGTCAGCCCGGTACCGGGCCCGCAGTCCTGGCCGCCGGCCGGACAGGCGCCGCCGGGTGCGTCGGCCGCGCCGGCGCCGCAGCGGCCGCCAGGCCAGTTCTGGCAGTCACCGCAGCCGCCGCCGTCCCAGCCGCTGCCGTCACCGCCGCCGCAGCCCTGGGGCACGGCCGGGCCCGGGCCGCAGTCCTGGCCGCCGGGCGGCCAGCCGCCCCAGTCCTGGCCGCCCGCTGGTTCGGCGCCGCAATCCTGGCCTCCGGCCGGGCCGCCGCCCGGGCAGTCCTGGCTGTCGCCTCAGCCGTCTTCCGGCGGCTCCAGGAGCTCGTGGTCCGTCCGGCGACGCGGGCTGATCGCGGCCGGTACCGCGGTCGTGCTGATCGGCGGGTACCTGATCGCGGCCACCGTCGCCCACACGTTCCCGTTCACCAAGACCCGCCCAGTCGCGGCTACGTCCGCGGTCCACTCGCCCCGGCCCGCGCCGAAGCCGACGCGGTCAGCGGCACCGATCCCGACGGGCCCCACACTGGCAGCCGGAGTGGCGCCGCTCGTCCAGCTGCTGCCCGGGGACATCGGCGACCCCACGACGCAGTGCCAACCCGATCCGCCGCCCTACAGCTGGGACATGCCGGGTCGCGTCACGGCCCTGGCTTGTACCGATCCGGGCCTGATCAAGGGCAAGGTCTACGCGTATCAGATGGACAGTCAGGCCGACTACGAAGCCACCTGGCAGAGCTACAGCAAGGTGGCCGGCTTTACCCAATCCAGTCCGGGACCGAACTGCCCGCCGGCCAAGGGCGGTGTGGGAACTTACGCCACTGACTCGAAGATGTTCCCGCATCAAGCCGGCCAGGTGCTCTGGTGCGTGATGGTCGACGTCGGCAACGGCCCTCAGCCCACCTACACCTGGACGTTGCCATCCGAGGACGTGTTCTTCGTCGCCGCGGGCGCCCCGAACTCGTCGTTCGCCGCCCTGGACAAGTGGTGGAGCAACAACTCGCTGCCAGCGACCGCCCCCAGCCCGTCGGCGTCATCATGACCAGCGCCGGTACTCGCTCGCAGGACGACTCTGAGGCCACCGCCGAGCGCCCGGCGATGCTCCCGGCCGGCCCGTATCCGCGGATGCCGGGCGGCGGCATCTCCCGGCGCCCGCTGCACTTCATCATCCTGGCCGACTGCTCGGGCGGGATGAAGGGCGAGAAGATCCAGGCGCTGAACTTCGCGATCGCCGACATGCTGCCCCACCTGGCGGTCTGGGAACGCGATCAGGAGCAGGCCCAGGTGTTCATCCGGACGATCGCGTTCGCCACCGAGCCGTGGTGGCATATCGCCGAACCCCAGCCGGTAGCCCAGCTCGACTGGAAGCCACTGCAGCCAGTGCCCAAGGGGCTGACCAACATGGGGCCGGCGTTCGCGCTGGCCGCGCAGGCGCTGGCATCCGGCCAGATCGAGCGCCGGGCGCTGCGGCCGGCCATGCTGCTGATCACCGACGGACTGGCCACCGACCGGCCCGGAGAGTTCGAGGCGGGCTTGTCCGCCCTGATGGACCAGCCCGCGGGAAAGGCCGCGCTGCGGCTGGCCATCGCGATCGGCCGCGACGCCAGGTCCGCGGCGCTCGACCGGTTCATCGGCGACCCGGGCGTGCCGGTGCTGGTGGCGGACAGCAGCGAGGACATCGCCGACCGCCTGGTGGCAGCGTCGCTGGCGGTATCGCGGATGTCGGAGGCGGGCGCGGACCGCGGCGCGGTGGCGCGCCGGCTGTTCGGCGCGCCCGGTGACGTACCGCCGAACATCTTCGACCAGGACACGATCGTCTGACCGCCATGGCCATAGACAGCATCACGGGTGAGGTCGCCACCTGGCGGGTGATCACCGGCAGCGCCCGGGGGGCGGCCCACCGGGCCAGCGGCCTGCCCAACCAGGACGCGGTGGGCAGCCAGGACGGCCCCGGCGGGGTCGTCGCCGCGATCGCCGACGGGCACGGCCACAGCCGCCATTTCCGCAGCGCCGACGGGGCCGCGCTGGCCGTCGACGTCGCCTGCCGGGTGGCGTCCCGCGTGACCGCCGGGCTGGCCGCGGGCGCCGGCGGAGACGAGGCGGCCAGCGGAGACGAGGCGGCCGCGCGAGCCGGGCAGGAACTGGCCCGGGCGGTGGTGGCGGACTGGCGTTCGGCCGTGGCCGGCCAGCTCGAGGTGCGGCCTTACACGACGGAGGAGCAGTTCATGCTGGACCTCGCGGGCGATACGCCCGTGATCCCCTACGGCTCCACCCTGCTCGTCGCCATGATCGCCGGCCGGTGGCTGGTGTGCGCGCAGATCGGCGACGGCGACATGCTCGCCGTGCGCGCCGATGGCAGTTCCTTCTCCCCGGTGGCGGGCGATGACCGGCTGGACGGGCGGCGGACGACCAGCCTGTGCCAGCCGGATGCGCTGGCGTCGTTCCGGACCAGCGCGCACGACCTGAGCCAGGTATCGCTGGCGGCGCTGCTGCTCGCCACCGACGGATACGGCAACGCCCTGGCTGACGAGCCGTGGCAGCCCGGCGTGGGCCGGGACCTGGCCAGGCTCATCGCCGGCCACGACCCTGCCTGGTTCGGGCAGGAGGTACCGGGCTGGGCGCAGCACTGCGCCTCCGCCGAGGGCAGCGGGGACGACACGACGATCGCGCTGCTGCTGCCCGGGAACGCCGAAGAGGACGGCTGAGGTGGACGGGCTGATCCAGTCCGGGGACACGTTGCTGATGGAGCGGGCCGGCGCCCGGCTGACCACCGAGAAGCGGATCGGCGAGGGCGGCCAGGGCGTCGTCCACGTGGCCCGGCTCAACGGCGCGCCGTTCGCGGTGAAGTGGTTCCGCCCCGGCCTGGGCAGCGAGGAGATGCGCAGGTCGATCACCGCGCTCGTCCAGCGCGGCCGGCCGCCGCACCCCGCCTTCACCTGGCCGATCGACCTGGTCAGCTCCGGCCGGATCCCCGGATTCGGCTACGTGATGCCGTTGCTCGAGCCGCGCTTCGTCTCGCTGGCCCAGCTGCTCAACACCGAACGGCAGCCGTCGTTCCGGGTCATCACCACCATCGGCCGCGAGCTGGTGGACGCGTTCGCCGCGCTGCACTCGGCCGGGCTGTGCTACCGGGACATCAGCTTCGGGAACCTGCGGGTCGACCCGGCCGCGTGCGAGGCGGCGATCATCGACGTGGACAACATCGGCGTCGACGCGGTTACCTCCCTGGTCAAGGGCACCGGGCCGTTCATGGCCCCGGAGCTCCTGCGCGACGAGGCGCATCCGTCGACCGTCACCGACCTGCACTCGCTGGCCGTGCTGCTGTTCTACCTGCTGGTGCACGGCCACCCGCTGTTCGGCGTGCGGGCCGATGCCTCCTGCTCGTGGGAGCGCGGCGCCCACCGGTCGGAGACCGAGCTGCTGATGCGCAACTTCGGGATCGAGCCGGTGTTCATCTTCGACCCCGGCGACCCGTCGAACCGGCCGGTACCCGGCGACCGGGCCCTGACCTGGTGGCCCATCTACCCGGAGCAGTGCCGCCGGGTGTTCACCCGGGCTTTCACCGCGGGCCTGCATGACGCGTCGCTGAACAGCCGGGTCACCGAGGGGACCTGGCGGCGCGTGCTGCTCGCCCTGCACGACTGCGTGTGCGGCTGCCCGGCCTGCCGGGCGGAGCTGTTCTACGATCCGGAGCAGGCCGGGCAGTGCTGCTGGAACTGCTCCGCTCCGCTGCCGGTCCCCGTCACCCTCAAGCTTCCGGGAAGCCTGCTCGTGCTGTCCGAAGGCGCCGTGCTGACCAGTCATCACCTCAACCGGGACCGCGACTACCGCACGGCCTGCGCGGTGGTCGAGCCGGATCCGCGCCAGGCCGGCCGGGTGGTGCTGCGCAACCGCACCGACCGGATCTGGACGGTGATTCCCGACGGCGAGGGGCCCAAGCGGGTGGCCCCGGGCCAGCGGCTGGGCGTCCGGCCGATGCGGATTGATTTCGGGCCGGCCCGGGGGCAGATCCGCTAGACCTTGACCGATGGGGTAGCCCGGCCGCGGATCATGGTGATCGTGGCCGCGGCGGCGGCCTGGGCGCGGGTGCTGCCCGCGACCACGGTCCAGGCCACGGTGCCCAGTACCGCCAGGCCGATGCAGCCGCCGACCTGACGGCCGACGTTGAGCAGGCTGGCGGCCACCCCGGAGTCCGCCCCGGCGACACCGCCCAGCGCGGTCAGCTGCAACGGGACGATGAGCAGGCCGAACCCGGCCCCGGCGAGCAGGGTCGGGCCGAGCAGGCCGCCCGCGTAGGTGCCGTGCTCGGTCATCCGGGACAGCCAGTACAGGCCCCCGCCGATGGCGGCGCCGCCGGCCAGCAGCAGCGGACGCGGGCCGATCCGGGACACCAGCGAGGTGGCGGCGGCCGAGGCGGCCAGCATCGCGACGGTCAGCGGCAGGAAGGCCACGCCCGTCCTGAGCGCCGAGTAACCCCATACGTCCTGCACGAACAGGACGAGGAAGAAGAACACGCCGAACATGGCGGTGCCCACGGCGAGCATGATGAGGTTCGCGCCGAGGCGCTCCCGGCTGCGCAGCAGCCGCACCGGCAGCAGCGCGTGGCGGCTGCGCGTCTCGATGACGGCGAACGCCGCGAGCAGGAACAGGCCGGCCGCCAGCGCGGCCACGACCTTGCCGTCGCCCCAGTGCGACGTCCCGTCCGGGCTGGTGGCGGCGTTGGACAGGCCGTAGACGAGAGCGGCCACGCCCCCGGTGGCGGCGATGGCGCCGGGCAGGTCGAACCGGCCCGGCCGGCCCGGGATGCGGGGCAGCACGGCCGGGGCGGCGAGCGCGACGGCGATGCCGATCGGGACGTTGACGAACATCACCCAGCGCCATGAGGCGTACGTGACGAGCAGGCCGCCGGCCGAGGGTCAGGGCGTAGGCGTTGACGACCCACTCCAGGCCGGCGCCGGAGAATCCGAGCGCCGCCTGGATGCGGGGCAGCGCCACGTTGACGACGGTCGCGTCCAGCACGACCATCAGCTGGGCCGTCGCGATGACGAGCAGCGCGACGGCCAGGTGGCGGCCCCCGTTCGGTGTGCCGCCGTTCTTGGTGCCGGCCTGGCCGGCTGCGGGAAGTGTCGTTGCCATGCCATCGATGCTGGCGGCCGGACGGCCCGCCGTCGTCCGGCCGGCGAACCATCTTCTGCCTGGTCAGCGCGGATACGCACGGCGGCGTGGCTACTCCGCGGGGAGTAGCCGCCAATGGGTCCGAGGGGCGAATGTGGCCGGCGGCCCGCCCGCGTAGGCTCGGAGAATGCGCACAAATCGTGGCCGTCAGAGGTTCTACGCGGCCGGCTGGGGCATCTCGGCCGGCGTCATGATCGTGGCGTCCCGGCTGTGGCTGCTGCACCTGCGCGAGGTCGAGCAGCGCGCCGACGAGGCGGAACGGACCAAGGACGAGGCCGCCCGCAGCCGGGCCCTGGAGGAGCGGCTGCGGATCGCCCGCGAGCTGCACGATTCGCTGACGCACAGCATCTCCGTGATCTGCGTTCAGGCCGGCGTGGCGGTGCACCTGGCCCGCAAGCGCGGCGACGACGTGCCGCCGGCGCTGCTGGCGATCCAGGAGGCGGGCGCGGACGCCGCGCGGGAACTGCGCACGACGCTCAGCGTGCTGCGCAGCTCCGAGGACGGCGACAGCAGCGACCTCGGCCAGCTGGACCGCCTGGTCGCCCGCGCGCGGGCGGCCGGGCTCCCGGTCACGGTGACCATCACCGGCACCCAGCGGACGCTGCCGCCCGACGTGGACCAGGCCGCCTACCGGATCGTCCAGGAAGCGCTCACCAACGTCAGCCGCCACGCCGGCCAGGCCTGCGCGTCGGTGCACCTGCACTACACGCCGGACTCGCTCTCGGTCCAGGTCGACGACGACGGCCCGGCCAGCAGTAACGGCAGCAGTAACGGCACCGCCCCGCGGCCGGGCGGCCCGGGGCTCGGCCTGATCGGCATGCGGGAACGGGTGACCGCGCTCGGCGGCCGGCTCCACGCCGGGCAGCGGGACGGCGGCGGTTTCCGGGTGCGGGCCGAGCTGCCCGCGCGGGCGCCGTCGTGATCAGGATCTTGCTGGCCGACGACCAGGCGCTGATCCGCAGCGGCATCCGGGCGCTGCTCGAAGCCGAAGACGACATCGAGGTGGCCGCCGAGGCCGCCGACGGGCAGCAGGCGGTGGCACTGGCCGCCGAGCACCGCCCCGACATCGCCCTGATGGACATCCAGATGCCGGTGCTCGACGGCCTCGAGGCCACCCGGCAGATCGTCGCGGACGAGCGGCTGGCCGGCGTGCGGGTGGTGATCCTCACCCACGCTCGACGAGCACATCTTCCGCGCGCTGCGGGCCGGGGCGAGCGGGTTCTTGCTGAAAGACACCGAGCCCGCCGAGCTGCTGCAGGCGCTGCGGGTCGTCACCCGCGGGGACTCGCTGCTGTCGCCCGCCGTCACCCGCCGCCTGATCAGCGAGTTCGTCGCCCGGCCGCCGGACGCGCTGGCCGCGGCCGGGATGGAGAGCCTGACCAACCGGGAACGGGAGGTGGTGGCCCTGGTCGCGCACGGCCTGTCCAACGACGAGATCGCCGAGGCCATGGTGCTCAGCCCGACCACCGCCAAGACCCACGTCAGCCGGGCGATGATCAAGCTCGGCGCCCGCGACCGGGCCCAGCTCGTGGTCTTCGCCTTCCAGGCCGGCCTGGTCATCCCGCGCGCCGCCGGGTGACCCCGCACGCACGTAAGCTGCCAGCTGTGATTGATCTTTCCGGCCGGGTCGTCGTGGTGACGGGCGGCAACAGCGGCATCGGGCTCGGCATCGCCCGCGGCGTGGCCCGGGCCGGCGGGTCCGTCGCCATCTGGTCCCGGCGCGCGGAGCGCAACGCCCAGGCGGTCGCCGAGCTGGAGAAGCTGGGCGCCGTCGCGGCCGGCATCCGGTGCGACGTCAGCGACGAGGGCGACGTCACCGCGGCCATGCGGGAGACGCTGGAGCGGTTCGGCCGCCTCGACTGCCTGGTCGCCAACGCCGGGACGGCCGGCAAGCAGCGGGTCACGGAGATGTCGCTGGCGGAGTGGCACCGGGTGCTGCGGGTCAACCTGGACGGCGCCTTCCTGTGCCTGCGGGAGGCGGCCCGGGTGCTGGTGGAGCAGGGGCAGGGCGGGTCGCTGGTCGGCGTGTCGTCGACCAGCGCGATCCACGGGTCTCCCGGCCAGGAGCACTACGCCGCCAGCAAGACGGCGCTGCTCGGGGTGATGCGCTCCCTGGCCGTCGAGCTGGCCCGGCACCAGGTGCGCTGCAACAGCCTGCTGCCCGGCTGGACCGACACCGAGCTGACGGCCGAGGCGCAGAAGCACGAGCGGTTCATGACCGCCACCATCGGCCGGACGCCCGTGCGGCGCTGGGCCACGCCGCACGACTTCGAGACCGTCGGGGCGTTCCTGGCCGACCCCACGCTCACCTTCCACACCGGGGACAGCATGGTCGTCGACGGCGGTTACACGATCTTCTGACCGGCCTTTCTCCATCCCGCGGACACGCCGCCTGCACGGCGGTTGCAGACGGCTCAGCTGTCCTGGGACTATGCGCAGCAAGGCCGATCTGCAGGCCGCGATCCGGCGGCACCGGCGCGCCGTGCTGGTGGTCAACATCCGGTCGCGGCGCGGCGCGCGCAGGTACCGGGCCGCGAGCCGGCAGCTGGAAGCGGCCGGGTTCGACCTGCTCGGCTCGTTCGCGGCCAGCCGGCCCGGCCAGCTGGAGACCAGCCTCGCCGCCGCGCTGGACCTGCGGCCCGACCTGCTGATCGCGGGCGGCGGCGACGGCACCGTCAGCCTGGCCGCCCGGCACCTGGCCCACCGCGACATCGCCCTGGGCATCGTGCCGTCGGGCACCACCAACAACTTCGCCCGGACCCTGGGCATCCCGCTGACCGTGGCGGGCGCCGTCGGCGTGCTGACCGGCGGGAAGGTCGCCGACGTCGACCTCGGGCACGTCAACGGCACCTACTTCGCCAACCTGGTCAGCGTCGGGCTGTCCGGCCACGTCGCCGCCACGGTCCGGCACGATCTCAAGCGCCTGCTCGGCCGGGCCGCCTACCCCCTCACGGCCCTGGCCCGGCTGCCCCGGCACCGCCCGTTCCAGGCGGCCATCACCGCCGGCGACCAGACCCGCACCTTCACCACGCACCAGCTCAACGTGGCCAACGGCAGCTTCCACGCCGGGCGCCCGATCACCGGCGACGCCAGCGCCGACGACCGGCTGCTGCTGGCCTACCGGCTGGGCGGCCCCGGCCGCCCGGCGCTGATCGGGGCGACCGTCCGGCACGCGCTGGCCGGCGCCCGCCGGACCCAGGCGGAGCCGGCGTTCCTGGCCGCCACGGACGTGTGGCTGCACACCGACCCGCCGCTGCCGCTGGACATCGACGGGGAGATCAGCGGCCAGACCCCGGCCCGGATCAGGCTGGCGCCCAACGCGCTGCGGGTCATGGTCGACGCCGGCTTCCCCGACACCTGACGGGGCCCGATCAGGAGTCGCGGTCACGGAGCTCGCGGCGCAGGAGCTTGCCGGAGACGGTCTTGGGGAGCTCGTCGAGAAACTCGATCTGGCGCGGGTACTTGTAGGCGGCCATCTGCTGGCGGCAGAAGGCGATGAGCTCCTCGGCGGTGGCTTCCTGGCCGGGCCGCAGGCTCACGAAGGCCTTGACGGTCTCGCCGCGGTACTCGTCGGGGACGCCGACGACGGCGGCCTCGCGGACCGCCTCGTGCTGGTAGAGGACGTCCTCGACCTCGCGCGGCCAGACCTTGTAGCCGCCCGCGTTGATCTGGTCCTTCTTCCGGTCTACGAGGTAGAACCAGCCGTCGGAGTCCATGTAGCCGACGTCGCCGGTGTGCAGGGCGCCGCCGGGCAGGGCGTGCGCGGTCTCCTCCGGCTTGTTCCAGTAGCCGGGGACCACCATCGGGCCGCTGGTGACGATCTCGCCGATCTCGCCCGGCGGCAGGTCCTGGCCGTCATCGCCGACGATCCGCACCACGGTGTCGTAGACCGGCACGCCGACCGACAGGGCGCCGGAGGCGTCGTCGACCGGCGCGGTCGCGCCGGCCGGGACGCCGTGCGACGGCGAGGTGGTCTCGGTCAGGCCGTAGATGTTGTGGATGTACTGGCCGAACTGGGCCTGGAAGGCCTTGACGACGCTGGGCGGGATCGGCGCCCCGCCGGACCAGATCTTGGTCAGCGTCGCCAGGTCTTCGCGGTCGGCATCAGGGGCGTTCATCAGCGCGATGAAGACGGTGATGGAGCCGACGGTGAAAGTCACCCGTTCGGTCCTGATGGTTTCGATGGTGACCGAGGGCTCGAAGCGGTAGGCCAGCACCAGCGGCGCGCCGAGGAGCAGCGCCGTGGTCACGCCCGCGATCATGCCGGTGATGTGGAACAGCGGCGCGACGCCGAGCACCACGTCGTCCGGGCCGAGGCCGCACCACTGGCGGTAGGCCTGGGAGTTGAACACCACGTTCCCGTGGGTGTTCATGGCGCCCTTGGGCGGGCCGGTGGTACCCGAGGTGTAGGTGAGCAGGGCGGTGTCGCCGGGGTCGAAGCGGTGCGGCCGGGGCGCCTCGCCGCGGTGGTGCCCGATCAGGGTGGTCATGTCCTCGGCCCGGGAATGAGCAGGGCCCGGGATGGGCTCGCCTTCGAGGCCGGCGAAGACCCGCGCGTCGTGGCGGCCTCGGTACTCCAGCTCCGAGGTGGTGATCACGGTGACGCCGGTCTTCCGGGTCACCTCCGCGGCCACGTCGCGGTACAGGCCCTCCAGGCAGACCAGCACGCGGGCGCCGGAATCGGCCAGCACGGCGTCCAGCTCCCTGGCCTTGTTCATCGGGTTGACCGGGACCGCGACGCCGCCGGCCTTCCACGTGGCCAGCAGGCCGATCACGAACTGCGGCACGTTCTGCAGGTAGAGCGCCACCCGGTCGCCCGGGATCACGCCCAGGCCGGCCAGCGCCACCGCGAACGCGTCGCTGAGCTCGTCGAGCTCGCGGGCGGTGATCCCGGCGCCGAAGTAGCGGATCAGGTCACCGTCCGGGTTCCGCCGGACCGACGCCTTGAACATGGCCAGGGCGTCGGTGAACTCCAGGCTCAGCCCGGCCGGCTGCCCCGGGTCGTAGCGGGCTAGCCAGGGCTTTTCGTCATAGACAGACATGCGCTTCCCTAGGTCTGGGTGCCCTTCGGGGCCGGGAGCGGGTCTCCGGCGCGCAACGGCTTGGCGTGGAACCGGCCCTCGTGGGCGTGCACCGGGCGCTGGTCGCCGCGCAGCTCGGGGTGCTTCTCCTCGAGCTGCTGGCGCTTGCTCCACTCCCGGCGCAGCTGGCCAGTGTACTCGGGGTTGCCCTCGTAGGTTCCCCGCCAGGTCTGCGGCATCATTTCGGCCGAACGACCGGGGTTCGCCTGGCCGCCGAGGGTGATCCGGGACGGGATCTTGCCGCTCGTCTGCCCGCAGGCCGGGCACGCCTGCTGGGCACGGTCGGCGATCGCGGCCAGCTGCTCGAACAGGTGCCCCTGCGGGCAGCAGTAGTCGTAGAGCGGCACCGGCTTACCAGTTCTCGATGGAGTGCGCGAAGATCGCCGCGATGTCGTCCTCGCCGACCGGGCGCGGGCAGGTGGCCAGCAGGCGCTGCTGCTTCATCGTGCCGGGCACCAGGTCACCGATGTCAGCCTCGGTGTAGCCGACGGCGCCGATCCCGTTCGGTATCTCGATGTCGCGCATCAGGTCGATGACGACGCGCGGGAGCTGCTCGCCGGCGTTGTTGAGCTTGTCCATGCCCGGCGCCAGCAGCTCGGCTGCCTTGAGGTGGCGCTCCGGGGCGCTGGGGAAGCTGAACCTGAATGCCTCGGGGGCGGTCAGCGACACCGACATGCCGTGCGGCACCATCGCCTCGTCCTGCGGGTAGTTCGGCGGCCGGTACTCCTTGACCATGCCCGCGATGGGATAGGCGTTGGCGTGCGGGATGTGCACGCCCGAGTTGCCGAACCCCATGCCGGCGAACGTGGCGGCCAGCATCATGTTGCTCCGCGCCTCGAGGTTGCTGCCCTCGTGGAACGCGGTGCGGAACGAGGTGGCCAGCAGCCGCAGCGCCTGCTCGCACCACAGGTCGGAGACCGGGTTGGAGCCGCAGTAGGTGACGCGCTGCTCGGGCTGCTTGCGGTCGAACGTGGTGTACCAGCGGGCGGTGTAGGACTCCAGCGCGTGGCAGACG
>JAICWX010000655.1 GCA_025934635.1 Streptosporangiaceae bacterium | reverse complement strand
GTGCCTTGATCCACCGTGCCTTGATCCACCGTGCCTTGATCCACCGTGCCTTGATCCTCCGGGCCTCGATGATCCGGTGTCCGGCCAAATGAGCCGGCGTTCCCGGGTCCGCGCGGCCCCGGTATCGGAGCCGTGAGAATGGAACGTTTCAATTAGATTCAGAGTCTGATCGCGGCCGGCCGGGGTGTCAATGACCCGGCCAGGGCTCGCCACCGAATCGTTATCCGGCCCCGGCGTCTACGATGGAACGCCGGGGGCTCATTGAGCCAGCATGTGAAGGGTTAGCGGTCCGGAGGGCTGATGGCTGCGGGCATGAAGGACGTGGCGAGCCTGGCCGGGGTGGCGGTCGGCACGGTCTCGAACGTGCTGAACCATCCCGACCTGGTCCGGCCGCTGACCCGGGCCCGCGTCGAGGCCGCGATGGAAGAGCTCGGGTTCATCCCGAACGGTTCCGCGCGCCAGCTCCGGGCCGGCCGCAGCCGCTGCCTCGGGCTGGTCGTGCTCGACGTGACCAACCCGTTCTTCACCGAGGTCGCGCGCGGCGTCGAAGACTACGCCCAGGCGGCCGGCTACGCCGTGATCTTGTGCAACTCCGACGAGGCGGACGACAAGGAGCGCCGGTACCTGCGCGTGCTCGAGGAGCAGCGGGTACGCGGCATCCTCATCACCCCGGTCCACGGCCGGGCGCCCGAGCTGCGGCGCATCCGTGACCGCGGCACCCCGGTGGTGCTGCTGGACCGGCCCGGTTCGGCCGGGCAGTGCTCGGTCGCGGTCGACGACCGGCGCGGCGGCGAGATCGCCGTCAGCCACCTGCTCGAGCTCGGGCACCGCCGCATCGCCCTGGTCAACGGCCCGCTCGCGATCCGGCAGTGTGCCGACCGGCGCCGCGGTGCCCTGCGCGCGGTGGAGCGGGCCGGGCTCGACCCGGCCGCCGTCCTGGCCGAGGTCACCGTGCCGGCCATGAACGCGCGGGCCGGCGCCGTGGCGGCCGACGAGCTGCTCGGCACGGGCCTGGCCAGTACGGGCCGGAAGCCCACCGCGGTGTTCTGCACCAACGACATGCTCGCCCTGGGGCTGCTGCGCCGGCTCGGGCAGGCCGGGGTGACGGTGCCCGGGGACCTGGCCGTGGTCGGCTACGACGACATCGAGTTCGCGGCCGACGCCGCGGTCCCGCTCACCTCGGTGCGCCAGCCCAAGTACCAGCTCGGCCGGGCCGCCGCGGAACTGCTGCTCGACGAGGCCGACCGGCCGGACGAGCACGAGCACCGCCGGTTCGTGTTCAAGCCCGAGCTGGTCGCGCGGGCCAGCTCCGGCGAGACCGCCCCGGCCGTCCCGGCCTGACCCGCCGCCCCAGGCGTCGCGCCCGGCCTGCTGCCCGGCCTCGCTGCCTGACCCGCCGCCGCTACTCCACGCTGCCCGGCGACTCGCGGCCCGGCGACTCGCGGCCCGGCGGCGGGGCGGGCGGGAACGGCCCCGCCTTGGCGAACAGGCCCGGCACCGGCTTGCCGAGGGTGCTGGCCAGCAGGTCGGTAGCCGGCCCGAGCGCGGCCGCGGACACGCCGGTCCGCACGGCCGACCGGTCGAGCAGGTAGAGCAGGTCCTCGGTCGCGATGTTGCCGGTGGCGGCCGGGGCGAACGGGCACCCGCCGATCCCGCCCGCGCTGGCGTCGAGCGCGGCCGCGCC
>JAICWX010000403.1 GCA_025934635.1 Streptosporangiaceae bacterium | reverse complement strand
GTTATCCACGGGACCTGACCCGCTCTCATCAACGTCTTCAACGATCTTGATGCTCACTGTCTGTCATCGTTGTCGAGGTCTTATCTACGGGGTTTCAGCAGCGATAAGGAGCGAGAGCTGGTGGCTTACTGCCTGGCGGTGCGGCCTGCATCCGGGGAGCGGACATGGACGGTGGTGGACGGGTCGTATGCCACGGTCGGCCCGGTGGAGGAGTGGCTGGAGGCGCACCGTTACCTGTGGTCGCCGAACACGGTCCGCGGCTATGCGACATCACTGGCCCAGTGGTGGTCATTCCTCGAACAGCGCGATGAGACCCTGCAGTGGACAGAAGCCGGGGTCCCGGTCGTCGCGGGGTTCGTGTCGTGGCTGCGGAACGGCCGGACCGTCGAGCATTCCCTGGCCGTGCCGGATGGTGCGCCGTCAGCGGAGACACTGCATGCCCGGCTGGCCGCGCTGATCTCGTTCTACCAGTGGCAGGCGGCCGTTCATGACGTGCCGGTCGCGGGCCGGCTGATGCGGGGGAAGCCGTCGAGGGCACCGTCACGGGGGCTGCTCGCTCACCTTGACGCCCGCCATGGCCCGGCCCCGACGTCGCTGGTCAAGGTCCGCCGCCGGCGCCGAGACCGTCCCCCGCTGCTGCTGCCGCAGGAAATCCAGGCGATCATCGACGGCTGCGCGTCCTGGGACACGATGGCGGGCGACTGGAAGGGCAACCTCCGCGACCGGCTGATCTTCTCCTTGCTCGCGGAGACGGGCATGAGGCTGGGCGAGGTGCTCGGCATGACGATCGGCGACTTCGTGATGGGCTTGGGCGGCACCGCTTATATCGAGGTGGTGCCGCGGGCCGGGAACTCCAACGGCGCCCGGGTGAAGATGATGCGGCCCCGGCGCGTCCATGTCGGCGCGGACCTGGAGCGGCTGTTCGCCGACTACCTGACCCATCTGGCCTGCCGGGCCGCGTCGCTCGGCCTGGAGATCACGCCGGCCTCGCCGCTGCTGGTCAACCTGGACCGGCCCCCGCTGCTGGCCGCGATCCGGGAGGGAACCGTCCGCGATAAGGTCACGGCGCTGAAGAAGAAGGGAATCGGCCCGGCCGGGTGGACGCCGCACTGGTTCAGGCATTCTCATGCCTCGGCTCTTTTGCTGGCCGGGACGCCGGAGTGGGTGGTATCCCGTCGGCTTGGCCATGCCCACGTCCAGACCACGATCGACCAGTACGGCTGGGTCCGCGAGGACGACGATCTGCGGGCGGCGGCCAACTGGAAGTCGTACACGTCGTCGTGGCAGGTGCCCGTTGTCCGGTGAACGCCCGGGACTGCGCCTGGCCGGGGGCGAGGATCCGGTCTGGCGGCTGTGGTCGCAGCTGCCCGGGCCCTGGCGCGGCCCGGTCATCGGCGACGGCATCGAGGGCTGGACGTCGATCACCGAGAACATCGACTACCGGATCAACCTGACGGGGCTGCCCGAGGTGATCCAGGCCGAGCTCGCGTGGATGGCGCACTGGCAGGCCGCGGACGGCACCCGCTCGTCAGTGCTGGCCATCAGCCAGCTCGCGAACATCCTGCGCAGGGCGATCACGGAAGGGCATCCGTTCCCGGCGTCGATCCGGCAGATGGACTGGGATGACGCGGCGGCGCTGCAGTCGTGGTTCTACGCGTCACGGTGGGGACGTTTCCCGCCGCCCGGGCCCCGGGCCCGGCTGCGGGTCATCTTCCGGTTCGCGCGCACCGCGCTGATCGCGGCCTGCCACGACGGGCACTGGTGGGAGCTGGACTACTGGCATCCCCGCTGCGACAGGCGGATCCCACTGTCAGAACGCGAGCCCCAGGCGCACTACGGATGCTCGCCCGCGCTGATCACCCACCCGTGGCTCAGGGAAGCGGCCAAGTGGTACCTCGGCACGATCCTGGAGTCCGGTGCGCTGCGCTGGAGCACAGTCAGCCAGGAAAGACTGCCGTGCCTGCACCGGTTCGACCGGTGGCTGGCCGCCGCCTTCGACGACCCCCGCGAGGTCCTGGCCGGCCCGGCCGCCGCGGCGCAGCAGGCCGCAGCGTTCCGCCGGTGGGCCGCTGACCCGGCCAGCCGCAGCGATCCCGGCAGGCCCCGCCCGGGCCCGGCGAAAGTCCACCCGCGGCTCGTCAACGACGACCTGCGGTCAGTCGCCGAACTGCTCGCCTTCATGGCCGCCCACCAGCCCGAAGCCGGCCGTGTCCTCGGCCCTCTCGCGGCGCCGTGGGCGGCCGTCACCGACGCCCACGCCGCCTGCTGGATGCGGCAGGTCTCCAGGATCGCCCATACGCGAGTACTCAACGAGGCCAACTACGTCGATGACCATGCCCTCGCGCAGATCACCGCCGCGCTCCCGCTGCTCGGGCTGCCGCGCAGTGAGCAGATGTTCATCACCCGCGGCGATGGCGGGCAGATCAGCGCCAGCGGCTTCGGTGACCCGCAGGCCATGCGCATGATCCTGCTGCAGATCCTCACCGGCCGGCGGTCCAGCGAGATCCGCCATTGCGACTTCGACTGCCTCTCGCCCGCCACCGGGCGGGCTGCCGAAGCCGCCCAGGGCGAGCAGATCGCCCGGTTCCGCTACGCCCAGACCAAGATCGACATCGCTCCCGACACCATCCTCGTGGACTCCGAGGTCGCGGCGATCATCGCCGAACAGCAGCAGTGGGTCCGGAACCGGTTCCCTGGTCTCCAGCCCCGGCACCTGTTCGTTCAGCTCAGCGGCAACCGGTCTGCCGGCAAGCCCTACCCGTCGGGCACCTATACGTTCCGGCTGCGTGAGTTCAGCAAGGTCGTCCAGATCACCGACAGCAAGGACATGCCAGTCGGGCTCAGCCATACCCACCGGTTCCGGCATACCAGGCTGACCCGGCTGGCTGAGCTCGGCCTGCCCGTCCACGTCCTGCAGCGCTATGCCGGGCACGCGACGCCGACGATGACCCTTCACTACATCGCCCAGCGGGAAGAACACGCTGAGCAGGCGTTTCTCGCGGCCGTCAAGCTCAAGGCCGACGGCACCCGGGTCACGTTCTCCCGCGAGGACCATGACGCCATCCACCTGCTCGGCCGCGCCGACCGGGCCTTGCCCAACGACTGGTGCCTGCTGCCGCCACTCCAATCGTGCAGCAAGGGAAATGCGTGTCTCACCTGCGCCGTCTATGTCACGGACAGCACTCACCGGCAGCCCCTGGAACGGCAGCTCGCCGACACCAAGGCGCTCATCGACCGGGCCTGCGACGACTTCCGGCAGCGCCACGGACGGCCCATGCCCGGCGACAACGTCTGGCTCGCCCAGCGCCAGGCCGAGCACGACGCGCTCGCCCGCGTCCTCGACGCCATGGACGGCACCCCGGACCGGGCGGTCCAGGGAGCAGGATGCCCGTCCGCGCCGCCGGCCCGGCCGGTCCCGGTCACCATCGACGCCCGCAAGCCGCGAGAGGACCAGCCGTGAACGACATCCGCGCCCGCCGCACCGCCGTCCTGACCGCTGCGGCCAGGGCCAAATCCGAGGCGAAAGCCGCTGCGGCCGACCAGGCCATCCGCCGCCTGGTCAGGAAAGGCGAGCCCGTCACCTTCCAGTCCGTCCAGCGCGAGGCCGGGGTGTCCCACGCCTTCCTCTACGGCAACGCCGAGCTCAGGTCCCGGATCGAACGGCTCCGCGATCAGGCCCGCCCGAAACCGCCCCCGCCCAGCGGGACCGGCAGTGACAACACGATCATCCAGGCGCTGACCAGCCAGGTCACTCACCTCAAGAAACAGGGCCGCGACGAAACCGCGGCCCTGCGGGCCGCGCTCGAGCAGGCTCACGGCGAGAACCTGGAACTCCGGCGCGAGCTCGCCCGCCTCGGCTGGAACCCTTCGCCGTCAACGGCGAAGTAACGTCACATCAATTGCAACAACGACATGACCTGCAGAGACACGGCCCTCACGACCTCAAACCGTGGATAACGACGGGGCCGCTGAAAAGAATCCCCTTAATCGGGTTGACGCCCATCGCACGCAATGGGTCTCCTGGCGATAGCGCGACACTCACCAGGTCGACAGCCCGCTGCACCAGGGCAGGCGAGCCGCCGAAGTCAGCGAGGGTGGTCTTATTATCTTCCGATCTGACGATCAGCGACTCGACGTCAAACGAGTCGTCATGCGACACCTCGAATGCGTCTACCGGCTGGTCCGCGATTATCGCTATCGGTTGGCCATCCGGACCGAGCCGGACCGTGTGTCCTTTTTTAAACGGCTCAGCCTCCCGTTGTGGAAAGACGTACGTAGCGCCCGACGACTTGACTACAACCTGGTTGTCATCAGCCCAGGCGATAGTCCCTGTGCGATCCCCCGCCGGCCAAGATCCAGGGGTCAGGCGCGCAACGTCCCCGTCCGACACGAAGAACACGTCGCCAACGGAAAAGCTAGAGCCCGCTAGACCTGTGATCCGGCCTGTGTTGCCGTTCCGGAGCTCGACTAGCGCCGAAGCGTCATCGATGAGCGACAGAACCCGAAGAACTTGCCCCTCTTCTAGTTCAAGTTCCTCGCTGCTGTCAGCGAGGTTCGTCCGAGCGACCGCCATGCAGCAGCTCTCCCCGTTTTACCTAGATCTGTATGACATCGCCTCTACGCTGAGCTGGTGGCCATCTGGCATCCCCACGAGCGCACTCACATGGCCCACACCGAATACAGCTTAGAACCTCCTCTTCCATGCACGCGCCGCTTCGATCAGAGATGCGTGCAAGACTCTCCGCCTTCGTCAGGTCCCGGGACTTGAGCACGGCGGGCGAGCCCAAGAAGCGGGCCGTCACGTTACCGTTCCGGCAGTCGACTGGATCCTGACGTGACGCATGCGCCCGGGGACTAGCGCCCATCCCCCGGGCGCATCGCACGCGGCCTGCGGCTCAGGCTGTCGGATCGCTCCCGGCGTCAACCTCTTCGCCTGCGTCCTGGTCTGTGTCTGAGGTAGTAAGTGCGTCGGTGATGCGCTGGTTGGCGGCATCAGCCTGCCCGTCGATGCAGTGCGCGTAGATCTTCAGCAGGACCGCGACGCCGTGCCCGGCCCGCCGGGCGACCTCGGTGGCGGGCACCCCGGAGTTCAGCCACAGCGACACCGCTGCGTGCCGCAGGTCATAGGGACGCCGGCCGAGCGGGGAGCGGTACTGCGCCTCGGTAAGCGCCACCTGGCGGGCCTCGGCCCAGACCGCGCTGTAGGCCGAGTCCTGGATGATGCCGCCCCGGGTGGTCTGGAAGACCCGCCCGTCCGGGGTGATCCCGTACCTCTTGATGTGGGCACGGAGCAGCTTGACGAGTTCGGGCGGGATGGGGATCGTGCGGGTCTCGTTGTCGGCGCGGTGCTTGAGGCCGCGTTCCTGGCGGGAGGTGCCGTGGTCGGTCCAGGCCGTGCCGGCGCGGGATGCGGAGGCCGCCAAGACGATCCTCCCCCACCCCTTGCCCGGCAGGTACAGGTCGGACTCGCGGAGCATCACCGCCTCCGACGGGCGCATGGCGGCGTAGTACAGGCAGGCGTAGAACGCCTCCAGGTGCGCGCCCCGGTCCGATAGGCCCCGGACGGCGGCCAGCAGGCTCCTGGCCTGGGCGGGGCTGACCACGACCCGGCGGTCGACGCTGGCGGCGACGGCGGGGGCGGTCCACTGGATGCGGTCAACCGGGTTAGAGGCCAGGTGCCCGAGTTCGACGGCGTAGCCGAGGGCGTTGTAGAACACCGACCGCTTGCGCCGCTGGGTCGACCCGGCGGCCGGCTTGCCGGTGAGGGTCTTGGCGCACGCGCCGAGCGCGACCCGCACCACAGCCGGGTCGTCCAGCGCGCTGACCGGCAGCGAGGCACGGGCCATCCAGCCCAGGGCGAGGGCGATCTCGCGCGGCGGCTCGCTCTCGCGGGTAGCGGGGTTGAACGCCCAAGCGAACAGCGCCTGCCGCAGCACCCTCGGCTCGGGCGCGCCCTTCTCCTTGCCCGTCAGCGCGACGGTCACGGTGACCAGCGCCTCGGCGACCGACCGGCGGGAGACCGGGGCCAGGCCCGCCCACTTCGCCTCCGCGTAGCCGCGGGCGTGCTCGTACCAGGTGACCGTCTCCCCGCCGTCGGTCTCGGCGGCGGGCAGGCCGGTGCGGGGGCTGAACGGCCGCCGATCGCGGGCCGCGTCCTTGAGGTCGTCGAGGAAGGCGTCGGCGAGGGTCTTGTTCCTGAACGACTTGCAGTGCTCCTGGCCGTCGACGGCCCACCGGACCCGGTACCGCCCGCCGCTGGCATTGTCGGCGATCTTCCTGGTGTCCCAGAACCTGACGTCGTAACTGTCCACCTGTCTGCTCCTGTCGGTCTCGCGTGTCCTGTTCGAGGCGGCGCAGCCACAAGGTGAGCGCGCTGCGCCGGACCCGCACCCCGCCTCCCGGCAGCCGCACCGCCGGCGGCCCGGCTCCCTGCCGGCGCCAGCGGTAGAACGCGGCCCGCGACACCCGCAGCTCGGCGGTCACCTCCTCGATCGTCAGGAGCGGGTCATCCGCGGCGCCGGGGCCCGCGGCCGGGGTGGCGGGGGGCCGGCCGGGAGCGGTCACCGTTCCCGGGGGCGGCCCGTCCGTGGGGTCGCGACGACGGACGCTCCGCTCCGCCCGCCGTGTCAAGTCCGGCCCCCGCCCGACCGGGTGCAGGCGGGGGCAGCCCGGGGTCGTCGGCCCGGGGGAACGGGGAAAGCAGAAAGGCCCCGCGGGCGGCCTGCGCGGCGGCGCGGGTGGCACCGGGCGGCCCGCCCCTGCCGGAGGGGAAGGCCGACAGGGCCGGGCGCGGGGTCCCGGGCGGTGACCTCGTGCGCGCCCTCGCCGTTGCCGGCGACAGCGGCGGCCGGCCCTGCTGCCGGCCGACGGGGCGTGCTGGCCT
>JAICWX010000424.1 GCA_025934635.1 Streptosporangiaceae bacterium | reverse complement strand
TTCTCTCTGCTTAGTTACCGTGTTGCGATTAGCTCCGGAGCACTGGGGGAGCTGTGGTTTCCGGCTGCGGCGGGCTGTGTCGTGTTTCTATCGTTCCGGTTCGTGATCATGAGCTTCTTCTCGTCCCGGGGCTGGGAGTCCTGGGACATCGCGAGCCGGCCGCTGGTCCCCGAGCGGATGCCGGTCCTGGTCGACGACGACCTCCTGTTCGATGACGGGCCTGGCGCTCCCCGCCCCGTGGTGGCCGTGAACCAGTGGCTGCGGGAGCTGCCGGCCAGCGGTGCCCCGTCGCCGGCCACGTGGGAGGCATACGCGCGGGCGGTCAAGGAGTGGATCGAGTTCCTGGGGCTGCACGGTGTCGGGGTGTTCGACTCGCGCGAGCGGCTGAAGGCCGGGCTGAGCCGGTATGCAGAGCACCGGGCTGCCGGGCCGGCCCGGCAGCGGTTCTCGGCCACGACGTGGGGCCGGCACATGAGCATCCTGTCGCTGTTCTACCGGTGGGCGATGGACGAGGGCCACGCGCAGGCCGAGCCGTTCACCTACCGGACGGCGCGGGCGCTGTTCGCCGGGACGGGCCGTGAGGTCCGGGTGGACCTGGCGGTGCGGCGGACACCGAAACCGCATGTCACGATCGGGTACCTGGAGCCGGACTTCACCGCGATGTTCCTGGCCGGCCTGCGCGGGCTGGAACCCTGCGGGACCGCTGACGCGGGCTATCACGGCCGGGAGCTGGCCCGGAACGCCGCCGTCGCGGGGCTGGCGCTGGCCACCGGGCTGCGCCGGCAGGAGTTCACCTACCTGCTGCCCTGGGAGGTCCCTGCGCTTCCCGCCAGGCCGACGGCGATGCCGGTTCCGTTCCCGGTGCCGGCCGGGGTGACCAAGGGCCGTAAGTTCCGCACCACGTGGGTCTCCTATGACGCGCTGGCCGAGACGCACCGCTACCTGGAGCTCGACCGCGCCGCCACGGCGGACGGCTCGAGGTGGCGGCCTCCGGCGAAGTGGGGCGAGCCGCTGCTGGTGGCCGACCCCGACGAGCGGGGCGGCAGGGTCAACGGCGTCCGCCGCCGGTGGGACACGCTCACCCCGGGCGAGCGGCGCCGGCTGGTCGCGCCAGGCGGCGGGTCGTGCCTGCTGGCGGTGAAGAACGGCGGCGGCCCGTTCACCGCCTGGGCGACGGTGTTCGAGCGGGCGTCGGACCGGATCCGGGCCGCCTCCGAGCCGCGGTTCCCGCACGTGACGCCCCACCGGCTAAGGCACACCTTCTCCATGCGGACCCTGGAATACCTGGTAACCGGGCACTACCGGCAGGCCGCCAAGATGGTGAAGGGCACCGACGCCGACGCCGCTCTGGTGTTCTACCTGTCCAAGGCGGACCCGCTGCTTGTGCTGCGGGACCTCCTCGGACACTCGACGGTGCTGACCACGGAAAAGTACCTGCGCCGCCTGGACACCACTCGCATCTACCGGGATGCCTACGAGAACGTCGGCGCCGGCAGCGGGCTGATGGACGAGCGGGCGGCCGAGCAGGAAGCCGGAGCGGAGTTCCGCGGAGACGGCGGGGACGCCTGATGCCCGCCGAGGTCACCCGGGAACCGCTGGGCATCGCGTGCACGTTCAGCGACGGCACGTCCGCCAGGTTCGCCCTTGGCGGGCTGCCCTGCCCGGAGCTGGCAAGGGACCTGCTGACAGGGCTGGCCGAGCTGGTTCACCCGCACGGGACGGTCGACGCGGCCGGCTCGGTCGAGCACTACGTGGCGTCGGTCCGGCACATGGCCCGTCAGCTGGCCGCCGCCGGGTTCTCCGGGGGCGCGTCCGGGCTCCGGCGGGCGCAGGCGGCCCGGTACTGGATGGCCGCCCCAGGCCCGAGGGAGGCATGCACCCGCCGGATGCTTCAGGGATTCCAGGCCGCGGGCGGCACCCTGGACGCCGGCGTGGCCGAGCTCGCCGCCGGCCGGGCCTTCAACCCGCAGCGCAACCATCGTCAGCTGCCGCCGTATTCCGAGGCCGAGTGGGCACGCCTGGCCAGCGCCTGCGAATCGGCGGTCGGCGAGTCGTTCGCCGCGCACAAGAACGCCCTGGCCGCCGCCGGCCGGGGCCGCCATCCCCGCGAGCACGGCTGGAGCGGGGACAACCTGCGCTGGCTGCTGGCGAGGACGGGCCCTGTCGGCATCGCCGCGTTCGGAGAGCACCTGGGCTGCTCGGAGAACGTGGTCCGCCAGCGCGGCGGAGTCCTGGAAGCCAGCCGCGACCTGTTCCCGGGCCTGGACACGGTGATCGCCTACCGGCTGCTGTTCGGCATCTGCTCCGGCATCGTCCCGGACGGCATCGACGACCTGACGACCGGCGACATCGACTGGGCGGGCGACTCCGTCATCCTGCTGTCCTATGTCAAGGGCCGGACGGCCGCCGAGAGCCTGAACCTTCCCCGCCGGGCTGTCCGGCTGCTCGAGCAGTGGCTGTCCCACTCGGCACTGCTGCGCAGCCACGCCAGCCCGGAATGCCGCAGCGACCTGTGGCTCCGGCTGAACAAGCCCGGCGGCACCCGGATCTGGGACAGGGGCGGGGCAGCCGGACGGGTCGCGGTCCAGCGCTGGATCGAACGGCACGGGGTGACCGGCGACGACGGTGGCCCGCTGAAGGTCCACCGGTCCCGGATCCGCACCACCCACCAGTCGATGCGGGACAAGAGGACCTGGGCCGGCCGCGGCCGGGCGACCATCGACCCGAACCACTCCCCGGAAGTCGAAGGCGACCACTACCTGACGGCCACCACGCCGTCCCAGCGGCAGGCAGCCGAGGCGATCGTCGAAGACGCCCAGCACGACCTGCTGCGCAGGGCACTCCCGCCGACGGTGGTCTCCGCCGAGGACGCCGCCTCGCTGGCCCGCGGCTACCCGGAGCTGGTCGCATCGCTCGGGCTCGACGGCACGGTGATCGCCGAGCTCGCCGGCGGGGAACGGGACGTGTTCACCGCCGCCTGCGCCGACCAACTGTCCGGCCTGCACGGCCCGCCCGGCAAGCCCTGCCCGGCCAGGCCGTGGGTCTGCCTGCTCTGCCCGCTGGCGGTGTTCGCCCCGAGGCACGCGCCGAACCTGCTGCGGCTGAAAGCGTTCTTCTCCCGCCAGTGGCAGCAGATGCCCGCCGCCCAGTTCATGGCCGTGTTCGGCCCCTACTCCCAGCGGGTCGGCCAGGTGCTGGACCGCTTCGACCCGGCCGTCGTGACCCGCGCCGCCGCGAGCGTCGGCGACCGCGACGACGAGATCCCCCTGCGCCCCGAGGAGCTCACCATATGACAACCGCACTGGCCCGCGCCGCCGGCCCCCGCCAGTCGCCGTTCGCGGGCGCCGGCGTCTGCCGCGAGGCCGGGCTCGTCCTGCCCGACGGCACGGCACGTCCCGTGTTCGACGACGACATGTGGGACTTCACCGAGGTCGCCGGCCTGCCCAACCAGATGGCCAAGGTCAACCGCCGGTTCGACTTCGCCGCGATCACCCGCGGCGACTGGCGGCTCGTCGCCAAGGAACAGATCATGGCCATGCTCGCACCCCGGCACGAGGCCGTGATCATCCTGCCGCACGCCTACCGGACCCCGCTGCACCTGACGACCGCGTTCGCCCGGCTCGCAGAGCTGACACGGCTCCTGAGCTGGCTGGACGCCCAGGACGCGACCAGCCTCGCCGACATCGACGACGAGCGCTGCGAGAAATGGATGGCCCACCGCCGCTACCTGCTCGACGAGAACGGCACCGTGGTCGGCGAACGCAGCCCTGCCACCCGCCGGGCTGCCGCCCAGGCCATCGCTGACCTGGTCACCCACCGGGAACTGTTCACCGCCGACACCGTCGCCCCAAGCCTGCGGCCCTGGAAAGGAGCCGCCCCCTCGGTCGTCGCCGAGATGCCGCACGGAGCCAAGCAGAACAAGACACCGCCCGTCGGCGACGCTGTCCTGCAGCCGCTGCTAGCCGCCGCCCTCTACCTGACGGGCACCATTGGCCCGCATGCAACCGGACTGCTAGAGCAGGTCAGGGACGCCGACCGGAAGTGGTCCCTCAAGCACGGCGATCACGTCCTGTCCGCTGCGCTGCCCGCCGGACAGATCACGCAGGTGCTCGAAGGCTACGAGCAGCGGGGAGAACCGCTGCCGGTGGCCGATGATCACGTCATCCGGAACCGGCTGGAAGTCGGCTGGTCACCCGGCGACCCGCTGGCCCGGCTCTCCCTGGGCCTGATCGCCCGGCAGGCCGGCTTCACCCAGTTCTGGCGCCAGTGGATACCGGGCATGCGGCGCCGGATCGAGGAAACGCTGGACATCGTCGGGGCGGAAAAGCCGTTCGGACGCAACTCACCTGCCGTCGACCGCGCCGACGGGGAAGGCACCGCCCCGTGGACGCTGCCGCTGGACCGGCTGGAGGCGGTCGCCCTGACCGGAATCGTCCGCACCGCCTCGATCGCCCTCCTCGCCGCGGTATCAGGGATGCGCTCGTCGGAGCTGATGGAACTGGAAACCGGGTGCTGCCGCCCGCCAGAGCACTACGGGGACGGCCTCGTCCGCTACCGGCTGGCCAGCAAGGTCGTCAAGGGCCAGCCGCTCGGCGGGACACCCGACGAGTGGGTCGTCATAGAGCCCGCCTACCAGGCGGCCCAGCTCCTGGTGCGTCTCCACGACGACCCCCGGCCGGGCAAGCCGCTGCTGGGACGTTTCGCGTTCGACGTCCGCTGGACCTGGTTCCGGAACTGGGTCAACGGCCCCTCCGGCCAGCGGCTCGGCCTCGCCCCCGTCCCGGACGACCCGGTCAGCCTCCGCGCCCTGCGCAGAACCCTGGCGATCGAGCTCGCCTACCGGCCCGGCGGCGTCCTAGCCGCGAAACTGCACCTGAAGCACATCGCCGTCGCGACTACGGAGGGGTACGCCTCCCGCCCGGGCGGCGCGCAGGCCGAACTGCTCGCCGAGGTCAACAAGCACGAGTCCGAACGCAACCTGGAATTGGTCTGGGCCGAGCTCCGCAACTACCAGCAGGGCATCATGCCCGCCGGGCCCGGCGCCCGCGAGCTCACCGAGTTCTTCGCCCACGTCGACGGCAAGCTCGCCGACAGCGCCCCCGGGGCGCCCAAGACACAGGCCAGCGACCGCGACGTGCTCAACCTGATGACCAAGCGAGCCCAGACACTGCACCTCGGCACCGCGAACTACTGCTGGTTCACCGACCCGTCCCGGGCGCTCTGCCTCCGGCTCGCGGGAACCCCGGCCGCCGACAAGCCCCTCGTCGGAATGTGCGACTCCGCCCGCTGCCCGCAGGCCACCCATCATCCCTGCCACCGGCCCGTCTGGGCCGAGCACGCCGAGAGCACCAAGACGTTCCTCGGCCAGATCGGCCGGGTCCAGAAGGCCGAAAGGAAGCGGCTGGAAGCCGGGTACGACCGCGCCGCCCGCGTCCTTGAGCGAATCGACGAAGCCGCGGGAGAAACCGGATGAGGCTCAGCAGGCAGCAGCTCGCCGACAACGAGGCGAAGATCAAGGCGGCCATGACCCGGCTGCTGAACGGCGACATCCCGGCCGGCGGGAAATGCGACGTCAAGACCCTCGCGCTCGCGGCCGGCGTCGACCGCACCGCCTTCTACGGCAGCCGCCCTTACGCCCACCTGCGCACCGAGTTCGAGAAGAGACTCAAGGAACTCCTCGACGCCGGCGAACGCCCCGACCCCCGCGACGCCCAGGCCGCCCGGCTCAAGGACGAGATCGCCCGGCTGAAAGAACGCCTCTCCGGGGCAGACGCCACGATCAGCGAGCTCACCGGATTCCGCGGCCAGGCACTGGCCCGGCTCGCCGCCCAGCACAACGAGATCACCCGGCTGCGCCAGGAAGTCCGGCTGGCCGCCGGCGTCCGCCGACTGCCAGCCCCTCCCACCGAGGAACAGCACCTGCCGTGATCACCATCCAGCCCCGCGAACCCAGACCGCGATGCGCGCCGTCGGCTCCTGACGGCATGACGTGCGCCACACCCAGGAGCGGGAATCGCCACACGGCCGACCATCATCGGCACGAAACTTCCGCACCCGAATCAACCAGGCAGAATCGCTACACGAATCCTCGGCACACGGCGAGTGCGAACAGAAGGCACTCGTGGGTCACGCACCTGACCGAGGACGGGGTGGACCGGCGGTTCATTCAGGAGGCGGTCGGGCACCGGTGCGATACCTCGACTGCTATCTACACGCACGTCAGCGGCGACTTCATGAATACTGCGCTGCGCAAGGCACTGGCCCCGGCGCTCGGGCAGCCGGGCTGAGGACGGGAGAGGCTGATGACGCGCAAGCTCGACTACCGGTGGAACCTGCGGCAGGTGATGGCC
>JAICWX010000587.1 GCA_025934635.1 Streptosporangiaceae bacterium | reverse complement strand
GCTGCAGTTCGGCGAACCAGCGTTCGATTAACCGGCCCTGGGAGGTATCTCCCCTTATGTCCGGTTCTTGGTTTCGTTTGAGCCTGTGGAGGTGGGCCTGGAGGCTGGCGATGACGCGGGAGTGCCGGGCGACCTCGGTGTGCCAGCCGCGTCCGGCGGCGTCGTCGCGGAGCGCGGTGACGTCGGCTAGCTGGGCCTGGAGTTGCGGGATGAACTCCGGGGCGGTGACGTAGTTGTCGCATTGCTCGCAGATGTTGGCGTAGGGGCAGGCTTCGGCGGCGAGCTGGCGGGAGCAGTAGCCGTGCGCGACCCGGGTTTTCAGCATCTCGGTGCGCAGCCATTCGATCCGGCCGGGGATGATGGGCTGGCCGACGGGGGCGATGGCAAGCGTCAGCCGGGCCCGGGCCTTGCTCATCGCCTCTTCGTAGGCGGTGCGGACGGCCGGGGCGGCCAGCGCGGCGTAGCGCAGGGTCATCTCGGTGGAGACGTGACCGAGCAGGGCCATCAGCGCCTGCAGCGACATGCCGGAGTTGATCAGGCTTGTCGCATATGTGTGCCTGAGCTGGTGCGGCGTGGGGTGCATGGCCTGGCCGTCGCGGCCGCGCAGCCCGGCGGCGGCCGCGGCGTCATCGAGCCCCCGGCGCAGCCGGAAGGCGGTCAGGCGGCGGCCGCGCTCGGTGAACAGGAAGTCGGCGGGCCGGTTCAGCCGGGGATGCGGCAGGGCCCGCTGCGGGCCGCGGCGGGTCATCCATTCGTCCAGGGCGGCCAGGGTGGGCTCGTCCAGCGGCACGGTGCGCTCGGTGGCGAGCTTGCCGAGGGGGACCTTCAGCCAGCTGCCGTGGCTGGCGGAGTCCCAGATGCAGTCCAGCTCGAGGTCGAGCAGCTCGCCGAGCCGGATGCCGGTGCCGCGCAGCACGGTCAGCCCGGTGCGGGCGAACGGGTCGGCCAGCTCGCTGATGGCGGCCATCAGGTCCCGGTCGGCGTCCGGGGGCAGGGCGCGGGGCAGCGGCTTGTCCAGCCGGGGGATATCGGAGGGGAACAGCAGCCGCGCGGGCGGCCGCTCGGCATGTCCCCATAGCGCCAGGTCGTCGAAGAAGCAGCGCAGGTCGATGACGGTCCGCTTGCTGACCACCGCGGAGACGGGCTGGTCGCGGGCGACCCGGCCGCGCCAGGGCCGCTTGTGGTTGCGGGCCAGGAATCCCTCGACGTGCTCGCGGGTGAGCTGGGTCAGGCTGCGGACATCCGGATGGGCGGCGGAAAGGTACTCGGAGAACACGATCAGGCTGTCGGCGCGCAGGCCGACCGTGGCCGGCCGCAGCGTGGCCGCCACCGTGGTCAGGTAGCGCAGCGCGGCCGCGCGGATGCCGGGCTGGCTGATCGCCTGCACCCGCTGGGCGATGGTCGCCTGGCCGGGCCTGGCCTGCCGCGGCGGGTGCTGGCAGATCCGCAGCTCATAGCAGGCCTGGTGCAAGCTGAACGCGCGGGAGGAGTTGTGCACCCAGGTGTGGTGGCCGGCGCTAGGCGCCTCCGCCAGCGCCTGGGCGAACGCGGCGAAGTCGCCGTCGCCGAGCTGGTGAAGGGTCTTGCCCGCGGTCAGGCAGATCAGGGCGAGCCCGCCGCGGGTGACGTCCCGGGTCCAGTTCGCGCTCCACCCGAACCGCTGCGCTACTCCGGTGATCTGCTGCACGTCGCCCAGATGCCGGGCGGCCCACTGCAGGTAGAGGTCACCGGGAGTCTTGGCGAGCAGCAGGTCAAGGTCCGGTGTGAGATGGCCTTCGACGAAACACCAGCTCAGGAACGGCCATGCGCCGGTTCGCTTGAGATCGGCCAGCCGCGCCGGAGTCGGCCGTCTCATCCACGCCGCCAGCTGCGGGTGCAAGGCGAGCAGCCGTGCGGCGGCGTTGCGGCGGATCCGCCGGCCGTCCGGGCCGGCCGGCAGCGCGGCGACCGCGTCGGCGTAGGCGACCAGCAGGTCCGGCGCCCCTTGGCGGCGCAACGTGACGGCGGCCGGGGCGCTCACCGGGCCGCCGCCCTGGCCCGGGCGTACTCGGCGGCTAGCGTCTCGGGTGACAGGTGCACGTAGGCGGCCGTGGTCTCCGGGTTGACGTGGCCCATCAGCTCCCGCAGCGCCAGCAGGTCAATGCCCGCCGAGGCGAGTTCGGTCCCATAGGTATGCCGCAGCCGGTGCGGCCGCACCCGAAGCGCCCCCGAGGCCAGCCGGTGGGTGCGGAAGATCCGCCGCAGCCCGGCCTCCGTCAGCGGCTGCCCGGCGGTCGGACCGCGCAGCACCACGAAGCACTCCGCCGCCCGGCACGACGCCGGGCGTTCCTCGCGCAGGTAGGCGGCCAGCTCGGCGAAGAACACGGCATCCACCGGGACGACACGCTCCTTGCCGCCCTTCCCGGTCACCCGCACCCGCCGCAGCCCCATGTCCACATCGGCCAGCCGCAGCGACCGGACCTCCGCAGCGCGCAGCCCGCCCAGCAGCATCACCAAGGTGATCGCCCGGTCCCGGAAGGTCCGCAGGTCCGCCACGAACGCGGCCACATCCTCTGGCTCCAGCGACTCGGGCAGCCGCCGCGGCTGGCGCACCAGGCGCCCGCCGCTGCGCGGCCGGCCCGGGCCGATATGCCCCAGCAGGCCCCGGCGGCTGGCCCGCAGCCCGGTGGACCGCCGCGCGGCCGGCACCGGGTTCTCCGCCCGCGCCCCGGTCATCACCGCGAACTCGAACAGGCCGCGCACCGCGGCGATCCGCCGGTTCATCGTCGCCGGTGCCGCCCCGCGCCCGGCGCCGAGCCTGACCACCGCCTGGCCCGCGGTGCCCGCCGGGCGCTGCTGCCAAGCCAGGTAGTCGAACAAGTCCGTGGCCACGACATCGGCCAGCCGGGCATCCCGCCCGGCCAGGAACCGCAGGAAGTTCAGCAGGTCATAGGCGTAAGCCCGCACCGTGGACGGCGAGAACGCCCGCGACCCCAGATGCGCCAGGAACCGGTTGACGAACTCACCGTCCGGGCCGCAGCCCTCGACACGGTGACCATCGCTGACGAGCACCACACGTTGCCCCATCGACCCTCCCCTGGGACACCTGATCTCAGTGTGACCCCGCCAGTTCCCAGGTGCGGGATGTCAGGCAGCCCGGGCGTGTCGCCGGGCTGAGGGCCGGTTAACGGGGATCGGGTCGGCCCAGCTTGCGTTGGTCGGGGTCAGGCACAGTTCGACCTTGTGCGCCACCGCCCGGGTGCGGACGGCCGGGGGTGGTGTTGCGGGACAGGTTGTAAACGACTGCGTCTTCCCACCACGCGCCACTCACGT
>JAICWX010000161.1 GCA_025934635.1 Streptosporangiaceae bacterium | reverse complement strand
ATGGGGCTCACGGGCTTCGCCGCCGATGCCCGTCCCGGTGCCACGCTGGGCGTGGTGAGCGGGCGGCGCCGGCAGGGCCGGCTCCGCTGCGGGGGCGGGCAGGCCTCGAATTGGCCGTCCACCCCTTCGGCTACCGGGACGCGGCCCGGTTCTGGGAGATTACCGACCCCAGGCTGGCCGTACTCGTGCATTCGGTGGTCGGCGGAACTCCCGCATACCGACGGGAACTCCTGCGCGAAGACACCCCCGCGGACCTCGCCGACTTCGACCCATGGGTGATCCGGACGGTGCTGAACCCGCAGACCCCGCTCTTCCGGGAAGGCCGGTACCTGCTCGCTGAGGAGACCGGGATCCGCGACCCGTCGCTGTATCATTCGGTGCTCGCCGCCGTCGCCGAGGGGAACAACACCACCGGCGGGATTGCCAGCTATGTGGGCCGGAAATCCAACGAGATAGCGCATCCCCTTCATGTTCTGGAGGATTCCCGGCTCCTGGTGAGGGAGCCGGACCTGTTCCGGTCGGGACGGGCGAGGTACCGGATCGCCGAGCCGCTTATCACCTTCTACCAGGCCATCATGAGCCGGGAATGGGCTCGGCTTGAACTCGGCGGCGGCCCAGCTGTCTGGGCCGGGGCCCGCGCACGCTTCCTGTCACAGGTAACCGGGCCGCATTTCGAAGCGATCTGCCGCGCCTACGCGATCACGGCCGATCCCGCCGTCTTCGGCGGCCCGCCCGGCGAGGTGGGCTCCGGAGTAGTCCCGGATCCGGCCAACCGGACCCAGATCGAGATCGACGTCGCGGTGCTCGCGCCGGCCGAGCACGGGCGCCCGCGCAGGATCCTGTCCCTGGGCGAGGCGAAATGGGACCGGGTCATGGGCCCCGGCCACGCCGAACGGCTGCGCCGGGCCCGGGACCTGCTCGCGGTCAAGGGATTCGACACCCGGGACACGGTGCTCACCTGCTACTCCGGTGCAGGCTTCGACCGTGAGCGGCAAGCCGGCCAGGGCCACGACATCCGTCTCATCGGCCTGGACCAGCTCTATGCGAGTTAGACGCTGAGCGCCGGGGCCGCGGGGCGGGTGGGGTGCCCGGGGCGGGGACGGTGCCCCGTTCGGTATAAATCTTGTGGTGCGGGCTAGGTTGCCGGGGAGACTGCCCCGGCCGGGACCGGCTCCCGGCGGGCGGACAGCGCCCGCTGCAGCTGGCCGCGCGAGGTGATGCCCAGCTTCGTGAACACCTTGCCCAGGTGGTACTGGACCGTGCGCGCGCTGATGAACAGCCGGGTTCCGATCTCCGGGTTGGACAGCCCGGCCCGGGCCAGCTGCGCGATCTGGGTTTCCTGCTCGGTCAGCGCGTCGCCGACGGAGGGCAGCCGCGGCGGCCGCGCGTGGCGCGCACCGCTGGCGGCCGCCAGCTCCCGCCGGGCCCGGTCGCCGAACGCGCCGATCTCCATCTCCTGCAGCATGCCGTGCGCGACCTGCAGGTGCTGGCGGGCCTCGCCGCGGCGGTTCTCGGAGCGCAGCCACTCACCGTAGAGCAGGTGCGCGCGGGCGAGCTCGGTGCGGGCCGGCGCTGAGCCCAGGCAGGCGATTGCCTCCTGGTACAGCCGCTCGGCGGTGTCGCCCTCGCTGAGCAGTGCGCGGGAACGTGCCGCGACGCCGAGTCCCCAGGCGGTGCCGGACGGCTGCGTGAGCGCGGTGAGCCGCTGCCGCGCGGCGGCGGCCCGTTCGGGCCGGCCACAGCGTACGGCCGCCTCGATCAGCTCCGCCAGCGCCAGGTTGGCGAAGCCGAGGTCTTCCTGGTGGCTGACGGCGAGTTCGGCTGCTGCCAGCGCATCCTCATACTGGCCGAGGCCGTTATGCAGCACGCTGCCGGCGTAGTGCGCCATGCTCACGCCGAACCCGCGTCCCCGCGTGTCCATGTCGCTGACGATCTCCTCGATCAGCCAGCGGGCGTCCCGGCTGCGGCCCTGCCACGCGGCCAGCAACATCGCCCCGAAGTCGGGGACGCCGGCCGACGTCGCCTTCTTGACCGCGGTGAACTCGCCCGCGAGCGCGGTGGCCACGGCCAGCTCCCCGGCATGCAGGTGCATCGCGATCCGCTGGCAGAGCGCGAACGGCAGCAGGGCGAGCGCGCCCGCCGCCCGGGCCAGCTCGACCTGCCGGATCGACAGCTCGCGCCAGCTCTCGTCGTCCCAGACGTCCACGGCCGCGCGGGTCGCCGCGAACAGCCACCGGAGCTGCTCCTCGCCGGGCACGCCGCCGTGGCGGAACACGCTGACCGCCTGCCGCAGCACGGGTGTCCCGGCCTGATATCCGTCGGCGATCAGCGTCGCCATGCCGTCGAGCAGGAGATCGGGCGCGGTGCGATCGGACGCCGGCGGCACGCGGCGGGCCGCCCGCGCCACCTGCAGCGGGCCCGCCGGGCCGGCCCGGTGACCAAGCAGCGCCGCGGACAGCGCCTCCAGGTACGCCTCCCGGGCTAGCCGCGCGTCGAGCCGCTCGTAGCGGCCGGCCGCGTCGAGCAGCAAGGCCAGGGATTCACCGCTCATGCCCGCGTGGAACGCCAGCTGGCCGCGCAGCAGGCTCAGCCGCGCGCGGGCCTGCTCGTCCGGCGGCCCGGTCTCGGTCATGGCCAGCAGCGTCGCGGCCGCGTCAGGCGCGCCGGCCTGGTACTTGGCCTCCGCCGCCGTGAGGGCGCGGACGCCCCGCCGGGTCAGATCCGGGGTCAGCAGCGCCGCGCGTTCCAGGAACGCCGCCGTGGCGGGCAGGCCGCCGCGGACCCGGGCGCGGGCGGCCGACCGCTCAAGCTCGGCGGCAACGTCCTCATCCGGTTCGCGGGCCGCCGCCGCGCGGTGCCAGGCGAGCAGGTCGAGGTCGGAGACGCAGACGGTACCGGAGACGTCCGCCAGCGCGGCGTGCACCCGGTGGCGTTCCTCCGGCGACGCCGACAGATAGGCCGCCAGGCGGGCCAGCGGATGACGGAACCGTACCCGCGTGCCGAACCGGACCAGCCGCGTCGCCGTGGCCTGGTCCGCTGCTCCGGCGGGGATGCCCAGCCGCGCGGCAGCGCGCCAGACCGTCAGCAGGTCCCCGGACGGCTCGGCCGCGGCTACCTGAAGCAGCCGCCGGGACGTGCCTGGCATCGCAGCAAGCTGCCGCCGGAAGCTCTCCTCGATCCGGCCGGCCAGCGGCGCCGCTCCCGGCAGCCAGAAGCCGCCCGCGAGCTGCTCCGGCGTCAGCCCCCGCGGCAGCTCGAGCAGGGCCAGCGGATTCCCGTGCGCCTCGGCGACGATCAGCTCCTTGACCTGCGAGTCCAGCGGTCCGACGAGCGCGGACTCCAGCAGTGCGCACGCGTCCGCCTCCCGCAGGCCGGTCACCGGCAGCTGCGGCAGGCCGTCCAGTTCAACACCCGGGACACGAACCGCGAAAGCCAGCGCGATCGAATCCGCCAGGCGCCGGGCGACGAAGGCCAGGACGCGCGCCGAGGGCCGGTCCAGCCACTGGTAGTCATCGACGAGGCAGACGACGGGCTGGTGCCTGGCCGCTGCCGACAGCAGTCCCAGCACCGCGAGCCCGATCAGGAACTGATCCGGCGATCCGGCGCGCATGCCGAATGCGGTCAGCAGCGCGTCGCGCTGCGGCCCGGCCAGCGCCTCCAGGTGGTTCAGCAGCGGCGCGCACAGCTGGTGGAGCCCGGCGAAGGCCAGCTCCGTGTCCGGCGGCGAGCCCGCCACGCGCAGCACCCGGCAGCCGGACGCGTGCCCGCTCAGGTAGCCGAGCAGCGCGGTCTTGCCCATCCCGGCCTCGCCGTGGACCACCAGGACCCGGCTGTGGCCCGCCTGTATCGCCCCGACCAGCAGATCGAGCGTGTGGCATTCCGTGCGGCGGCCGGTTAGCCAGTCCGTGTCCGCATCATGCCGGTCAACCTCCAGGTCGTGCCCGCGACGGCCGGTCATCCCAGATACACCTCCTGCCTATCCGACGATCCATTACGCGGGCAGCGGTGTCTTCCCGGCAGGCGGCCAGAGCGCCTACCGGCTAGCGGTAAGAAAGCGGCGAGAACCGGTGCCGCCGGGCGGTGAACTCAGTTCATCCCGAGCACACGGCGGATGGCCACGGCGGACAGCTCGGTCTTGGGCAGGAACCCGGCGACGGGTACCTCCGCGATCAGGTCCGCGTAATCGACCTCGGCGTGCGAGGAGATCATGATGAGCCGGGTCGCGTGCCCGCTGGCGGCCAGGTCCCTGGCCACGTCGAACCCGGACTCCGCGCCCAGGCGGATGTCGATCAGGACGACGTCCGGGCGCAGCGCGGCAACCCGCTGGACGGCCGCGGCGCGGCTGCCGGCCACCCCGGCCACGGTCACGCCACCTCGTTCCAGCGAGTCCCGGACGACATCGAGAAACCTCTCGTCATCGTCGATGATCACGCACCTCAACTGCACGCAGCCATTCTCCCCGCGCGCCGCTCCCCCGGCATTGCAGGTAGCAGGGTGTTGCCCAGGGTCAGCGCGCATCCAGGAAGGCCAGGACGGCCAGCACCCGGCGGTGGACCTCGGTGCTCTCCGGTAGCTGCAGCTTCATCAAGATGCTGCGCACGTGCTTCTCGACCGTTCCCTCGGTGACCCACAGCGCCTGCCCGATCCCCGCGTTCGACCGTCCCTCCGCCATCAGCGCCAGCACCTCCCGCTCCCGGCCGGTCAGCTCGTCCAGCGGATTGCCCGGGTGCCGCGCCGCGACCAGTTCCTGGATCAGCGCGGGGTCCACCGCCGACCCGCCGCGGATCACCCGGTGCAGCGTCTGGATGAACTCCGTGACGTCGGTGACGCGGCTTTTCAGGAGGTACCCGGTGCGCTCGCCGTTCGCGAGCAGGTCCATCGCATGCTCGACTTCCACGTGCGCCGACAGCACCACGACGGCCGTCCGCGGGTAGTGCCGCTTGATGAGCTGGGCGGCCACCAGGCCCTCGGTCGAGAACTCCGGCGGCATCCGGATGTCGACCACCGCCAGGTCGGGCCGCTCCCGGCGGACGAGTTCGATGAGGGTGGCGGCGTCACCGGCCTGGCCGGCCACGTCGAGTCCCGAGCGATCGAGCAGGCTCGCCAGGCCCTCCCGCAGCAAGATGTCGTCGTCGGCCAGGACGACCCGGGCGCGGCTCGCGTCCACCCGGGCATTACCGGCGGGCACTGGAACGTTCATCCCGGGCCGGCGCCCGGCCGGACGGAGCCGACGCCGACGGCGGTGACCGGAAGCTCGGCGGTCAGGATCGTCCCGCCGCCGTCCGGGCTGTCGAGCCGGAGGCGGCCGCCGAGCGCCTCGACACGGTCCTTGAGCCCGACCAGGCCGGTGCCGCCGCCGACAGCCGCGCCCCCGGTGCCGTCGTCGCTGACCGCGACGCGCAGGAGGTCGCCGGCCACCTCGACGCGGATGCTGACGGCCGCGGCGCGCGCATGCTTGGCCGCGTTGGTCAGCGCCTCGGCGACCACGTAGTACGCGCTGACCTCGACGGGCTCGGGCAGCCGCTGCTCAGCGAGCACGTCCAGCCGGACCGGGACCGGGGAGCGCCGGGCGAGCGCCCGCAGGGCCGGGCGCAAGCCGCCGCTGGCCAGGACGGCCGGATGAATGCCGCGGGCGATTTCGTGCACCTCGTCCAGCGCGTCGTTGGCGCTGGTCACGGCGTTGCCGAGCCGGGCGCGCAGCTCGTCCAGCCCGGGCGGAACCGCCTCCTGCGCGTCGCGCAGGCGCAGGGCCAGCGAGACCAGCCGCTGCTGGGCCCCGTCGTGCAGGTCGCGCTCGATGCGCTGGCGGGCCTGGTCGGCGGCGGCGACGATCCGCGCGCGGGAGGCGGCCACCTCGGCCCGCGCCTCGGCGTTCGCGATCGCGGTCGATACCAGCTCGGCGAACCCGGACAGCCGGGTCTCGCTGTCCGGCGGCGGCACTTCCTCGCTGAGGGACCCCGCCAGCAGGACGCCCCACAGCCGGCTCTCGGCGCTGACGGGCACGCCCACCACCGACTGCCAGCCCCACTCGCCGACGGCGATCCGGGCGATCGCGCCGGTGGCCTCGGCGCGGTTGGTGCGCGCCGCGCGGCGCGTCCGGTAGACCAGGGTGCTCACGTTCTCCCCGCCGAGCGGCAGCCGGGTTCCCACCGGCGTCGACGGCACGCCCTCCTGAGCGGTCCACAGGCCGACGATCTCCATCATCTCCGGCTCGTCGTACCGGACCAGGGCCGCGAAGTCGACCGCGAGCAGTTGCCTGGCCTCGGCGGCGACGGCGGCGAACACCGCTTCCGGCGGCTCGGCCCGGGCGACCAGCGTCGCCACCCGCCGCAAGGCGGCCTGCTCGTCAGCGATCCGCCGGTACCCGGCGTACAGCTGGGCGTTGTCCAGGGATACCGCGAGCTGCCCGGCGATGAGGCCGACCGCTTCCAGCCGCGCGGTGGTGAAGGCACCGCGGATGAGACGGTTCTCCAGCAGGAGCACCGCGCGCAGCGCGCCGCGGCCGAAGACCGGCACCGCCAGCAGCGAGCAGCAGGTGACGCCGTCGAAGTACGGGTCGCGGGCGAACCGGTCGTCGCTGGTGGCGTCGCTCACCGCCAGCGGTTCGGAGGTCCGGCGCAGGTAACGCAGGACCGACACCGGTGCGGCGGGGTCGTGGCCGGTGCCGCCGGCCGGCCCGGCGGCCGAGAGGCCGCCCCGGCTGCCCGCAGGCGCGGGAAGCACCCAGTCCGGCCGGGCCTCGTCCCACAGCACCAGGTGCACGCCGGTGGCGCCGGTCATCGCGCTCAGCACCTCCACCACGCGGGCGTGCAGTCGTTCGACGCTCGTCTCCGAACTCAGGGCCCGCGCCGCCGACAAGATGCCGAGCAGGTCGGTGGCGCCGGCGGTGACCGCGGCGCGGCGCGGATGGTCCGCAGCCGGGCCGGCCTCGCCGGCGGTGGCATCGGCCGGCGGGCTGAGATCCGGATAGGCCCATTTCATCTGCTCCGCCTTGGCCACGGCCCCCCAGGCGAGGTACTGCTCACGGGCCTGGCCGAGGAGTTCATAGCCGGTGTGCTCCAGGCCGTGAGAGAGGTAGAAGTGGCCCGCGTGCTCGGCGATCAGCGCCCGGTGCCACGGGCGCTGCCGCCTCTCGGCCTCCCGCCGGGCGGAGTCGAACGCGAAGGCCGCGGCGCGGAAGTCGCCCATCGTCCACGCCTGCTCGGCCTCCACGAGCCGCAGCAGGTGCAGGAAGTTGTCCGGCGCGTCGGCGGCGCGTCCGCCCAGCCAGCGCAGCACGTCGTCCAGTTCGGCCAGCAGCGCGGCGCGCTCGTCGCCGTCGGCGGACCGGGCCTGCCCGGCCAGGCCGAGCCCGTAGAGCGGGTGGGCCAGGGCGCTCATGGAAAATCCGGTGATGACGGGGAGCAGCCGCACCGCCGCCGCCCCTTGCCGCGCCAGCTCAGCCGGATCGCCGAAGATGGCGGCGGCGATAGCCCGGCACAGGCGGACGTGTATCACCACCAGCGGGTTGCCCGCGTACCGGTCGACGGGGATCCCCTCGGCGGCCGCGGCGGAGCCCTCACGGCGCAGCACGCCGGCCAGCCACTGGTAGCTCTCCAGCCACTGCGAGGTCTGCCCGGTGCCGGTCCGCCGCGCGAAAGCCAGCGCCGCGCTCACCTGCGCCAGGCAGGTGTCCAGGGTCGGCCCGCAGTCCAGCAGCCCGGCCACGGTCTGGTGGTAGGTGTAGCCGGCGTTCGCCAGGTCACCGCCCGCGAGCAGTCCCTCACGGGCGCGCAGGCTTTCGGAGATGCTGTTCTCCACCGGCTCGAACCACGGGTCCAGCAGCGACACGACCAGGCGGGCATGCGAGGTATCGGGCTCATAGGCCCGGGTCTCCCCCAGCGCGAGGATCCGCCGGGCCGCGCGGTAGGCCGCGGCGTAGTCGCCGCGCTGGGTGATGGCATGGAAGGCGGCGTTGGCGGCCGACCCGACCAGGGTGTGGCCCGGTCCGTGCTCGGTCCAGATCCGCAGCGCCTCCAGGCCCACCCAGGAAAACATGGCCTGGTCGCCGATGAAGTAGACCGGGGAGAGCATCGCGTTGAGCAGGCTGCCCGCGGCCAGCAGGGCCGGATCGGTGAGGTCGGGGCGGGTCATGTCAGCGGCGGGATCGGTGTGGTCCAGCCACTGGTACAGCCGGGCGAACTGCCGGTCGATGGCCGCGGGCATGCGCTCGGCGTCAGGAACATCGACGCCGCACTCGCGCAGGGACCTGATCACCAAGTCGATCGCCTCGGTGAACCGGTTCCGGTGCGTCAGGCCTTTCACCTGCAGCGCGGTCGCGGCCGGGCGGTCCAGCACGGTGGCGGCCAGTTCCTCGAGCACACGGTAGTCCTCGTCCGCCTCCTCCATCCGACCCAGGCTGAACAGCGCGGCGTGATGGACGGTGTGCAACTCGATGAGGGCATCGGTATCGGCCTGGTCGGCCAGCGCGAGCGCGGCCGTCAGCAGCGCGTGCACCAGCGGGAATTCGCCGATCTGGGTCACCTCGTCGGCGGCACGGCGCAGCAGCCCGGCCACCGCCCGGCGCTCGCCGGGATCGGTGACCGCCCCCGCTACCGGCAGGTACTGCTCGGCCGCGACCGCGAAGAGACCCGGCACCGCCGCGAGCCGCCGCGCCATGGCGAGATGCAGCTCGGCTCGCCGGTCCGGTCCCAGCCCGCTGAGCACGCCCTCCCGGATCCGGTCGTGCCGGAACCGCACCGCCTCCTCGGCCCCGGACTCCGCCACCAAGATGCCCTCCCGGAGGGCCGGCTCGAGGATGTCCGGCACGCTGCCCCGGGCGGCGGTCGCGATCGCGAGCACGCTCAGCTTGGCGCGCCCGCCCAGGCAGGCCATCGCCTCCACCGTCCGCCGGGACTGCTCGGGCATGGCCGCGACCCGGGCGGCCGACAGCCCGCCGGCCTCCGCCCGGGTCAGGTGCGCCCGCACGGCCGCCGTCTGCCACCGCCACCCGTCCGGCGAGGCCGTCAGCACGCCGTCCCGGCGCAGCGCGTTGAGCAGCTCGACGGTCTCATAGGGGTTGCCATGACAGTGCGGCTCGAGCACCGCACCCAGGTCCCCCGCCGCGGCGGGGGTCACGTGCAGCATTTCGCTCAGCAAGACGACGAGATCGGGACCGCTGATGTCGCCGAGCGGCAGGTGCGGCACGGCCGCCTCGCGCCACCGGGACAGCATGGCCGCCAGCGGGTGGGACGGGTCGACGTGGCCTTCCCGGTACGCCCCCACCACCAGCAGGCCCTCGGACCCCTCATTGCTCAGCACCATGTCCACGAAGCCGAGCGGGACGCCGCCGCCCCATTGCAGGTCGTCGATGAAGACCACGAGCGGGCGTCTCCTCGACGCCACCGCGCGCAGCGCTCCCACCGCCACCAGCTGCGCCCGGACCGCCGCGGTCAGCGGGTCACCGAGATCACCCGGCCCCAGCAGCGTCGCGAACTCCGGCACGACGGTGGCGAGCAGGCCCGCGTTCGCGCCCAGGGCCCGGAGCATCCGGACGCGGATCTGGGTCACCTCGTCCTCGGGCTCGGCCAGCAGCAGCCGCCCGAACGAGGTGAAGGCCTGCTGGACCGCGTTGAATTCCTGATCCCGGCGGTATTCGTCGAACTTGCCCGCCACGAACCAGCCGCCGCTGGCGGTCACCACCGGGCGCAGCTCGTTGACCAGCGCCGTCTTGCCGATCCCGGGCACGCCGCTGACCAGCACCCCCGCGCACCGCCCGGCCAGCGCGTCCGCGAACGCCTGCTTCAGGGCCGCCACCTGCTCGTCCCGGCCCACCAGCCGTGACGGCGGCAGCAGCCGGATCGGGAAATCATGCTCGCCGACCCGGAACCCGCCGTGGCCGGCGCCGGCGTCGCGCAGCCGTTCCAGGTCATGGGCCACGCCGTCGGCCGACTGGTACCGGTTGTCCGGCTCCTTCTCCAGCAGATGCACGATGACCTTCGACAACGGTTCCGGTATGCCCGGATTGACGTCGGCCGGCGGCACCGGCAACCGGGCCAGGTGATCGTGCAGGAGGCGCAGCGGGTCACCGGCCCCGAAGGGCGGCTCGCCGGTGCCGAGTTCGTACAGGACCGCGCCCAGCGCGTACAGGTCGGCCCGCTGGTCCACCGCCCGGCCGGTCCGCCCGGTCTGCTCCGGCGCCAGGTACGCCAGCGTCCCGGGGATCTCGCTGTGGTGCGTGAATTCCGGGCGGATCTCGGCGATCGACGTGGCCAGGGCGAAGTCCACGAGAGTGGGCGTGCCGTCGGCGGCGACCACGACGTTGGCCGGGGTGAGGTCACGGTGAATCACCTCCCGGCGGTGCAGCCCGGCCAGGGCCCGGGCCAGCCCCGACGCGAACCTGGCCAGGTCGCCCGCGGGCAGTGGCCTCGGCAGGTCCGCCAGGGTGCTGTGACCGGCGTCCGCCAGCACGATCGAGCCCTCGGGCGGTGGTTCGTCCGCGAGCTGCGCCACTCCCGCGACACCGCGCAATCGCGCCAGGATGGCGGCCTCATGCCGCAGCCGGGACCCGGCGTCCGGCCCGAGCGGTTCCTTCACGATCAGCGTGCGGTCCGCGCCCGACAGCCGGGAAACGCGCGTGCGGGCGCTTTCGTGCACGACCGCGAACCGGACAGGCGGATCCACGCCGTCTGCCATCCCGCACCTCCACGCATGGCCGCAGACCCAACTCCGCCGTTGGCATCATCCTTTCGCATTCGGAGCGGGGAACGCGACCTCGGCCGGGCAAATCGTCGTCCGCGCCGGCCCGTTCCAGTGGTCCGGGGTGGCCCTGATCCAGGGCACGCCATCGGCGTAGGAGGCCAGGGCGCGATCGAGCGCCAGCGCCGTCAGGGCGGCGCTGATGACGCACCCGCCGGCCGCCCCGAGGGCGGCCGGCTGCCAGCCGGCGATGTCGCGGAGCAGCAGGCCGCCGAGGCCCAGCCAGGGCTGCCTGCCGAGGTCGTGGTGCGGCACGGATTACGCTCCGGCGGCCGGGCCGGGTGGCAGGTGCGGCAGCAGGTGCTCGGCGGCGATCGGCAGTTCGCGGGGCCGGTAGCCGGTGGCGTGGTACACCGCGTTGGCGATCGCGGCCGCGGCGCCGACCTGGATCAGCTCGACGTCGACATCGGGGGCGTCAGCGTTGACGGGGACCAGGTAGTCGCCCAGGCTGGTGCTGGCCCACCGGCCGTGCCTGGTGTCCATGTGGTTCCCCTCCAGCAGGGCCTGGCCCATGCCCCAGAGCATGCCGCCCATGAGCTGGCTGCGGGCGGTCATGGGGTTGAGGATCCGGCCGGGGGCGAAGGCGCCGGTCAGGTGCCGGACGCGGACAATGCCCAGGTCGGCGTCGACCGCGACCCGGGCGAACTGGGCACCGAAGGTCAGCAGCCCGTACGGGGTATCCAGCGGCGGCGGCGTTGTGCACGGCCGCGCTGACCATCATGGCGCCGTTCGAACCCACCGGCGAGCCGGCGGCCGGCAGGTCGGTGTCGCCGAATTCGAGCCGCACGTCGCGCAGGTCGATGCCGAGCCCGTCGGCGGCGACCTGGGTCAGCACGGTCACCATTCCCGTGCCGAACTCCTGGGCGGCGGTGGCCACGACGGCGGTGCCGTCGGCATGCAGGTGCGCCCGGGCGCGCTGCGTGCGCACGAAGAACGCGACCGGGTAGCCGGCGGTGGCCATCCCGGTGCCGATCAGCCAGTTCCCCTCGCGCTGGGACCGCGGCTGCGGACTGCGCCCGGCCCAGCCGAAACGGGCGGCGCCCCGCTCGAGGCATTCGCGCAGCCCGGAACTGGACCAGGGATGGCCGGTACCGGGGTCGACGTCGGTGATGTTGCGCAGTCGCAGCTCGACCGGGTCGATGCCGAGCTCGCTGGCCAGCTGGTCCATCGCGCATTCGAGGGTGAAGACGCCGAGGGCCTCGCCCGGCCCGCGGGTGAACGTGGGCGTCATCGTGTTGCCGCGAACCAGGTGGTGGACGCCCTGATAGCTGGGACAGGCGTAGAGCGAGGAGGCGACGCCGAAAGCCGGCTCGGCCCAGTCATCGAACGGGGAGGTGACCGAGATCTTGCGATGCCGGATGGCGATGAGCCTGCCGTCGCTGGCCGCCCCGAGCTCGATGCGCTGCTCCTGTTCCTCACGGTGCCCGCACGAGGTGAACATCTGGCCGCGCGGCAGTGCCAGCCGGACCGGACGGCGGACGTGCTGGGCGGCCAGGGCGGTGAGGGTGACGTGCGGCCAGACCATGGCCTTGGATCCGAAGGCGCCGCCGACGAAGCGGGTCAGCACCCGGATTCTGGACGGCGACAGGCCGAGCAGCGCGGCCACGGTCAGCTGCACGGCCTTAATCCCCTGGCAGGAGTCATACAGCGTCAGCTGGTCACCGTCCCAGGCCGCGGTGGTGGTCAGCGCCTCGAGCGCGTTGTGGTGATTGGCGGCGAACCGGAACGCCGTGTCGATACGCAGATCCGCGGCGGTGAACCCGTCCTCGACGTTTCCTCGTTCGGTCCGTGCTGGCATCACGCCGCCGAAGATCTTCTCCGGCTCGTAGGCGTCGGCGCGGCCCTGGCCGATCGTGGTGACCGACGCGGTCTCGGCGTAACTGACCTGGACCACCGTGGCGGCGTGCGGGGCCTGCTCGAGGCGGTCGGCGATGACGATCGCGACCGGCTGGCCCGCGTAGTGAATCACGTCGTCCTGCATGGGGAAGAACGTCTCGCCGGGGGCCGGGCCGCCCAGCAGCGACGGAAGCAGCGGCACGTGGTTCACCTTCGGCAGGTCGTGGTGCGTCAGGACCGCGGTCACGCCCGGCAGGCGCCCGGCCGCGGCGGTGTCGATCGCGGTGATCAGCTCCCCGTGCTCCAGCGGGTGCTCACGCTCCGGGGTGTCACCGGGAAGCAGGAAGAAGTCGTCGATTCCGATGGCGCGTTCGCCGCCGGGCCCGCGGGTGTGCACCACCGCGTCCAGCGCGGTCAGCGCGACCGCGACATCGGATGGATGGACGGCAATGCACGTGCCGCTGGTGCCGAGGATGGCGTGGCCGCGATGGAACCCGTCCATGGCGGCGCAGCCGCTGCCTGGCTCGCGCTTGTTGCACGACGACGTGACATCGCGGAAATAGCTGCACCGCACCCGCTGGCACAGGTTGCCGCCCATCGAGGCCATGTTCCGCAGCTGCGCCGACGCGCCCAGCAGCAGCGCCTGTGAGATCACCGGGAATCGCGCCGTCACCCCGGGTACCCGGGCCACGTCACTCATCCGCGCCAGATGTTCCCGGAGCGCGTCGAGCAGGCTCACCCGGGGCTCGACCGGGAGCTCGCGGACCCGGCCGTTGATGGTGAGCACGAGTGTCCCCGCCCCCGGTCCGCGCACCGTCGGCGGCGCCGCAAGCTCCCTATCCATCGCATCCTCCCGCAGTGACCTGCTTCCGTGATCGGTTAACGGTGCGGCCAGCGGGGTCGTCGTCGCATCCGCCATTGGCTAGCCACTATGGCTAGTGCGCTGGTCAGTACGCTGGTCAGTACGCTGGTCAGGGAGTAGCGTCGGCACTGTGCAGCTGCCCGCTGATGTGCCGGGGCGGGGACAGTGACGGAGCTGACCGGCCGCCAGGCCGAATGCGGCGTGCTCGGCCGGCTGGCGGCAGCGGTACGGGCGGGTGAAAGCCGTGCCCTGGTGGTGCGCGGCGAGCCCGGGGTGGGCAAGACCGCGCTCCTGGAGTACCTGGCCGACCAGGCGTCCGGCTGCCGGGTGGTGCGCGCGGCGGGTGTCCAGTCGGAGATGGAGCTGGCGTTCGCGGTGCTGCACCAGCTGTGCGCGCCGATGCTGGACCGCCTGGAGCGTCTCCCGGCGCCGCAGCGCGACGCGCTGCGGATCGCGTTCGGCCTCAGTCCCGGGCCGCCCCCGGACCGGTTCCTGATCGGACTGGCCGCCTTGGGCCTGCTGTCCGAGCTGGCCGGGGAACGGCCGCTGGTGTGCATCATCGATGACGAGCAGTGGCTCGACAGTGCCTCGGCGCAGGTTCTCGCGTTCCTCGCCCGGCGGCTGGGGACCGAGTCGGTCGGCGTGGTGTTCGGGGCCCGTATCCCGACCGGTGACCTGGCGGGACTGCCGGAACTGGTGGTCGAGGGGCTACCCGAGGATGATGCGCGGGTGCTGCTGGACTCCGCGCTGACCGGGCCGCTGGACGCGCGGGTCCGTGATCAGGTCATCGCCGAGGCCCATGGCAACCCGCTCGCCCTGCTGGAGCTGCCGCGCGGCTGGACGGCGGCGGAGCTGGCCGGCGGGTTCGGGCTGCCCGGCGGGGCGCCGGTCCCGGGCGGCACCGCGGCGACCATCGAGGAGAACTTCAGGCGGCGGATCGGCGCCCTTCCGGCCGGGAGCCGGCGGCTGCTGCTGCTCGCGGCGGCCGATCCGACCGGTGACCCGGCCCTGGTGTGGCGGGCAGCCGGCCGGCTCGGCGTCGGGGCCGAATCGGCGGCGCCCGCGGTCGAGGGCGGCCTGGCCCAGTTCGATGTCCGGGTGCAGTTCCGTCATCCCCTGGTGCGTTCGGCGGCCTACCAGTCGGCGTCCGCTCAGGACCGGCAGGCGGCGCACCGGACGCTGGCCGAGGTCACCGATCCGGAGCTGGATCCCGATCGCCGCGCCTGGCACCGGGCCCAGGCGGCCCCGGAGCCGGATGAAGACGTGGCCGGGGAGCTGGAGCGCTCGGCCGGCCGGGCGCAGGCGCGGGGCGGGCTGGCGGCGGCGGCCGCGTTCGGAGAACGCGGGGTGATGCTGACCCCCGACCTGGCGCGGCGGGCCGGGCGGGCGCTGGCCGCCGCGAACACGAAATTCCAGGCGGGTGCGTTCGGCTCGGCGCAGGACCTGCTGGCCGTGGCCGAAGCCGGACCGCTCAGCGAGTTCGAGCAAGCCCGGGTCGACCTGCTGCGGGCACAGCTCGCATTCGTCACCAACCGGGGCGGCGACGCCCCGCTCCTGCTGGTGCGGGCGGCCAGGCGCCTCGAGCCGATCGACCCCGGCCTCGCCCGGGCGACCTACCTCGACGCGCTGACCGCCTCGACGCTGGCCGGCCGCCTGGCCAGCCCGGGCGGCCATACGCTGGAGGTGGCACGGGCCGCGAGCGCGGCGCCGCCGCCGGACGACCCGCGCGTCCCCGATCTCCTCCTGGACGGCCTGGCCGCGAACTTCAACGAGGGGTATGCGGCGGGAGTGCCCTTCCTGCGGCAGGCGCTGACCGCTTTCGGCCGCGGCATGTCGGCGGACGAGGAACTGCGCTGGCTCTGGCTGACGACCCTGGCGGCCTTGCACCTGTGGGATGACGAACGCTGGGACATTCTCTCGGCCCGGTATGTCGAGCTCGCGCGCAAGGCCGGCGCGCTGAGCGAGCTTCCGCTCGCGCTCAGCACGCGCTCCATGATGTTGCTGTTCGTCGGCGACGTGGTCACCGCCACCGCACTGACCGATGAGGGGCGGGCGGTGATCGAGGCGACGGGCAGCCAGTTCGCGCCTTACGCTGCCATGGGCCTCGCCGCGCTGCAGGGCAGGCAGGCCACGGTGTCGGCCCTGATCGAGGCCACCGCCAGCGATGTCGCCGAGCGCGGCGAGGGCATCGCGATGTCCGTCGCCGAGTGGGCGAACGCGCTGCTCCACAACGGCCTCGGCCGCTATCGGGAGGCGATGCGCGCCGCCCAGCAGGCCCTTGACCACCAGGAGTACCCGGGCATGCGCTATCCGGGAATCGCCAACTGGGCCGCGGCCGAACTGGTGGAGGCATCCGCCCGCAGCGGGATGACCGAGATAGCCACCGCTACCTACCGCTGGATCGCCGAGATGACCAGCGCCAGCGGCACCAGCTGGGCGCTCGGCGTCGAGGCGCGTTCGCGGGCGCTGGTGACGGAAGGCAATGCGGCCGAGAGCCGGTACCAGGACGCGATCACGCACCTGGGCCGGAGCCGCGTCCGCGCCGAGCTCGCACGCGCCCATCTGCTCTACGGGGAGTGGCTGCGCCGGCGGCGGCGCCGCGGCGAAGCGCGCGAGCAGCTGCGCACGGCCCTGGACATGCTCGAGGCCATGGGGATGGAGGCGTTCGCCGAGCGGACCAGGCGCGAGCTGCGGGCCACCGGCGAGACCGCCCGCAAGCGGACCGCCGCCGCCGGGGATGAGGAGCTGACCGTCCAGGAGGCCCAGATCGCCCGGCTGGCACGGGAGGGCCTGTCCAACCCCGAGATCGGTGCCCGGCTGTTCCTCAGCCCGCGCACGGTCCAGTATCACCTGGGCAACGTTTTCGCCAAGCTGGGCATCACCTCGCGCAGCCAGCTCGGCTACGCCCTGCCTTAACGGGCCGGCCACCGACTGGTCAGTTGCGCTGTGCAGTGGCGGATACGAGCGCGTTCGGCTGGTCTGACAATCGCAGGAAACCGGCTGAAGGAGGAACGATGGAACCACTGGCCACCGGCTACGATGCCGTCAACCTGGCCGGGTCATCCGTACACGACTGGCGCGTATCCCAGCTCACTCGCCTCGGGATTCCCGGGTCGCTGGCCGAGGTCTATGCCGACCGTCTCGACTGGCATCAGATCGCCCGGCTGATGGGCCACGGCTGCCCGCCGTGGCTTGCCCTCCGCATCGCCGGCTGACCCCGGCCCGGAAAATCCAGCGCGATGACGATACATACCGGCTGGCGTGACGATGCCGCCTGCCGCGACGCCGATCCGGACCTGTTCTTCCCGCCCGGCACGACCGGGCCCGCGCTGCGCGACCTGGACGAGGCGAAGCGGATCTGCCGGGCCTGTCCGGCGCGGGCCCAGTGCCTGTCCTGGGCGCTGGACCACGGAGTCACCGATGGCGTGTGGGGAGGTACCACAGCGGACGAGCGACGCGCCATCCGGCGCCGTTCCTTCAGGGTGAAAATTAGCCAGGAATGACGATGGCGGCGGTTACCGCTGAGCAGAGCTCAGAAAACGCGGAATACGTGCGCAGGCTGCTCAGGAAAAAGCAGCCCGAGTTTTCCGCGGCACTGGAATTGGCTGCGGAACTGGTAGGACGGGAGCCCGAGGGCTCACTAGCGAGAAGCCCGCGGACTGGTCACTTGCACTGTGCAGTGGCGGATACGAACGCGATCCGGCCCGCATGACAATCACCCGATAGACAGCCGCCGACCAGCGGCGCCTGGCGGGGGCAACCGTAGCAATGCCCGCCAGCTAACGGCCAGAATTGTGAGGAGAAAACAATGTCCTACTTCACTGCCAGCACTGAGAACGGCACGGAAAAGAGAGCTACTCGGGTCAAGATGGTGGCGGCGGCCGGAGTGGCCGCGATCGCGATGAGTGCGGCGGCGTGCTCGAGTTCGCCGTCCGGTACCGGCGCGGGAAGCGGCACGCCGTCCAGCGCCCCGGCGCCGGCGCCGGGGTCCGGTACCGCGCTGAAGACGGCGACGATCAACGGCGTGAGCGTGCTCACCAATGCCCAGGGGTTCACCTTGTACTCGTTCGCCCCGGACACGGCCACCACGTCGAAGTGCGCCGGGGCCTGCGCGCAGATCTGGCCGCCGGTGACCGGTTCCGCGGCCGCCGGGCAGGGCGTCACCGGCACGCTCGGCGCGATCACCCGGTCCGACGGCTCGAAGCAGGCCACCTACGACGGGCACCCGCTGTACACGTACGCCGCCGACGCCGCCCCGGGGCAGGCCAAGGGCAACGGCCTCAACGTCAACGGCGGCGTATGGCATGAAATCACCGCGTCCGGGCAGGCGGCGCCGGCGGGCACGTCCGGCGGCGGCTTTGGATACTGACCGCACCAGCCGGCGGCCGGGCCCGGACCGGGCTATCAACGCCGGGCTCCGGGTAGCCGGGGCCGGGCTGCTCATCGCCGCGGCGGTCATCCACCTAGACCTGTACTTGACCGGCTACCGGTCGGTTCCGGTCATCGGCGGGTTGTTCTTGCTGCAGGTCATCGTGGGGTTCGGAACCGGCGCGGTGGTGCTGGTCACCAGTAGCCGGGTGGCTGCCGCCGCCGGGGCGGTGTTCGCCCTGGCGACCCTGGGCGGGTACCTGCTGTCGGTGTGGGCCGGCTTGTTCGGATTCACGGAGGTCCGCACCACGGCCGGGATCGCCGCGGGCGTGATCGAGGTGGCCGCGTTCGCGGCGCTGGCCGCTCTGGCCGCCCGCCCGCGGCCGGCCGGGCGCCCGTCGGGAACAAGGGCGCTGCCCGGCCCGGTGGCCGCCCGGCTGGACCGGGGGACACATGCGGCGGCAGTCATAGGCGGCGCATCTGCCGTGGCCCTGGTGCTGCTGGGCGTGGTGGTCGGGGAAGCGGGCGGCCCGTCTGGGGCCGGGCCGCCCGCGGGCTCGGCGGTGACCGCGGCCCTGAAGACGACCACGATCGATGGCGCGACGGTGCTGACCAACGGCCAGGGCTTGACCCTGTACTGGTTCGCCCCTGATACCCCGGCCCGGTCGGTCTGCACCGGGGCCTGCGCGCAGTACTGGCCGCCGCTGACCGGCAGGCCGGCCGCCGGCCCCGGCGTCACGGGCAGGCTCGGCACGATTACCCGGTCCGACGGCTCGAAGCAGGCCACTTACGACGGGCACCCGCTGTACACCTATATCGCCGACGCCGCCCCGGGCCAGGTCCGCGGCAACAACCTCACCCTCAACGGCGGCCGGTGGCACGAGGTCACGGTGCCCGGCTGAGCCCGCCTGAGCGGCGTGATGGCCGGGTTCAGCGCGCTAGCCAGCGCGTTCTCGGTCTCCTTCAGCAGTCCGTCATCAACCGGTCGTCGGGCTGGCATGGGACCTAGGGATCCCGATTCCGGGCGACGCCCTGCTGGAACCACCGGGCGGCGTACCGGACTGCCGCGGCGGACAGCCGTGTACGACGGCCTCGACGACGACCCACGGCAGCACCGCACCGGCCCGCGCGGTGCGTGCCGGTGCGGTGCTGCTGAGGCGATTCCTGGTCAGGAGCGCGGTTGGCCGGGGTCGAGCGGTACAGATTCGGGGCCGATTACCCCGAACGACGTCACCTCCGCGGGCGCAATGGCGTTGACAGCCCAGTCAGCGAGCACGCGGGACCGGTTTCCGGCCATCGCCATGACGTGATAGGCCCT
>JAICWX010000247.1 GCA_025934635.1 Streptosporangiaceae bacterium | reverse complement strand
CGCACCAGCGCGATGGCCTGATCCATGTACTCCCGGCAGCGCACATAGGCATCCCGCTGGGCCATCGACGCGCTGCCCACCGCGAAGCACCGGTAGTAGCAGGTCCGATAGCCGAGATGGCTGTGCAGGATGTCGAAGAAGGCCGGGTCGCCGGGCCGGATCAGCCGGTCGGAGTAGACGTGCGGGTGCGGCGAGCAGCGCTCGCCGGAGATCGCGTTCACCCCTTCTACGTACTCGCTGCCCAGGTCGTACAGGACCTTGCTGACCAGGCCGACGCACTCGTTCTCGCGCACGCCGGGACGGAGGAACTCGTACAGCTCGGTGTAGGCGGCGTCGACCATCGAGCACGCCTGCGCCAGCAGGCTGATCTCGTCGCCGGTCTTGACCCGCCGCGCCTCCATGAACACCTGCTGGCCGTCCACCGCCCGGACCCCGGCCGCGGCCAGCGCGGCCAGCACCGGCATCTCGGCCACGTCGACGCCGAGGGGCTCGCCGGCCAGGCCGTACTCGTGCAGCACGGCGACGATCTTGGCCGCCACGTCCTCGGCGATCCCGGCGTCCGGGTGGAAGGCCCCGCGCAGGGTGGAGATGCCGGCCCGCGCGCCGGTCCGGGCCGCGCCCTCCGACGTGGCGGGCCCGTCGGTGTGGTCCAGCCAGGGGTTGTACAGCTGATGGTGCCGGGCCGCCGAGCCGAAGTCCCACACGATGGGCTCACCGCCCCGGGGCAGCAGCGCGAACCTGATCAGCTTGTCCATTGCCCAGGTGCCGATGTGGGTCGAGGTCATGTAGCGGATGTTGGTGAAGTCGAAGCTCAGCAGCGCGCCGAGCTCGGACCGCTCCAGTTCCGCGTTCAGCCGGGCCAGCCGCTCCGCGCGGAGCCGGTTCAGGTCGACCCGGTTCTCCCAGTCGACAGCGTTCTGGCCGAAGGTCTGGGCGATCCGCATCTGCACCGTCCTGGGTCAGCGGGCCGGCGGGCTCACGAGGCCCCCGGCGGGTGACCTCTGTAATACCTGTGATGAACACTGACTGTCAAGGCTCACTGAACACGCTGAGGGATGTATAGTGCCGGTTAATGAACGTAAATGTGGGCGGGCTGATCCGGCGGGAACGGCAGCGACAGGGCCTGTCGCTGCGCGAGCTCGCCCGCCGGGTCGGCGTCTCGGCCAGCATGCTGTCCCAGGTCGAGACCGACCGGACCCGTCCGTCGGTCAGCACGATCTACGCGATCGCCACCGAGCTGGGGATATCCATCGACGCGCTGCTCTCGGACGCCGGTGCTGCCGATGCCGGTGCTGCCGGTCCTGGTGCCGTGGAAGCCGGGGCGATGGCCGGCCGGGGGGAGCCCGGCGGCCCGACTGCCGCGGCCGCTGGCGGCAGCGGCGCGGCCGCAGGCAGGCGCGGCCCGGGCGGCGCGGTATCCCTGGGCGAACTGGGCTGCCAGCTGGTACGGCCGGAGGACCGGCGCAAGCTGGAGCTGGAGTCCGGCGTCACCTGGGAGCTGCTCAGCGACCTGCTGCCGCACCTGGTCGACTTCATGTACGTCAGCTACGAGCCGGGCGGCCGGTCCAGCTCATCGGGCAAGCTGATGCGGCACACCGGCACGGAGTTCGCCTACCTGCTCCGCGGCAAGCTGAAGATCCAGGTCGGCTTCGACGAGTATGTGCTGCAGGCCGGCGATGCGCTGGCCTTCGACTCCTCCGAGCCGCACCTGCTGGTAAACGAGGGTGCCGAGCCCGCCGAGGGGATCTGGTTCGTCCTCGGCCGCCGGCTGACCCCGGAGTCGCACGCGGCCCGGGTGGCCATGCCCGCCGAGCGCCCCCGGCACGTCCTGCACCGCGGCGACGGTCATCTCCCCGCCCGCGACGCGGATCCGCGCGACCCCAGCTGACGCAGGACCCAGCCGGCGCAGGACCCAGCCGGCGCAGGACCCAGCCGGCGCAGGACCCAGCCGGCGCAGGACCCCAGCCGACGTGCGACTCGTCTGGCGAGACCGGCATCGTCCTCACCGTGTACAACGGCATCATGCATCACATTTTGCGTATATTTATTCGACTATCTGCAAGTTAACTCGGTTGATCGGGACTACGCGGTTGATTTGGACTCCTATAGGGCACCGGATCAACCGGATAAGCCGAATCCACCGCGTTAACTGCGGGAGGCGATGCACCACAGGACGTCTGAGCATCAGGAGACACAGGCGCCACGGGTCCGAGCGCTGCGGGATGCGAGGTCGGCATGGTGCTCGCGGGCGCCGGGGCCGAGTTGCGACGCCCAGACGCTTCCGGCGCGATCCTCACGCGGACCGGCGGCGGTTACCTAACTATCCCGTTCATTACCTCTTGTGCGAGGCGGACGGTCGCGTTAGTCTCACTAAACATCGCGTATGCCAATACTGAACATTGGCGGACGGCGGCGCGGTTGAGGCAGCACTGTTGAGGCAGCACGGCGTCAGCACTCGATGAGGAGAGACATGGCGGATTCGTATCGCGTCGGACTCGGGGACGTGCCGGCCGTGCCCGGCCTCGGGCCGGACCAGGGCTGGGTCGGGATGACGGTCCAGTTCCTGGTCGACTCGGCCGGGGCCGGCGCCGAGCACGTGGTGTTCGGGCGGGCCGTGTTCGCCCCCGGGCAGGCCGAGCACCAATGGCACCGGCACCCCGGCGCCGAGGAGTTCGCGCTGATCGTGCGCGGCCAGGGAATCGTGCTCGACGGTGACAACGAGGTCCCGGTGTCGGCCGGCGACGTGGTCTTTCACCGCAAGGGCGCCTGGCACGGCTTCCGCAACACCTCGAGCGAGGAGGCCGAGATGATCTGGGGCTGGGCCGGGGCCGCCTCGCGGGCCGAGGCCGGCTACGAGCTGCGCTACCCGCCGAAATAGGCCAGCGCGGTGAGCGGCTTCGGGATGACGCGGTGGCGCCGGTCGGCGGGCATCTGGATAGCGACCGGCCTGGTCTTCGCGCTGAGCGCGGTCTTCCAGCCCAAAAGCCTGGGCGGCAGCGCGCTGGCCTCGCTGTGGCCGTTCGCGGCGGTGCTCATCCTGGCCGCGGTGGGCCAGACGCTGGTGGTCCAGCAGCGCGGCATCGACCTCTCGGTCCCCGGCTTCATCTCGCTCACCGTCGTCCTGGTCACCCACATCCCCAACGGGAACGGCAGCAAGCTGCTGCCCGCTATCGGTCTCGCCTATGCCATCTGCCTGGCCGCGGGCCTGGTGAACGGCCTGCTGGTGACCCGGGTGGGGATCACCCCCATCGTCCAGACCCTGGGCATGAACGCGGTCCTGTTCGGGATCGACCTCGGCATCTCCCAGGGCACGCCCACCCAGACCACCAAGGCCCTGCAGTCCTTCACTGACGCCTCACCCGGCGGGATCCCGCTGCCGCTGGTGATCGCCGTGGTCCTGGCCATCGCCATCGAGTTCACGGTCAAGCGCACCGCGTTCGGCCGCCGGTTCGAGGCGTCGGGGGCCAACGCGGCGGCCAGCCGCGCGGCAGGCCTGCGCGGGCACCGGTACCAGATCTCGGCCTACCTGGGCGCGGCCCTGCTGTACTGCACCGCGGGCGTGCTGCTGGCCGGGATCGTCTCCCAGCCCGACCCGTTCCAGGGCAACAACTACCTGCTCCCGTCGGTGGCCGCCGTGGCGCTGGGCGGCACCTCGCTGCTCGGCGGCGTCGGCAGCGTGATCGCCAGCGCCGCCGGGGCCCTGTTCCTCAGCCAGCTCCAGCAGTTCGTGCTGGCCACCGGGGCCAGCGCCGCGGTCCAGAACCTCGTCCAGGCGGGTGCCCTGGCCCTCGCCGTCACCGTCTACGGGGTACGTCCCGGCCGGCTGCTGGCCCGGCGGCGGGCCCCCGGAAGCAGGCCGCCGGCCGCGATCCGGTCCCGCGACGGGACCGCTGAGCAAAGACCCGGGCCCCACGACGACCGACCCGCCCCCGTCACCTAGGGCCGACGACACCAAGGGCCATCCCGGCCCGCACCCCTCCCATCAACACGCCCAGAGTTCAGCCTGGCCTTTTTCGAGGAGCGACCCGATGAAACAGTTCCCAGCCGGACGCAGCAGACGCAGATCACGCCTGATGGCCGGCGCTGCGGCGCTGGCCGCCACTTCCCTCGCCCTGGCCGCGTGCAGCAGCGGCGGCTCGAGCAGCAGCGCCAGCGGCGGCGGCACCGCCGGCGGCGGGGCCGGCACCGCCGCCAACAGCAAGTACCCGTGGTGCGGTCCCAAGCAGGCCTCGATCGCGCTCGCCGACGGGTTCGGCGACAACACCTGGCGGGAGCTGACCCGCTACTCGGCCGTCACCATCGCGGCGCAGTGCCCGAGCGTGACCAAGTACGTCTACGCCAACGGCGAGGGCAACACCCAGAAGGCCATCTCCGACATCAACTCGCTGGTCGCCCAGGGCACCACCGCGATCGTCGACTTCCCCGACGCGGGCAAGGCAATGCTCCCGGTGCTGACCAAGGCCTACCAGGCCGGCACGATCGTGGTGCCCTACCGGGTCGACCCCGGCGGCACCGCCGGGCAGAACTACAACGCCTACCTGTCGACCAACTTCACCTCGGCCGGCGTGCTGTGGGGCAAGGACGTGGCCACCGCGCTGAACGGGAAGGGGAACGTCGTCTTCCTCGGCGGCCCGGCGGCCAACTCGCAGAGCCTGGAGGAGTACCAGGGCCTGCAGAGCGTGTTCAAGAACTACCCGGGCATCCACATCATCGGCCAGAAGCCCTACAACGTGACCAACTGGGACCCGGCGCTGACCCAGCAGGTGATGGCGTCGCTGCTGTCCAAGTACCCGAAGATCGACGCGGTCGTCAGCGACTTCGGCACGGCCCTGGCCGCGGCGTTCCCGCAGTTCACCAAGGCGGGCCGGCAGATCCCGGTGATCGCCACCGAGGACGGCAACTCGCTCGGCTGCGACTACGCCAAGATGCACGCCTCCGACGCGGCGTTCAAGCTGTTCACGGTGTCCTCGCAGACCTGGATGGTCGAGTACGCCATGCGGTACGCCATCGCCCTGGCCACCAAGGGCACGGTGCCCTCGTCGACCGTGGTGCCGCAGCAGAACTACGAGAACTCGGTCAGCGGCAGCCCGAACCAGCCGGTCTGCAACTCCACGCTGCCGGACACCGCCATCATGTCCAGCGGCCTGACCGCGGCCGAGCAGCAGGCGGCGCTCAAGGGCGTCATCCCCAGCCTGGAATCCCTCCGCTAGGAACGCCATGACAGGGACAGCTCAGCGCGGGCCGGTACTGCGGCTCGCCGACGTGCGGAAGAGCTTCGACGGGGTCGACGCCCTCAAGGGCGTGACGTTCGAGGCCCGGGCCGGGGAGATCCACGCCCTGCTCGGGGAGAACGGCGCGGGCAAGTCGACCCTGATGGCGATCGCGGCCGGCTCGCTGGAGCCGGACCAGGGCCTGATCGAGCTCGGCGGCGAGCCGGTCACCGGCGCGTCGCCGCTGGCCGTGCGCCAGCGCGGGCTGTCCATCGCCTACCAGCACCCCGCCCTGGTCCCGGATCTCACCGTGGCCGAGAACATCGCCATGTGGCTGCCCGAGCAGTCCCGGGCGGACGGGGCCGAGAACTGGGCTAAGGGCCAGCTGGCCCGGGTCGGCTGCACGGCTGCCCTGGGCCAGCGGGTGGCCACCCTCAGCGTGGTCCAGCGCCAGCTGCTCGAGGTGGCCAAGGCGGTGGCGGCCGACCCGGCCGTGCTGATCCTGGACGAGCCCACCGCCTCGCTCGGCGCCGAGGAGACCGCGAGCTTGTTCGCCGAGCTGCGCCGGCTGGCGGCCGGCGGGGTGGCGGTGGTCTACATCACCCACCGGCTGGCCGAGGTACGCGAGCTGTGCCAGCGGGTCACGGTGCTGCGGGACGGCGCGGTCCGCGGCAGCTTCGGCGTCGCGGACGTCTCCGACGGCCAGCTGCTCGAGCTCATCGTCGGGCGGGCGGTGACGGCCGAGTTCCCGCCCAAGGCCCCGATCCTGGCTAACGGAGCGGTCGGCGAGCCCGTGCTGGTGGTCGAGCACTTCTCCGACCGTGCCTTCCAGGACGTGGCCCTGACCGCCGCCGCCGGGGAGATCGTCGGGCTGGCCGGCATCGTGGGCAACGGGCAGGCCGAGTTCCTCCGGGCGCTGGCCGGCCTGGCCCACGCGACCGGCCGGGCCGAGCTAGGCGGGACGCCGCTGCGGTCCGGCCGTCCGGATGCCGCGCTGGACGCGGGCGTGGTCTACCTGTCCTCCGACCGGCTCGGCGAGGGCCTGTTCGGCACCCTGTCGGTGCGGGAGAACGCCCTGGTCTCGGCGCTCGGGCAGTTCAGCCGCCTGGGCGTGGTGCGGCCGCGGGCCGAGGCCCGGGCGGTGCAGGAGCAGCGGGCCGGCCTGGCCATCAAGGCGCCGTCCATCGACGCCAACGTGCTCAGCCTGTCCGGCGGCAACCAGCAGAAGGTCCTGCTGGCCCGGGCGCTGCTGAACCAGCGGGCCACGCTGCTGCTGGCCGAGGAGCCGACCCAGGGCGTCGACGTCGGCGCCCGGGCCGAGATCTACCGGATCCTGCGCCAGGTGGCCGCGGCCGGCGCCGGGGTGATCATCGTGTCCTCCGACACCCGCGAACTCGAGGGGCTGTGCGACCGGGTGCTGGTCTTCTCCTCGGGGCAGGTGGTCACCGAACTGCGCGGCGGCCAGGTCACCGAGGACGCCATCGCGCACGCCATGCTGACCTCGACCCGGCGGCGCCGGCCGGCCGGCGCCGGGACGTCCCGGCCGGCCACGGGCGACAACCGGGGCGCCCGGGCCCTGACCTGGCTTCGCCGTGCATCCCGGGACGACCACGTCGCCCCGGTCGTGCTCGCGGTGGCCATCATCGCGCTGGCCGTCTACACCCAGGGCCACAACTCCCGCTTCCTGTCCTCGTTCAACCTGACCTCGCTGACCGTGCTGATCGCGGCCACCGCGTTCATCTCGTTCGGGCAGGAATGCGTGATCGTGACCGGTGGCATCGACCTGTCGGTGGGCCCGCTGGCCGGGCTGGTCGTGGTCATCGGGTCGTTCTTCGAGAACAGCGGGCACAGCGCGGTCGTCATCATCGCCGGCTTCCTGGTCATGATCGGGGCCTGCGCCGCGGTCGGCCTCCTGAACGGCTCCATGGTCAGGTTCGCCCGGTTCACCCCGATCGTGGCCACCCTGGTCACCTACATCGCGCTGCAGGGCGTGTCCCTGGTGCTGCGACCGTTCCAGGGCGGCTACATCTCGTTCGCGATCCTCAAGGCGATCAACCACACCGAGGGCCCGGTCGCCATCGCGTTCGTGGTCGCCGTGGCCGTCGCGGTGGCCATGGAGTGGGCGCTGCGCCGGGCACGCTGGGGGCGCAGCCTGCGGGCGATCGGGTCCGACCCGGCCGCCGCGTTCCGGCTCGGGGTCCGGCCCGGCGTCACGGTCATCGGCGCCTACGTGGCCTCGTCCCTGTTCGCCTGCGTCGGCGGCGTGCTGCTGATGGCGCAGATCGGGGTGGGCGACCCGACCCAGGGCGTGAACTACACGCTGGCCTCGGTGACCGCGGTGGTACTCGGCGGCACTAGCATCTTCGGCGGCCGCGGCTCTTTCATCGGGGCGCTGTTCGGCGCCATCCTGGTCGAGCAGCTGCTCAACGTGACCACGTTCCTGCAGCTCTCCCAGGCCTGGCAGTACTGGTTCCAGGGCGTCCTGGTGATGGTCGCGGTGGGCATCTACACGCAGGCCAGGACCAGGACCGGCGGGCTCGCCCCGCTCCCCACGTGACCGAAGGAGACCGCGATTGCGCGCGCTGATATATCCCGCGCCGGACCAGGCCACAATCATCGACACCGAACGGGTGGCCCCCCGCCCCGGTGAGATCCTCGTGCGATCCCGGGTCGTCGGGGTCTGCCACTCCGACCTGGAACTGCTGGCCGGGCGCTACATCATCCCGATCAGCTACCCGATTACTCCCGGCCACGAATGGGCCGGCGAGGTCGCCGAGGTCGGCCCGGGTGTGGAGGACTTCGAGCCGGGCGATCCGGTCGTCGGCGAGTGCGTGGTCGGGCCCGGCGGCCGCGACCACTTCGGCTTTTCCATTTCCGGCGCCGTGGCCGAGTACTTCATCGCCCGGGCCGAGTGGCTGCACAAGCTGCCCGCGCACCTCACCTTCACCCAGGGCGCGCTGGTCGAGCCGTTCAGCGTGGCCTACGCGGCCATCCGGGCCGGCGCGGTCGACCCCAGCGACCGGGTCGCGGTGCTGGGCGGCGGCCCCATCGGGCTGCTGTCGGCCCTGGCCGCGGTCGGCCGCAACGCGGCCGTCACGCTGATCGAGCCGCGCCCCGACCGCCGGGCCAAGGCGGCCGAGCTCGGCGTCGCCGCCACCCTCGACCCGGCCGAGGCCGGCGGCGAGCAGTTCGACGTGGTGATCGAGTCGGCCGGGCATCCCGCGGCGATGGCCCAGGCCCTGACCCTGGCCGGTAACCACGGCCGGATCGTCTACGTCGGCATCGACGTGGGCAGCACCGTCCCGGCCGAGCTCGGCCTGATCCAGGCCAGGTCGCTCCGCATCCAGGGCATCGTCGGCTCGGCCGGCATCTGGCCGCAGGCGATCAGGTTCCTGGCCAGCGGCGTCGTCGACCCGACCCCGATCGTGACCGCCCGCTTCCCGCTGGAGCAGGCCCCGGAGGCACTCACGGCGGCGTCGCTGGGCGCGGGCAACATCAAGGTCCACATCGAGGTCGCTCCGTGAGGGCGGCGGTCTTCCGCGCTCCGGGCGACGTCCGGATCGAGTCGGTCCCCGAACCGCCGCCTCCTGGTCCTGGCGAGCTGCTGATCAGGGTGAGCAAGGCCGCGCTGTGCGGCACCGACTCGGCTGAATGGCATCACGGCCCGCTCCTGGCGCGGCCGCCGGTAGTCCTGGGGCATGAGTTCACGGGCGAGGTGGCAGCGGTCGGGCCGATCGTGGCCGGGTCTCACGCGGGCGAGCCGGCGACGGGCGGGTTCGCGCCGGGTACCCGGGTGGTCAGCGGGGCCGGGATCTCCTGCGGTCGCTGCGACTGGTGCGCCATCGGACGGACCAACCTGTGCGCCAGCTACGAGACTCTCGGCTTGCATCGTGACGGCGGACTGGCGGAGTACGTGCTGTCCCCGGCCTCGATCTGCCGGGAGGTGCCCGCGGGGCTTGACGACGTCGGCGCGGCCATGGCCCAGCCGCTGGCCGTCGCCCTGCATGCCGCCCGCCGCGGCCGGGTCGCGGCCGGGCGCAGCTGCGTGGTCATCGGGGCCGGCGGCATCGGGGCGTTCATCGTGGCCGCCGCGGCCGCCCTCGGTGCCGATCCGCTGATCGCGGTCGACGTGGCGGAAGGGCGGCTGCGGACGGCGGAAAAGCTCGGCGCGACCCGCACGGTGCTGGCCAGCACGGGGCCGGCCAGCACGGGGCCGGCCAGCACGGGGCCGGCCAGCACGGGGCCGGCCAGCACGGGCACCGCGGACCACGGCGACCTGGTCCAGGCCGTCAAGGCGGCCGTCGGCCAGGACGGCGCCCACGTCGTGATCGAGGCGTCGGGGGCTCCGGCTAGCCCGGCGACGGCCCTGGAGCTGGTCCGCCGGGGTGGGGATGTGGTGATCGTGGGGCTCCAGGCCCACCCGTTCGGTATCGATCTTTTCTCGGTGGCTACCCGGGAGGTGGACGTGCACGGGACGCTGGCCCATGTGTGCGGGGAGGACCTGGCCGCGGCGGTGTCGGTGCTGGCCGGGACGGACCTGGCGCGGACCGTGCTGGGGGACGTGATCCCGCTCGGCGACCTGGTCGAGGGCGGGCTGCGCCCGCTGGCGGAACGGAAGGCGCACGGCAAGATCGTCGTCGACGTACAGGGGAGTAGCTGATGAGCCTGAAGATGCGGGCGCAGAGCCATGTCGGGATCACCGTGCGGGACCTGGACGCGTCGGTGCGGTTCTACCGCGACCTGCTCGGCCTGGAGATCTGCACCGAGCCGAGCCCGTGGTTCGACGGTCCCGAGCTCGGCGCGGGCGTGGGCGTGCCCGGGGCGGCGCTGCGCCAGGTCTGCCTCCGGCTCGGCGACACCATGCTGGAGCTGCTGGAATACCGCACCCCGCCGTCGCCGACCGAACGTCCCCTGCTTTCCCACAGCCGCGGCGCCACCCACGTGGCTTTCCAGGTCGACGACATCGCGGCGGCCAAGGCCGAGCTGGAGGCGGCCGGGGTGGCGTTCTATTCCGACGTCAACGTGGTGGACGAGGGGGTGCTGGCCGGGTGGCGCTGGGTGTACTTCGCCGACCCCGACGGCTACCCGCTCGAGCTGGTCGAGAACGCCTACGAACGGCCGGGCGGCCACGCCGAGGGCATCGCCCGGTACCTCGAGACGAGAAGGTGAGCCATGCGCGCCCTGCGCTTCCACCAGGCCCGCGAGCTGGTTGTGGAAAAGGTCGCCGAGCCGGGGTCGCCGGGCCCCGGTGAGGTCCTGCTGCAGCCCGCGCTGTGCGGGATCTGCGGCACCGACCTGCACGAGTACACCGACGGGCCGATCGTCACCCCGGCCCGCCCGCACCCGCTGACCGGGGCGGAGCTGCCGCAGATCCTCGGGCACGAGTTCTCCGCCGTAGTGGCCGAGGCCGGCCCGGGCGTCACCCATGTCCGGGCCGGGGACCTGGTCACGGTCATGCCGCTGATTCACTGCGGCCGGTGCCACGAGTGCCTGCGCGGCTCCGGGCACTTGTGCCGGACGATGGCGTGCACCGGGCTGAGCAGCGCCTGGGGCGGCCTGGCCGACCTGGCCATCGTGGCCGCCGGGCAGGTGGTCCCGGTCCCGGAATCGCTGACGCCGCGGCAGGCCGCGCTGATCGAGCCGGCCGCGGTCGCCGCCTACGGCGTGGACCGGGGGCGGCTGCGGCCCGGCCAGACCGTCCTGATCACCGGGGCCGGACCGATCGGGTCGCTGGCTACCTTGTACGCGCTGGCCGGCGGCGCCCGGCGGGTGGTCCTGTCCGAGCCCGACCCGGCCCGCCGTTCCCGGGCTTTGTCCCTCGGTGACGGACTGGGGGAGGTGGTGCTGGCCGATCCGGTCGCCGAATCGGTGACGTCGGTGATCGACGAGCTGACCGGCGGGATCGGCGCCGACCTGGCCATCGAGTGCGCGGGGGTGGAAAGCGCGCTGAACCTGTGCATCGACGCGGTGCGGCCCGCGGGCACCGTGGTGCAGACCGCGCTGCACATCCGGCCCGCCTCGATCCGGGCCGAGACGCTGGCCCTGAAGGACCTGACCCTGGCCGGGACCTGGTGCTACCCGATCCAGGACTTCCCGCGGGTGGCGGGCCTGGTGGCGTCCGGCCGGCTGCCGGCCGAGCGGGTAGTCAGCTCGGTGATCCCGCTGGAATCGGCCGTCTCCGACGGCTTCGAGCGGCTGATCACCCGCGGTACCGGCGAGGTCAAGGTGCTGATCGAGGTGGCCGCGTGACCCGGCTCGGCGTCTGGTACGACTTCCGCAACCCGGCCCGGTGGCGGGTGCCGTGGCCGCGGCTGTACGCCGAGACCCTGGACCAGGCGGCTTACGCCGAGGAGCTCGGCTTCTCCTCGGTCTGGCTGTCCGAGCACCACTTCAGCGAAGAGGGCTACCTGCCGTCGCTGGCGGCCGTGCTCGGCGCGCTGGCGATGCGCACCGCCCGGGTCCGGCTCGGCACCGCCGTCCTGCTGGCCCCGCTGCACCACCCGCTGCGGCTGGCCGAGGACCTGGCCGTGGTCGACCAGCTGTCCGGGGGACGGCTCGACGTCGGGATCGCGCCCGGCTACCAGCCGGACGAGTTCGCCGTGCTCGGCGTGCCCAAGGGAGAGCGCGGGGCGCGGACCGACGAGACCATCGAGATCCTCCGGCTGGCGTGGGGCGGGGAACGGTTCTCGTACGCGGGCAAGCACTTCACGTTCGACGACGTGATCGTGGCGCCGCCGCCGGCGCAGCCGGCCGGGCCGCCGATCTGGGTAGGCGGCGCCAGCCTGGCCGCGGCGCGCCGGGACGCCCGGTACGGGTTGTGCTTCATGCCGGACTCCGGGGCGGACCTGGAGGTGTACGACGCGTACCGGTCGGCCGTGGCCGGGCCGCCGCGAGTGGCGACCAACCGGGTGCTGTTCGCGGCGGAGAGCCGGGCGAAGGCCTGGGAGATCTGCGGTCCGCACTTCCTCTACCAGTTCAACGCGTACCGGCAGTGGTTCTCCGCGGCCGGCGACGACGACGCGCACGGGGACGAGCTGACCGACCCGTCGGTGCTGAACCCGGACCACTACTTCGTCGGCACCCCCGACGACATCCTGGCCGCGATCACCGCCAGCCGGGACCGGCTCGGGTACGAGGAGCTGGTCTTCTGGGCCCGGCCGCCGGGCCTGCCGGCGGAGGCGGCGACCGCGTCGCTGGAGCTGATCGCCCGGCACGTGCTGCCCGCCCTGGCCAACTGAGAAAGGAGGACCGGATGACGGTAACCGAGACACCGGAGATCACGATCATCGAGGACGAGCTGCTGTCCCTGTACGAGCAGATGGAGGTGATCAGGCGGACCGAGAAGGCGGCCCACGACATGTTCCTGGCCGGCCTGGTCAAGGGCACCACCCACCTGGCGGCCGGGCACGAGGCCGTGGCGGTGGGCGCCAGCGCCGCGCTGCGGCCCGGCGACTACGTGTTCGCCACCTACCGCGGCCACCACCACGCCATCGCCCGCGGCGCGTCCCCGGCCGAGTGCCTGGCCGAGCTGATGAGCCGGAGCACCGGCAGCTGCCAGGCCAAGGGCGGCTCGATGCACCTGACCAAGGCCTCGGCCGGGATGCTGGGCTCGTACGCGATCGTCGGCGCGCACCTGCCGATGGCGGCCGGCGCGGCCTGGTCGGCCAAGCTGCGCGGCAGCGGCGAGGTCGCCGTGGCCTTCTTCGGCGACGGGGCGACCAACATCGGGGCCTTCCACGAGGCGCTGAACCTGGCCGCGGTGTGGTCGCT
>JAICWX010000451.1 GCA_025934635.1 Streptosporangiaceae bacterium | reverse complement strand
GTCGACGAAGTGCCAGTAGTACGACACGACGATCGCGCTGACCTGCTGTTCATGGGTGAAGGTCCGGGCCGCGTAGGTGCGCCCGAGCAAGAAGATGAAGGCCACCAGGCCGCCGGCCACGTGCAGCCCGTGGAACCCGGTCGGCAGGTAGAACACCGAGCCGTAGGCGCTGGACGAGATGGTCAGGTGATCGTCCCTGACCAGGCCGAAGTACTCGTAGGCCTGGCCCAGGTCGAAGTACAGGCCCATCAGGAAGGTCAGCACGTACCACTCGCGCAGGCCCCAGCTCATCGGGTGCAGCAGGGACCTGGTGCGCCTGATCTGGCCGCGCTCGACGGCGAACACGCCCATCTGGCAGGTAACGCTGGACAGGAGCAGGACCGTGGTGTTGGTCGAGCCGAGCGCGATGTCCAGATGCGCGCCGGGCCAGGCTAGTCCGGACCCCTTGTCCACCGACCTGACGGTGAAGTACATCGCGAACAAGGCCGCGAAGAACATCAGTTCGGAGGAGAGCCAGATGATGGTACCGACGCTGACCAGATTGGGTCTGCTGGCCGGCGTCCTCGGGGCCGTCTCCACGGTTGCTGTCGTCACGAAGCAATTATTACGACAACCTGTAGGCGATCGCCACGCGACCCCCCGGATCCGTGACGGTATCTGTACCATGCACTTTCATGAAGGTCGTTGTGTACAGCCACGACGCCGATGTCCGAGCCCAGGTCAGGCTCGCCATCGGGCGTCGCCCCGCGATGGACGTCCCGGACGCCGAAATTATTGAAGTAGCCACCCAGCCTGCGCTGTTCCGGCTGCTCGACGCCGGCGGCGCGGACGTGATGGTGCTCGACGGGGAGGCCCAGCCGGCCGGCGGGATGGGCGTGTGCCGCCAGGCCAAGGACGAGATCTACAACTGCCCGCCGGTGCTGCTGATCACCGGCCGGGCCGACGATGGCTGGCTCGCCACCTGGTCCCGGGCCGACGCCGTGATCAGCCACCCGATCGACCCGATTGCGCTGGCGCACGAGCTGGCCGGGCTGATGCGCGAGCGTCCCGTCATCAGCGGCTGACCCGCCGTACCCCTGTAAATCACGCCGAACGGGGCAGGGGTTTCCCGCCCCGTTCCCGCTGCTCGCTATCCTTCCGTCCCCGGACCGCCTGGGTTCACCTTCCTCCCGTTGGGGGCCTGCCATGGATGCCCGAACCACCTGGCCCGCGCTCTTGGCCGCGCTCATCCGCGGTGACTCGCTCACCGCCGACGAGAGCGAGTGGGCCATGAACGAGATCATGGAGGGCGCCGCGACGCCGTCCCAGATCGCGGGCTTCGGGGTCGCGCTGCGGATCAAGGGCACCTCGGTGGCGGAGATGACCGGGCTGGCCCGGTCGATGCTCGCGCACGCCACCCCGATCATCGTCCCCGGCCAGCTGACCGACCTGGTGGGCACCGGCGGCGACCAGGCGCACACGGTCAACATCTCCACCATGGGCACGATCGTGGCGGCCGCTGCGGGCGCCCGGATGATCAAGCACGGCAACCGGGCGGCCTCGTCCGCGTGCGGGGCGGCCGACGTGCTCGAGGCCCTCGGCGTGGTGATCAACCTGCCGCCGGCCGCCAGCGCCGAGCTGGCCGCCGACGTCGGCGCGGCCTTCCTGTTCGCGCCGCTGTACCACCCGGCGCTGCGGTACGCCGGCCCGACCCGCAGCGAGCTGGGCGTGCCCACCGTGTTCAACGTCCTCGGCCCGGTCGCCAACCCGGCCCGGCCGACGGCCCAGGCGGTCGGCGTGTTCGACCCCCGGATGGGCGAGATCATCGCCGGCGTGCTGGCCGGGCGCGGCTGCTCGGCCCTGGTATTCCGCGGCGAGGACGGCCTCGACGAGCTGACCACCACCGGCCCGTCCACGCTGTGGGTGGTGCACGACGGCGAGGTGGCCCAGACCCAGTTCCACCCGTCCTCGCTCGGCCTGCCCCCGGCCACCGTGGCCGACCTGCGGGGCGGTGACGCCGCGCACAACGCCGCGGTGGTCCGCGCGGTACTGGCCGGGCAGCCGGGCCCGGTGCGCGACATCGTGCTGCTGAACGCGGCCGCCGCGCTGGCCGCGACGGCCGGCCTGGCCGGTCCGGACGCGGTCGTCCCCGCGCTGGCCGACGGGTACGCCCGCGCCGCCGAGGCGGTCGACTCCGGCGCCGCCAGCGCCCTGCTCGACCGCTGGGTCGAGGTCAGCCGCCGGCTGGCGCCCGCGCTGCCGAACCGGTTAAACCGCTAGGGCCTGATCAGCCGGGGCTCAGCCCGCCCCGGGACTCAGGCCTCGGCGCCGTCCGCGGCCAGTCCCAGCGAGAAGGCGGCGTCCAGGTCGTGCCGGCTGTAAGTGCGGAACGCGATGTGGGTCTCGGTGTGGGTGACGCCGGGGACCTTGTTCAGCTGGCCGGGGATGACGTCGGCGAGCTCGTCGTGCGCCCGGACCCGGACCATCGCCACCATGTCGAACTCCCCGGTGACCGAGTAGACCTCGCTCACCTCGGGAATCTGGGCGATCATCTCGGCGACCTCGGGGATGCGCTGGATCTCTGCCCTCACCAGAACGATCGCGGTGACCACCGGATGCCTCCCAGCCTGTCTCGGTTACGGCCCGTCGGGCTAACGGCGCGGGCTGGCGCTTACGCTACTACGTCCGGCCAGGCGCTGAGCTGCTGCAGGGTGCGGATGCCGCGGTGTTCCAGCCGCCGGATGAGCCAGCTGAGCACGTCCGCGGTAGCGCGCGCGTCGGCCAGCGCGCGGTGGCTCGGCGCCGTCCGCGCGCCGAAGAACCCGGCCAGCGTGCCCAGCTTGCAGTCCGCCACCTCGTCCGGGTCCATCACCCGCCGGGCCAGCATGACGGTGTCCAGGACGGTGAACCCGGGCCACGCCAGCCCGCACTCGCCGCACCCGGCCACCAGGAACCGCAGGTCGAACGGCGCGTTGTGCGCGACCAGCACGCAGCCCCGGCTGAATTCGAGCAGCCGGGGCAGCACCGCCCCCAGCCGCGGGGCCGCGGCCAGCATCGGGTCGGTGATCCCGGTCAGCTCCGCGATCCCGGCCGGAACCGGCACCCCCGTATTGACCAGCGAGGAATACTCGCCCAGCCGCACAAACTCCCGCCGCCCTCCGTCCCCGCGCCGCGTCCCGCCCCGCTGCCCTGAGCCGTCCCCGCGTGCGGAGCCGTCCTTGCGCCGTGAGCGCCAGCCCACCGCGCCAGCCCCCGTCACCCGTACCGCCGCGATCTCGGTAATCGCCGCCACCTCCGGCGACCACCCCGTGGTCTCCAGGTCCACCACGGCGAACTCCACCTGGCTCAGCTCGGTCTCGCCCAGCCTCTCCGGCCCCGCGCCCCCGCGCAGATCCGGCCCGCCCCAGCCCTGGAGCTTCCGCTCCCGCCTCGAGCCCTCCCAGGGCCCGTCCGGTGGCTGCCCGTTGCTCCCCCGCCCGCCGATGTGCCACTCGTCGACCCCGGGTCCGCCGGGCCCCGTCCCGCCCGCCTGATCCGGGGCCACCAGCTTCAGCCGGGTCAGCCCTTCCCCGGCCCGCGCCGTCCGGATACGTCCCTCCTCGGCGGACGCCGCGCCCTCGCACCCGCATGGTGCCCGCGTCGCCGCGCCCGGATCGATCACGCTCCCTAAAGTAAAGCCGCCCACTGACATTCCCCCACCGCCACGCCCATTCCTCCACACCAACCGCCCCCGCCCCCCTGCCCCCTTCCACCCCATCCGCCCCGCCCCGTCCCCGTCCCCCTCCTCGCCCCGTCCTCGTCTCCGCCCCGTCCCCGTCCCCGTCCTCGCCCCGTCCCCGTCCTCGTCCTCGTCCTCACCGATCCCCCCTTAGCCCGCTCCTCTGCCTTCGCCCCAGTCCCAAGCCCCGTACCTAGCCCGCCTTCCTAACCCCAGCTGTCACATCCGCACTACGGTCCCCGCCCGTCTCCGCGCCTGGCCCGCACCCTCTCCCGGCAACGACATCGATGCCCCCATCGATGTCGTAATAGCGGCATTGATGCTCCATCGATGTCGTAATCCGCGCTCCCTGGCCATGGCGAAACTGGCGTCAGGCACACCACGAGCACCACCCGACGCGCGAGTTGGCCTCGCCGCAGAAACGCCGCGACCCCGGGCGCTCGCCGCAGAAACGCCGCGCCGCCGTGCCGCCTCGCCCGCCCCCGCCGGCCTTCCCGCCGCCGCGACACGCGCGCCCGCCGAAATGTCAGAGGGGGTCAGTACGTTGTGTCCGTCCATTCACGGAATGCATGGAAGGTGTCATGGAAATCGACTGCGAACGTTGCGAGATGCGCGGCGCCGGCTGTCAGGATTGCGTAATTACCATGCTTCAGCCGCGAAACGCGGCGGGCTTCTCCGCGGTGGCCCCCGGCCATCTCACCGAGGCGGAGGTGAAGGCGCTCGGAGTCCTCGCGGCGGCCGGCCTGGTGTCCCCGCTCCGGCTCACCCTGCCTGGGCCTTCGCGATCGGGCCCGGCCGTCCTGCCGGGGGCGCGGGCCTGGGCTCAGCGTGTCTTCCCGGAAACCAAAGCATCGTGATGCTACCGTTACGGACTCGCTCGCGAGAGTGAGCGAAGGCAGCGTAACGGGGTAGCCGCAATTAGGGGAATCGGTTGAATCGCCCTATTCGCTTCACTACGCTGACCCAGGAGTCGCTTGGCGGTGACCGTCGCTAAAGATCAGCGCCAAAGACCAGGGCAAACGTCCGGCGAGTTGGATGACTTGGGAGCGTGATAGGTACCGTGAGTACGCGGCTGACGGGCAGCCTGTCTCGGGTTCGCCGTGGCGTCGCGCTCGCGGCCGGGCTGCTCTCCATCGGCGGGCTCGTGGCCGTCGCCTCGGGTACCGGCGCCGATGCCGCCCCGCAGCCGACCGTCCAGCAGGTCGAGGCCAAGATCAACCAGCTCACGACGCAGTTCAACAAGGTCACCGAGCAGTATGACCAGGCCAGCCAGCAGCTTTCCGCTGCCAAGTCGAAGCTGTCCCAGGTTCGCACGCACCTGAGTCACGCCCGCGCGAAGTTCGAGAAGGCCCAGGCCAACGTGGCGCAGACCGCCGCCGCGGTGTTCGAGGACACCGGGGCCACCTCTATGGCGGGCGTGCTCACCTCGGGCGACCCCTCCACCATGCTGCAGCAGGCGTCGCTGCTGATGGAGCTCTCCGGGAACCGGACCGCCATGACGCAGCAGCTGCTCGGCGACGCCAGCCAGCTGGCCGGGGTCGAGCAGCAGGTGCAGCGCACCGAGTCGGGGATCGCCGGCCTCAAGGTCCAGCTCGCCAGCCACAAGAGCTCCCTCGCCAAGCTCATCGACGACCAGAAGGCCACGCTGGCCCGCCTGACGGTCCCGCAGCAGCAGCAGGTCACCAACCACACGATCGGCGCCGGCGGCAGCTCCGCTCCCCAGCAGTACGACGGGCCGACTGACTCCCAGGCCGGGAAGGCGGTCGCGTTCGCGTACGCCCAGCTCGGCTGCCCGTATGTCTACGGCGGCACCGGGCCGTGCCAGCTGGGCTTCGACTGCTCCGGCCTGGCCATGTCCGCCTGGGCGGCGGCCGGCGTGCAGATACCGCGGGACAGCTACTCGCAGTGGGCCGCGCTGCCGCACGTCCCCCTGTCTTCCCTCGAGCCAGGTGACCTGCTGATCTACAACGGCGAAGGGCACGTGGCGATCTACGTCGGCGGCGGCTACATCATCGATGCGCCGCAAACCGGGATGAACGTGCAGAAGATCCCGATGAGCACGCCGTGGTACGCCGACAACCTCGACGGGGCCCTGCGCCCGTAAGGGTTACCATGCCGGCACGAGATGCCGGCACGAGATGCCGGCACGAGATGCCGGCACGAGAT
>JAICWX010000060.1 GCA_025934635.1 Streptosporangiaceae bacterium | reverse complement strand
GCTGGCGCTGGACGGGCCGCGCGTGATCGATTTCGGGATCTCCCAGGCTGCGGAGGCAGTCCCGCAAGCGCGGGCCGGCCTCGTCGTCGGCACGCCCAGCTTCATGTCGCCCGAGCAGGCCGCGGGCCAGCCGGTCGGGCCCGCCAGCGACGTGTTCAGCCTGGGCACGGTGCTCGCCTTCGCCGCGACGGGACGCAAGCCGTTCGGTACCGGGGCGGCCGCCGCGGTGCTCGAGCGCGTCGTCCGCGGTGCGCCCGACCTGTATGGCGTGCCGGCCGAGATGCTGCCGCTGATCGAGCGGTGCCTGGTCAAGGACCCCGCCGGACGGCCCGCCGCGGGCGACCTGCTGGCCGAGGTGACCGCGGTCCAGGCGACGCTGGACCAGGCCGCGCTGGATCATGCCGCGCCGGACCGAGCGGCCGGGCCGGCTCCCGCGGCCGGGCCTGATCCCGGGACCGCACCGCCCGCTCCCGGAGCCGCATCACCCGCGCCGCCGCCGCGGCGGTGGTGGCAGCCGCTGGTCACCGCGTCCGCCGTCACCGGCATCCTCGCGGCCGGGGCCGCGGCCGGATACGGCCTGAACATCATGAATGAGCACCAGCCCAGCCCGCTGTCGCTGTCTCCGGCAGGCGGCCAGGACCAGGGACATGCCCGGATAGGCACCGGTGACGCCCGGACCGTCCGGCGGGCGCCCGCGCACGCGGCCCCCGGGCCGGTACCGACGATCATCCGCACCTCTATCTACCAGCAGGGGCAGCTGGTCTTCTTCGAGATCTTCTACTCGGACCCGGGCCATGACGCCGCCGGCTTCGGTTTCGTCGGGGTCCAGGAGTCCGGTGACCTGCCCGAGCGGGTCATCCCGTTCTCCAGCCCCGGGCGCGGCATCGTCGAGGCGAACACCATCGCCTATCCGCTCGACCAGGGCTGCAACGGCAACGTGGAGTTCACCAGCAGCGTCAAGGCCTGGATCTACGACAAGGCCGGCGCCCGCAGCAAGCCGGTCATCATCCACCTGGCCTGCACCACCTGATCCCCAGGCGCGGGCTGATCCTCAGGCGCGGGCTGATCCTCGGGGGTGAGCGCGGGCGTAGTGGGCCGCGAGCACGTCGCCGCCGAAGTCGCCGCGCGGGCGGCGCAGCACGGTGTGCGCGTGGTTGCCGTCGTCGGTGGTGTCGTACTCGATCAGCAGGTCGTCGCCCTGCACGCGGTAGTAGTGCCGCGCCCCCGGGTTCAGCGGCCCTTCCCACGCGAAGTGCAGGTCCGTGCCGTCCAGCCGGCCCGCTTCGCGGGCCGCCAGCTCCGCCGGCAGCCGGTCCAGGTAGGTCGCGGCCAGCTGGGTCAGCAGGGCACGCGCGGCCGGGCCGAGGGCGGCGGTGGGCACGCCCAGCGGCTCGATGTCCTGGCCGGCCCGCGGGCTGGTGGCCGTGCGGATGTCGGCCGGGGCCTGGCCCGCCACCACGGCGGCCGAGCGGCCTGGCGCCCCCATCGCGTCGAGCAGCGCCCGGACCAGGTCTTCCTCCGGGCCCAGCGGCCGCGATACCGGACGCCCGGCATAGCTGACGCAGGCCGGGTTGGCGCCGAAGAACACCGGGGCGGGGGAGACCTCCTGGCCGGCCACGGTCATCGTCACCGACAGGTGGTGCCCCTCGAACCGCCACGACCACGGCTGGCCGTCCTCCGGGTCGCCGTACACGCTCACCCAGTAGTCGCCGCTGTGCCGGCCCCGCTGCCACTGCTCCTTGCGGTCGAGCACTTCCTCGAGGGCGACGATGCCCATGGCCTGGGCGTAGGCGTGCTCGCTGAGCCCGGTGGCGAGCAGCCGGTGCGCGGCCTTCCTGGCCGCCGGGGTCAGCTCGGCCAGGCACGCGCCGGGGCGCTGCCGCGGCCGGTACTCCAGCCAGCGCCGCGCTGCGTCGTCGGCGAACGGCCGGGCCGCGAGCGCGCGCTGCCCCTGGTCCAGGCGGCCCAGCAGAGCTACCGCGGCGGTACGCATCTGGCCGGCCAGCGAATCGGCGCTCATTGCTTCGGTATATCAGCTCAGTCGTCGCGGGCCAGCGGCCGCAGCAGGGCCAGCAGGGCGCCGGTATCGGGCAGCGCGCCGAAGAAGGAGGCGTCGGCATCCTCCACGACGGTGACCGCGGCCCGGGCAAGCTCGCTGCCTCGCCCGGTCACCGTGATCCGCCGGGCGCGGGTGTCGGCGGCATCGACGGTCCGTACGATCAGGTCCTTGGCTTCCAGCTTCCGCAGCACCTCCGAGGTCATCTTCACGTCGGTGCCTGCCTGCCGGGCCAGGCTGAGCTGGTTCGGCTCGTCGCCGCGCGCGTTGAGCCACCAGGCCGAGGCCAGCAGCACGAACTGCACATGGGTCAGGCCGAGCGGGGCCAGCGCCGCGGTGATCGCGCGCTGCCAGCGCAGCGTGACGTGCCACAGCACGAACCCCGGGCTCTCCTCCGGGTCGAGCGGCACGGGTCAGCCGCCTGCCCGGCGGGCCAGCGCCGCCACCACCTCGGGAAAATCGGCGGTGATCTGCGGGCCGAGTTCCGGGCCGACCTGCCCGGCCGCCTCGCCGGTGATTTCCGTCCGGTAGACGATCTCGGTCCGGCCGTCCGCGGCGGGCTCCAGGCGGTGCTCGGTACGCACCACGAAGTCGCCCGCGTCCATCTCGTCGGTGAAGGACTCGCCGGCCTTGATCTCCGCCAGGCGCATCCGGATCGGCTCATCTCCCGGCGGGGTCATGGTGAACACCGTGCCGACCTCGAACGGGCCGTCCACGGTGATGGTCTCGATGCCGTCGTTCCACTGCGGCCAGGCCGCCATGTCGGCCCAGTGGTGCCACAGTGCCTCCGGGTCGGCGTTCGTCTCGAGGCGGTACTCGTACTCCCACATATTTTCCTCCATGCGCAGATAATCTATGCACAGACTATATCAGGAGAAGCTGAAGCGAGTCCAGTGTTTTCTGGAGTAGCCGATCCGCCGGCTGACGTGCGGCCCGGTTCCCCTGGCTGACGTGCGGCCCGGTTCCCCCCGGCTGACGCGCCGCCCAGTTCCCGGCCTCAGCTGTCACATCCGCTTCACAGCTCACGCTCGTCACCGGCCCCGTCGTCACCCGCTCCCGGCAAACGACATAGATGCTCCATCTACGTCGCGGCAGCGGCATCGATGCTCCATCCATGCCGTTAACGCGCCCCGCCGAGGTACTCCCGGACACGGCGGGCTGATACCAGGAGCACTACGCGCATCGCCCGACCCGCTAGCCACGCCCGCACCGGCGCCGGTGGTGCATCAGGCCACGCAAGGTACCGGTACGGGAGGCCTCACTGAGGCGGGCGGCATCCGGACGGGATCCGGTAGCTTGGGCACCGTGACAACGCCGGGCAGCTGGGACGAGGCGTATGCCAGGGATGTGCCGCCGCCGTGGGACACCGGGCGGCCGCAGCCGGTCTTCGCCCGCCTCGCGGAGCGGGGCCGCCTGGGCGGCCAGGTGCTCGACTCCGGCTGCGGCACGGGGGAGAACACCCTGCTGGCCGCGGCCCACGGCGCCTCCGCGGTGGGGGTAGACCTGTCCGCGCGGGCCATCGCCCAGGCCAAGGCCAAGGCGGCCGAACGGGGACTGGCCGCCCGCTTCGAGACCGGCGACGTGCTGCGGCTGGGTGACCTGGGCCTGACCTTCGAGGTGATCATCGACAGCGGCGTGTTCCACGTCTTCGACGACCAGGCCCGCGCCCGCTACGTGTCCAGCCTGGCGTCGGTCCTGAAGCCAGGTGGCTACTGCCACCTGATCTGCTTCAGCGACCGCCAGCCGGGGGAGTTCGGGCCGCGCCGGGTGAGCCAGGACGAGCTGCGCGCCGCCTTCCGCGACGGCTGGTCGGTGGACAGCATCGAGGCGGAGGTCTTCGAGCTCAACCAGGCCACCTTCGGCATCATGTCCGCGCAGGCCTGGCTGGCCGTCATCCAGCGGCTCGGCTAGGGTCCCCGGCCGGCTCCGGCGCCGGCGGGCCGGCCGCTGCCGCGGCCGGCACGCGGCGGTGGCCCGGCCACATGCCCAGCCGGCCGAACAGGGCCACCAGGGCCGGTACCAGCAGGGAGCGGACCGCGATCGCGTCCAGCACCACGCCGAGGGCCATCGCGATGGCGATCTCCCGGAACTGCTCCAGCGGTATCACCGCCAGCATGGCGAAACTGGCCGCCAGGGCCACCCCGGCCGTGGTGATGGCCCGCGAGGCCTGCGGCGCGGCCACCGCGACCGCGTCGCGGACCGGCCGGCGCCGGGCCTCCTCCCAGATCCGCCCGACCACGAAGACGTTGTAGTCCGAGCCGAGCGAGACCAGCAGCACGCCGGCCGCGAACGGGACGAAGTAGACCAGGCTGCCGTAGCCGAGGATGTCCTGCCCGACCAAGATGGTCAGGCCCAGGGTGGCGAACACCGCCAGGACGCTGGCGGCCAGCAGGTACACCGGCGCCAGCAGCGAGCGCAGGAACAGCGCCAGCAGCACCAGCGTCACGATCATGATCGCCAGTGCGACGCGGCTCAGGTCGGCGAAGACCGACCCGATCGAATCACCGGTCAGCGCGGTCTCGCCGCCGACTTCGAACCGGGCGCCGGGCAGTCCCGCGGCCCGGCCGAGTGCGGGCAGGTCCCGCTCCAGCTGGCGGACGCGGCTGATCGCGGTCGCGTCGAGCGGATCGGTCTTCTCCACGACCACGAACCGGGCGGCGCCGCCCGAGGAGGCCAGCATCGGGTTAGCCGGCACCGAGGATCCCGGCAGGTGCGACGCCGCCGTCCCGGGCAGGCTGGCCGGGCCCGCCAGCCCGGCCACGCCGGGCTGGCGGGTGAGCTCGCGCTGCAGCCGGGCCAGCGCCGCCGTCTGCCTGGCCACGCCGGGGCCGATGACCAGGATCTCGGTGGGGGACAAGATGCCCGGCGCGAAGCCCTCAGCTGCGGCGGCACTGGCCTGCGCGGCCGCCGACGACGCCGGCAGCTCCCCGATCAGGGGCGAGCCGAGCTGGATGGCATGGGCGTTCCAGGCCGCCACGAGCAGGCCGGCCGTTCCCGCCGCCGCGATCAGCAGCGCCACCGGCCGGGCCGTCGCGAACCGGGCCGCCCGGGTCCGCCGGCTCCCGCCCGCGCGCACCGCGGCGTCCGCCCGGCCGCCGCCTTCCCGCCGGCTGACGCCCCGGAGCCGCAGCCAGCGCGGGACCGGCCGGAACAGCAGGCCGCCGAAGATGGCCATGAGCGCGGGACCCAGGGTCATCGACACGGCCATCGCGGTCAGCACAGTGAGGGCCAGACCGGGGCCGAACGCGCTCAGCAGCTTCGTCTTGGCCACCACGAGCGAGGCCGCGGAGGCGGCCACGATGATGCCGGCCGCGAAGATGATCGGCGTGAATTCCGCCGTGGCCAGCCGGGCCGCCCGCACCCGCGGCTCGCCGGCGGCCACCCGGGCGCGCATCCCGTCCAGGAAGAACACGGCGTAGTCGGTAGTCACCCCGAGCAGCAGCACGACCAGCACCGGGTCCAGGTCCGGCGGCAGCGTCACGCCCATCCGCGCGGCGAGCCAGACCACCACCCGGACGGCGAGCAGGTACGCGGTGGCGGCGCAGGTGAGCGCGGCCAGCGGCGCACCCACCGACCGGAAGCGCAGCCCGACGATCAGCGCGATGGCGAGCACCGTGAACAGCTCGACCCACAAGATGTCCCGGCCGATGATCTGGCTCTGCTCGTACTCGGCCGGGATCGGGCCGGTTACCCCGACGACGTGGTCGGCCGGGCGGCCGAGATACCAGCGGGCGTACTGGCCGGCGCCTGCGGTCTGCGCGCCGAACGAGGTGCCCGGCCGGAAGTACAGGAACGTGATCACCGTGGTGGAATGCTCGTTCGTCCCCTTCAGCAGGCCCGCCGCGTTCGGCAGCGGGAACGCCCCGGCCAGCCCGGGGATGCCGCCTGGGGGTCCCGGGCTGGCCGGCTCGCCGAGGATCCGGGCGGCCTCCGGCTGGCCCGCCGCGGCCAGCGTGGCCGCGGCCTGGGCGAGCTGGCCCGGGTTGCCGGGCTGGCCGGACACCTGCCGGTCCGCGGACAGGGCCTGGTGCAGGGCCCGGTCCCGGGTGGCGGCCGGCATCCCGTGCGGATCGCGCTGTACCACGGCCACGGCCGCGTCGATGGGGAAGCCGAACAGCTTGGCCGCGTCGCTCTCCGCGCGGGCCGCGGCCGAGCCCGGCGGGACCAGCTGCGACAGCCCGCCAGTGGAGCTGGCGTTCAGCGGCGGCAAGAAGATGATGGCCAGCGCCACGACGACGGCCCATCCCAGGACGATGAGGTACCGCAGGCTGACCACGACGAAGGCGTAGCCGCGGGCCAGCAGGCCCGCGGCTACGCCGGACTGTTCTGAGACAGGCACGCGCGGCCAGTACCCAGAATCGGGACGGCTATCTCGCCGTCCGCTAACGATCGAGCTACGACGCGGGCTGGGTGAGATCGTAGACGGTCTGGCCGCCGACGGTCGCCTTCGCGTAGTGGGCCGCCACCCAGCTCTCGATGGATGAGGAGCCCTGCCCGCCGCCGAAGCTCTGGCTGCCCTGGCCCACGTAATAGTGGATCTCGTGCTTGGCCACCAGTTCCTTGAACACCGCCAGCGAGGGCCACGGGTCGGTCCCGTTGAACCCGCCGATGGCCATTACCGCCTCGCCGGTAGCGAGTTCCAGCGGCGCGGCTTCCTCCGAGCCCTCGGTCGCGGCTGCCCACGTGTAGCTGGACGCATCCTTCTCGAGCAGCTTGACCAGGGCATTGCTCACGGTGGTGTTGCCACCCAGGCCGCCGGCCCCGCCGAAACCGCCGCCGTCGCCGCGGCCACCGAAGCCGCCGCCCGGCATCGTGCCGGTCCCGCTCGAGGACCCGCCCGGTGCCGCCCCCGCCATCCCGGACGGGCTGCCGCCGCTGGCCGCACCGGTCCCGGGCGGAGCCCCGGTTCCGGACGGTGCTCCGGTCCCGGCCGCGCCGCGCCCGGCCTGGCCGCCCGGGAACCCGCCCTGGCCCGCCTGGCCGCCGGGGAACCCGCCCCGGCCGCCGCCCGGACCGCCTCCGCCGCCGGGGCCGCCGCCGAACCCGCCCGGGCCCGCGCTCGGGATCGCGCCGGTGTGCGCGGTGCTCACCGTGTCCAGCGCGTACGCCGCCGGCCCGGTCAGCCCGGCCACCAGGACCAGCCCGAGCGGCGCCGCGACCAGCGCCAGCCGCCCGCGGTGCGAGCCGGCCCGCGCGGCCGGCCAGGGGCGGGCCAGCACCAGGCCCGCGGCGGCCGCGCCCGCGACCACGATCACCCAGCGCAGCCCCGGCAGCCAGTCCGGCGTCCGGCCGAGCAGCACGAAGGCCCACACCGCGGTGACGGCGATGCCCGCCGCCAGCACCACCTGCCCGGCGCGCCCGGGCCGCTCCTGCCACAGGGCCGCCGCCCCGATACCCGCCAGCGCGGCGATGCCGGGCGCCAGCGCGACCATGTAGTACGGGTGGATGATGCCGTTCATGTAGCTGAACACCAGGCCGGTCACCAGGACCCAGCCGCCCCACAGCAGGGCCGCGGCCCGGGTCCGGTCGGTCCGCGCCGCCCGGCGCGACCCCCAGATCATCGCGGCCAGCGAGATCAGCGCGGCGGGCAGCAGCCAGCTGACCTGGCCGCCGAACTCGGACTGGAACAGCCGCAGGATGCCGGTCGCGCCGCCGAACGAGGCCCCCTGGCCGCCGCCCCCGCCGCCTCCGCCGATGGATCCGCTCTCGTTGCCGGTCAGCCGGCCCAGGCCGTTGTACCCGATGGCCAGCTGCAGGATGTTGTTGGTGGTGGAGCCGCCGAAGTAGGGCCGGTCCGCCGCCGGGGTGAGCTCGGCGGCCAGGATCCACCAGCCGGCGCCGGCGATGATGCCCGCGCCCATCAGGGCCGTCTGCCAGATGCGGCGGCCGATCCGCGGCGGGCCGGCCCACAGGTAGGCGGCCGCGAACCCCGGCACCACCAGGCACGCCTGCAGCATCTTGGCCAGGAACGCGAACCCGAGCAGCAGGCCGGTGAAGACCAGCCATCTCGACCGGCCGTTCTCGATCGCCCGGACCAGCGTGTAGGCCGCCGCGGTCATCAGCAGCACCAGCAGCGCGTCGGGGTTGTTGAACCGGAACATCAGCGCGGCCACCGGGGTCAGCGCGAGCGCCAGGCCGGCCACCAGCCCGGCCCCGGACCCGGACCAGCGCTTGACCGCGGCGTACAGCAGCAGCACCGACGCCACGCCCTCCAGCGCCTGCGGCGCCAGCATCGACCACTGGCTGAAGCCGAAGATCCGCCCCGAGAGCTCCATCACCCACAGCGAGCCGGGCGTCTTGTCCACGGTGATGAAGTTCGAGGAGTCGAACGAGCCGAAGAAAAACGCCTTCCAGCTCTTGGTGCCGGCCTGGACCGCGGCCGCGTAGAAGTCGTTCGCCCAGCCGTTCCTGGTCAGGCCCCACAGGTACAGCAGGGCGGTCAGCGCCAGCAGCCCGGCCAGGGCCGGCCGGCCCCACCGCGGATCGGTTTCCGGGCCGCGCAGCAGCCGCGGAACCCGGTGCCCCCCGGGACGGCCGCCGGTCGCGTGCCGCGGTATCGATGTGGTCGCGCTCATGAGCTCCGGTCTCCGTAGGTAACCATCTCGACTCGGCCGATTGCCTGGTCTTGCCGGGGCCACGTCGGCGCCGGCGGATACCCTGCCCCGCCGGGGTCGTGGTGCTCCCCGGAGCTCCCCTGCTTGCCGGAAACCGGCTGCTTGCCGAAGACCCGCTGCTTGCCGAAGACCCAGTGCCGGAACAGCAGGAACCGCAGGACGGTAGCCACCAGGTTGGCGGTGACCAGCACCGAGATCTCGGCCAGCCGGCCAGCGCCCGGGCCGAGCGCCGCCAGCGCGCCCGCGGTCAGCGCCAGCCCGACGCCGACCGCGAGCAGGCCCTTGAACTGGTGCCGGGCCGAGCCGGGCCGGCCGCTGATGCCGAACGTCAGCCGCCGGTTCGCCGCCGTGTTGGCGACCGCCGTGACCAGCAGGCTGACCACGTTGGCGGCCTGGGCCGGCATGATCACCCGGAGCAGCAGGAACAGCGCCAGGTAGGCGACGGTGCAGGCGACCCCGATGACGATGAACCGGGCGATCTGCACGCGGAGGTTCCCGGCTCCGGGGGGCGCGCCGCCGGGCGACGGGCCGCGCAGCCGGGGGACCACGATGGTGCCGCGCGCGAAGCCGGCCCCGAGCCGGGCCATGCCGCGCAGGTCGGCCAGGGCGGTGGCGACGATGTCGACCCGCGAGTCCAGGTCGTCGATCCAGTCCACCGGGACCTCGTGGATGCGCAGCCCGGCCCGCTCGGCCAGCACCAGCAGCTCGGTGTCGAAGAACCAGCCGGTGTCCTGGGTGAGCGGCAGCAGGTCCCGGGCCTGATCGCGCCTGAGCGCCTTGAAGCCGCACTGCGCGTCCGAGAAGCGCGCCCCCATCAGGGTCCGCAGCAGCAGGTTGTAACCGCGCGAGATGATCTCCCGCTTCGGCCCGCGGATGACCCGCGAGCCGCGGGCCAGCCGGGTGCCGATGGCCACGTCGCTGTGCCCGGACAGCAGCGGGGCGACCAGCGGGAGCAGCGCGTTCAGGTCTGTCGACAGATCGACATCCATGTAGGCGAGGACCTCGGCCTCGCTCTGCGACCAGATGGCCCGCAGCGTCCGGCCGCGTCCCGGCAGCTCCGTCCGGACCGCCCGCACCTGCGGCAGCTCACGGGCCAGCTGCCCCGCGATCGCCCAGGTGGCATCGGTGCTGCCGTTGTCCGCGATGGTGATGCGGGCGCTGAAGGGAAAGCTCTCGCTCAGGTAGCCGGCCAGTCGGCGCACGCTCGGCGCGAGATCACGTTCCTCATTACGAACAGGAACAACAATATCCACCTGCAGAACTGTCATGACATGGAGAATCGGCGACCACGCTGCGCCATGGCTGAAGCAACCTTATGCGCGGGCTATGAGCCAGGCCGATCCCCCGGTACCTAGTTTCTAACGGAACCGGCAGGTCACCGCGCCCAGGTCGCCGAAATCCGCGTGGATCACGTCTCCCTCGCCGACCAACACCGGCCGGGTGAACGACCCGGCCAGGATCGGCTGCCCGGCCGGGAGGGGTTCGCCGTGCGGCGCGAGCGCATTCGCCAGCCAGGCGACGCCGTTGGCCGGATGGCCGAGCACCCCGGCTGCCACGCCGGTCTCCTCGATCGCCTCGTTGACGTAGAGCAGGGCCGCGACCCGGCGCAGGTCGCAGGCGTCCGGCCGGACCGCGCGCCCGCCGGTGACGATCCCGGCATCGGCCGCGTTGTCCGCGATCGTGTCGACGATGGTGCGCAGGTGGCCGGTTTCCGGGTCGCTCATCTGCACCCGCGCGTCGAGGATCTCCAGCGCCGGGGTCACCCACCGGGTCGCGTCCAGGACGTCGAGCGCGGTCACGCCCGGGCCCGTCAGCGGCTCGCCCAGGACGAAGGCCAGCTCGACCTCGACCCGCGGGCGGATGAACCGGCCGAACGGCACCGTGCCGCCGTCGGCGAAGACCATGTCGTCGAAGATGACGCCGTGGTCGGGCTCGGTGATCGAGACCGCCTGCTGCATGGCGCGCGAGGTCAGGCCGATCTTCCGCGCCGCGACGGTCCTGCCCTCGGCGATCTTGGCCGCCACCAGCGCCCGCTGCACGCGGTAGGCGTCCGCCACGGTCATGTCCGGGTACTGCAGGGACAGCTGCCGGATGGGCCGCCGCGACCGCTCGGCCGCCAGCAGGCGGCGGGCCGCGTCCAGGACCGCCTCGTCACCGAGCACGCACCGCACCTCCGTTCGGCCCTGAAAGATCTTTATACCGAACGGGACGGCCGCGCGCCCTCCTGCTCGCGCGAGCACCACCAGGTGGAGCGCCCTCCCACCGTGCCGTGGCGCATCTCGGCGCCGCACCGCGGGCAGCTGCCGCCCGGATGACGGGACGCGATGACGTCGCCGGTGTGCACGCCGCCGCGGGCGATGGCGGATTCCAGGGCGGACACCAGCGCCCGGCCCAGGCGGTCACCGTCCGCGCGGCTCAGCCGGTCCGTCCGCGCCGCCGGGGAGACCCTGGCCTGCCACAGGATCTCGTCGGCCAGCAGGTTCCCCACGCCGGCGATCCTGGACTGGTCGAGCAGCCGGGCCTTGACCGCCACCGCTCCCCTGGTGATCAGGGCGCGGAATTCCGCCGGGGTGACCTCGGCCGCGTCCGGCCCGAGCGCGTCGATATCGGGGTTCAGCCGGACCCGGCCCAGGCGCCGCTTGTCGAACAGCGCCAGCCTGCCGCCGTCGGCGAAGGTTAGCGTGAACCGGTCCCACTCGGCCTTGCGGGGCTGCGCGTCGCGGCGGCGCGGGCCGCCCCCCTCGGCGGCCAGCCCGCTGGCCGCGGTGACGACGATCCGCCCGCCCATGCCCAGGTGGATGCCCAGGTCGGGGCCGCCCTCCGAGGTTTCGCACCACATCGTCTTGCCTCGCCTGCGGGCCGCGGTGAGCGTCCGTGCGGTCAGCGCGGCCCGCAGTTCACCGGGGGCGTGCGGACGGCAGGTGAACGTGTCGCTGTCGTCCACGCCGGTGATGCGGCGGCTCAGCGCCTCGTCGGCGATCAGCCGCCGCGCGGTCTCGACTTCGGGAAGTTCCGGCATTCCTTACGTTTTACTAGTCTCACTGACCGCAGTAATGAAAATCTGGCACTTTGTTGCACACGTCACCGGCGGCGGGCGGGATTGCGATAGGGCGAGATAGCCCCGATAAGCGGAAAGCAGCATTGCAGTTTAGGCCGACGGGGATGGGTATGGTGAAGTTCGCAACTGGCGGGGGTGATGGCAGTGACCGTGTCGGGTGATAAAGCCGGCCGCCCTGCCATGCCGCGGGAGCCGTCCGGCACCGTGGCGGTCGGAGCCATCCCGCGGGAGCCACCGGGCTTCCAGCCCCGCCCGGACCTGCTGGCCGAGCTGGACGAGGTTCTCACCGAGAAGCTGGCCCCGTGCTCGGTCACCGGCGTGCCCGGTGCGGGCACGACGCAGCTCGCGGCGGCGTACGCGCGGGCCACGCTGGCGCGGGGGTGCCGGCTGGTGGCCTGGGTCAGTGCCCGGGACCGGGGATCCCTGCTCGGCGGCCTCGCGGCGGTAGCCGATGCGGCCGGGCTCTCCGGCGCCGGCGCCGGGCAAGGCTCCGCCGACCGGGGGCAGCTGGTCCGCCGCTGGCTCGAGGCGGACGGCGAGCGCTGCCTGGTCGTGTTCGACGACGTGGCCGACCCCGAGACGGTGCGGCCGTTCCTCCCGTCCGGCGGCGCGGCCCGGGTGATCGTCACCAGCCATCAGGGACCGGACCTGGGGACGAGCGTCAAGGTCGAGGCGTTCTCGGCCGAGGAGGCGCTGGCGTTCCTGGCCGGGCGGGCCGGGCTGGCCGATGCCGCCGCAGCCGGCCCGGTGGCCGCCGAGCTCGGCCACCTGCCGCTGGCGCTGGCCCCGGCCGCGGCCGTGATAGCCGGGCGGCAGCTGGACCCCGGCCCGTACCTGGACCAGCTGCGGGCCCGGCCGGGCGCGCCGCAGCTGGCCGGCGAGCAGGAGTACCCGGCGGCGGCCGCCCAGGCCGTGCGGCTGTCCCTGGACGCCGCCCGGGAAGCCGACCCCGCGGGGTTGTGCGCCGGGGTGATGGGCCTGGTCTCGGTGCTGTCCGGCGCCGGCGTCCGCCGGGACCTGCTGCATTCCGCCGGGCAGCTGGGCGCGTTCGGCGGCCGCCGGGTCGTCGGCGGCGAGGTGGATGACGCGCTGGAACAGGCGGCGCGCTGGTCGCTGCTGACCTTCAGCCTGGACGGCCAGGTCATTCTCGTCAGCCGCCTGGTGACCCAGGTGATCAGGGACGGGCTGGCGCGGGGAGGGCGGCTGGCGGCGGCCTGCCGGGCCGCGGCCGCGGTTCTCGAGGCCCGGGCGCAGGCGCTCGCCGGATCGGCGGATCGCCCGGCCGTCAGGGACGTTCCCGGGCAGGTGACGGCGCTGGCCGAGGCGGCCCGCCCGGTCGCCGGCACCGATGAGATCCTCACCCAGGTCCTGCTGCGGCTGCGTTTCCTCGCGCTCTATTACCTGATCGAGCTCGGCGACAGCGCGGAGCAGGCCATCGCGGTGGGCGAGCCGCTGACCGCGGACCTCGAGCGGATGCTCGGACCCGGTCATCACGACACGCTGAACTCCCGGAACAGCCTCGCCGCGGCCTACCAGGCGGCGGACCGGCCCGCGGACGCGATCGCGCTGTTCGAGCAGATCCTGGTCATCCGCGAGCGTTCCCTCGGCCCGGAGCACCCGGACACCCTGACCACGCAGAACAACCTCGCCTTCGGCTACCAGGCCGCCGGCCGCGCGAGCGAGGCCAGGCTGCTGTTCGAGCTGACCCTGGCGGCCCGCGAGCGGCTGCTCGGTCCCGGCCACCCGAGCACCCTGATCTCGCGGGGCAACCTGGCCGCCGCCTACCGGGACGAGGGCCGCGCCGACGACGCCCTGCGGCTGTTCGAGCAGACCCTGACGGGCCGGGAGACGGTCCTGGGCGCCGAGCACCCCGATACCGTCACCTCGCGGGTCAACCTGGCCGCCGCCTACCGGGACGCGGGCCGGACCGCCGACCTGATCCCGCTGGTCGAGCAGATCCTGGCCACCAGGGAGCGGCTGCTCGGCCCGGCCCACCCGAGAACCCTGGCCGCGCGGAACAACCTGGCCGCCGCCTACCGGGAGACCGGCCGGGTGACGGAGGCGATCCCGCTGTTCGAGCAGACCCTGGCACACTGCGAGCAGCTGTACGGCGCCGGCCATCCTCGCACGCTGCGCGTGCGGAAAGGCCTGGCCCGGGCCCGGGAGAGCGCAGGCCAAGCCGGCCCGGACTGAGCCCCGGGCTCAGGCCAGGACGGCGGCGAACCGGTCTGCCGCCCGGTCGAGCTGAGCCAGGATATGGTCCCGGGTCCGGGCGTCAAGCGGGGTGTCGGGCAGCGCGATGAGCTCCCGCAGGACCGGGACCAGGGGAGCGTACTTCCCGGCCAGCTTGCGCAGCCGCGGGCCGGTGCTGTGGATCAGGCCGACGCCGTTGTCGGTGAAGTCGGAGGCCTTGATGACCCGCGCCCACGGGTTGCCGCGCAGGCTCTCGGCAACGTGCTCCCGGTACTGCTCATGCGGGTCGCGACCCGGCGCGTAGGGCGGGTTGGTGACCGCGCCGACCAGCTCGGCCACCCGCGGCCCGAACTCCGCCGCCAGCGCCCCGAGCGCGGCCTGCTGGCCGCCGCCGGCGGCCAGCTCGGCGGCATGGTCCTCCACCGCGTCGTGCAGCAGGGCAGCGCAGGCCACGTCGGCGTCGCGCACGCCGTAGTGCGACATGATCCGGATCGACACCCGCAGCAGGTGGTTGACGTACGGCTCACGCTCCCGGCGGTCGGCGGCGTGCAGCCGGCCCGCCAGGTCCAGGGCGCGGTTCAGGCGCTGCCGGTCCGGTCCGGGCCACGACTCGATCTCGGCCGCGAACCGTGCCCGCAGGCCCTCCTCGCCGTACGTCGCGGTGATCGCGTGCAGCGGCATGGCCGTCACTAGCTCCCGCTCGCCACTGTCCATCAAGTTTTACGCGAGGGGACTGTCGTCTTTAGAAGGCGGCAGGGAAATCGCGTCACCCTCGCTCCTCCTTCCGTGTTTATACGGACATCGCGTGCATACTAACCTCATGGTCCGGGCGGTCCAGGTCTTCCCTGGCGGCGTGCATGATCTGGGGTACCACGTGGTGTGGTGCCCGAAGTACCGCCGCGCTGTCCTGGCGGGATCTATTGGCGAGCGGTGCCGTGTCGCGTCGGTGGGGGCGGTCAGCGCCGCGATGGTGCAGCGGTGCAGCGGTACCCGGTACGAGCGGCCGTGGCGGAAGGGGCGTGGCCGGTGAGGCGGTCGTTTAAGTTCCGCCTTTATCCGACTGCGGGTCAGACTTCCCGGGCGGCGCAGTGCCTGCGGGATCATCAGCGGCTGTACAACGCTGCTCTTGAGGAACGCCGCGAGGCGTGGCGGATGGGGAAGGTCGGCATCCGCTACGGCCAGCAGTCCGCCCAGCTCAAGGCCATCCGGGCGGTTGACCCCGATCAGGGCCGCTGGTCGTTTTCCAGCCAGCAGGCCACGTTGCGGCGGCTGGACAAGGCGATGGCCGCGTTCTACCGCCGCTGCCAGGCCGGGGACAAGCGAGCCGGCTACCCGAGGTTCAAGGCGCTGGACCGCTGGGATTGTGTCGAGTGGCCGTCCGACGGGGACGGCTGCCGGTGGCAGCCCGAGGCGGGCCGCGAGATCGGCATTGATGTCGGCGTGGCACGGTTCGCGACCACCAGCGACGGCGAGGTAATCGCCAATCCGCGGTTTGCCCGCGAGTCGGCGGATGAACTGGCGGCAGCGCAGCGGGTGCTGGGCCGCAAGGAGCGGGGTTCGGCGAACCGCCGCCGCGCCAGGGCGAAGGTAGCGCAAGTGCACCGCCGGATCAGGAACCGGCGCTCGGACTTCCACCACAAGACCGCGCGCACGCTCGTCAGTGAATGCGACGTGATCGCTCTGGAAGACCTGCGTGTGGTCAACATGACCCGGTCGGCCAGCGGCACGCTGGAGCAGCCGGGTACCAACGTGGCCGCCAAGAGCGGCCTGAACAAGTCGATCCTTGATGCGGGCTGGTCCCAGTTCGCGAGCATCCTGGCCGGGAAAGCGGAAGAGGCTGCCCGGCGAGTCGTGTTCGTGAACCCGGCCCGAACAAGCATCGACTGTCACCAGTGCGGACGACGATGCACACGACCGCAGCAACACACTGTCATCTGCCCCGTGCACGGCGCCATGGACGCCGACGTCAACGGGGCGCTCAACATCTACGCGAGGGCCGGGCTGGGCTCTCGTCCGGCCGACGCGGCCTGAGAAACTGACGGCCTCAGCCGCCAGAGCAGTCACGCCTACAGGTAATCAGACCGGGGACGCCTGCGGGGCGGGCTGGCGCAGCAAGGGGAGGATGATGGCGAACCGGGTCATGCCCGGCCTGCTGGTCACGATGATGCAGCCGCCGTGGGCGGCCACCACGGCGTCCACGATGGCCAGGCCCAGGCCGGTGCTTTTGCCGGCGTCGCCGGCCGCCCGGGCCCGCCCGGCCTCGCCCCGGGTGAACCGCTCGAACAGCTCGGGCAGCAGCTCGGGCGCGATGCCGGGGCCGTCGTCGGTGATGCTCAGCTCGACCGAGGGCCCGGCGAGCACGGTACCGCGCTGCACCACGGCGGTGTCCCCGGCCCCGGCGGCGGGCGGGGGAGCCGTCCCGGGAGCCAGCGCGACGCTGACCGTCGAGCCCGCCGGGGTGTGCTTGCCCGCGTTGCTCAGCAGGTTGGCCAGCACCTGGTGCAGCCGGTGCTCGTCGCCCTCCACCTGGACCGGCTCGTCCGGCAGGGCGAGCCGCCAGCGGTGGTCGTCCCGGGCCACCCGGGCGTCGCTGGTCGTCTCGATGACCAGCCGGGACAGGTCCACCGGGGCCCGCTCGAGCGGGCGGCCCGCGTCCAGCCGGGCCAGCAGCAGCAGGTCGTCCACCAGGACGGTCATCCGGGCCGACTCGGACTGGACCCGGCGCAGTGCATGCGTCACGTCCCCCGGCACCGGGCCGGGGTGACGCAGCGCCAGTTCCGCGTAACCGCGGATCGCGGACAGCGGGGTGCGCAGCTCGTGGGAGGCGTCGGCGGCGAACCGGCGGAGCCTGGCCTCGCTGGCCGCGCGGCGGCCCAGTGCCTTCTCGACATGGAACAGCATGCGGTTGAAGGCGGCCCCGACCCGGCCGACCTCGGTCCGCGGGTCGGTGTCGGGAACCCCGGCCGGCAGCGTGACCTCACCGGAATCCAGCGGCAGCTCGGTGACCCGGGTCGCCGTGGCGGCGACCCGGCGCAGCGGCCGGAGCGAGAGCTGGACCATCACCGTCACCAGGACCAGGGCCAGCAGCAGGACGCCGGCGTACACCACGTGCTCGGTGTTCTCGACGCTGCTGAGGGTGCCCTCGACCGAGGCCAGCGGCAGCCCGGTGACGATCTGCGTGCCCTGCGGCCCGGGCACCTTGGTCAGCAGGAACGTGCCGCCGAGCGAGTCCAGGGTCACGGTGTGGGTTGCCGCGGGCGGCAGGTTCTGGACCGGGCCCGGCGGGCCGCTGCCCGGCAGCTGGTCCTGGCCGGGCGACGGCCGGCTGGTGTCGGTCGCCAGCGCGGCGAGCACCGCCGCGTCCCGGCCGGACAGCCGGCACGTCTGCTTCACCAGGTTCTTGTAACGGACGGTCCCCCCGGCCAGCACTTCCTCGAACGTGCCGGGCGCCTGGCCCGCGCTGGCGCAGACGCGGTAGCCCGGGCCGCCGGAATCGTCCCGGTCGTGGCCGGAACCCACGCAGCCGGACCAGCTGTTGGTCGCGGTCTGCAGCTGCTGGCTGAGCGAGGACCGCAGGGAGTGGCTGAGCGCGTCGTTGGTGATGACGCTGACCGCCACGCTGGCCAGCCCGAAGATCACGGCGAGCCCGATGATGAGCTTGCCGCTGATGGTCCGGAAAGACAGCAGGGCCGCCAGCCGGCCGGACATCAGCCCGCGGGCTTCAGGACGTAACCGACGCCGCGGACCGTGTGGATGAGCGGTACCCGCCCGGCGTCGATCTTCTTCCGCAGGTAGCTGATGTAGAGCTCGACCACGTGGGCCTGGCCGCCGAAATCGTAGTTCCACACCCGGTCCAGGATCTGCGCCTTGGACAGCACCCGCCGGGGGTTGCGCATCAGGAACCGCAGCAGCTCGAACTCGGTCGCGGTCAGGTCGATGAGGTCGCCGTCCCGGCGGACCTCGCGGGCGTCCTCGTCCATGCTCAGGTCGCCGACCACCAGCGAGCCCTCGGACTGGGCCCGGGTCAGGTTGGCCCGGCGGAGCAGGCCGCGCAGCCGGGCCAGCACCTCTTCCAGGCTGAACGGCTTGGTCACGTAGTCGTCGCCGCCGGCCGTGATGCCCGCGACCCGGTCCTCCACCGCGTCCCGGGCGGTCAGGAACAGCACGCACACCTGGGGCAGGTCGGACCGGAGCCGTCGCATGACCTCCAGGCCGTTGAAGTCCGGCAGCATGATGTCGAGCACCACGGCGTCGGGGCGGAACTCGCGGGCGGTCCGCACGGCCTCCGCGCCGCTGCCGGCCGTAGTGACGTTCCAGCCCTCGTAACGCAGCACGCTGGCCAGCAGCTCGGCCAGGCTGGGCTCGTCGTCGACGACGAGGACGCGCACCGGCGTCCCGTCCTCCCGCTGGATGCCCAGGCTGTGATTCCCCATGTTCGTCAAGCCCGCCCGTCTCGGTTCATCTGTGCCTCGTGCGCCGGGTGCGAGCCCCTCCCGGCTCCTATCCCATGGCAGCAGTGTAGGCGCCAGGTCAGAGAAACCTCAGAATCAGCTCTGAAGGCTCAGCCGGTGCCCAGCACCCGGGCCAGCTTCGACCCGGAGGCCGACGGCCTGGCGCCGGCCTCGCGCAGCACCCGGCCGACCGCCTCGAGCAGCGCCGTCGCCTCGGCGCCGGGCGCCAGCACCTCGACCTCGATCTCGCGCCAGCGCATCGGCTCGCTGTCCGTCGCGCCGAACCGGACGGCCGTCACGAGGTCGTCCGCCACCTCCACCAGGTCCTCTCCGGCGGGCGCGGCCAGCGTCACGACGGTCCGTTCGGTGTCCAGGATGGCGACGGGACGCAGCGGCTCGCCTGCCGTGACCTCCTTGACCTGCGCGGTCAGCCGGGCGGGGGCGCTGCCGGTGTTGCCCTCCTCCAGCGGGGCGTGCAGCTCCTGCCGGGTGTCCTTGCCCGCGGGCAGCTTGAGGTGCCAGCCCTCGTCATCACCGCCGACGCGCCGCCGGAGCGTGACCTTGTGCCGGATCAGCCGCAGGTCCTCGGTGTCGAAGTAGGTAGCGCTGAGGTACATCCGCCGGGGATCAGCTGCCCGCCGGCCGCCGAGCTCGGGCAGGCCGCCCAGCTTCGGCAGGACGAAGTCGGTACCGGCGTCGTACTTCTGCTCGGTTTCTAGGTGGTCGCCCTTGCTGCTCGTCACGCCTCCAAAGCCTACTTCTGGTAGACCGCGAAGCGGGTGCCGGGCCGGTCAATGAGCAACGCCCCCGCGGGGACGCCGGCCGGGGGCGGCAGGGACGGCGGGTAGGCGTCCACGTGCAGCCGGGCCGCACCGGGCCGCCCGGTCTGGTCCCAGGCCAGCACGTGGGCGGCCAGGTCGGCGCCGAGCGCGGCGCCGTGCGGGCCGAACCCGGCGACCCGCAGGCCGGCCGGGCCGGTCCAGGGGCCGCCGGCGGGAGCCGGCTGCTCCAGCAGGACCAGCGCGAGGCCGCCGGAATCCGCGATCGCGAGCGTGCTCGCGACAGCCGGCCCGCGGAACGGCGCCCGGTCGAGCCGGCCCGGGGCGTCGTCGGCCGGGCGCTCCTCGGCCACCGCGCAGGACCGGCGGTCACGGGTCCCGAGCCACAGGCCGAGCCCCCACAGGTCCAGCGAGCTGGCCGCCGTCCCGGCATCGAGCTCGCTCGCGGGCCCGTCGAGGAAGGCGGCCAGCGCGGCGCCGTCGGCCTCGTGCCCGTCGGCCAGCGTGAGCCCGTCCGGCAGCATGACCGAGAGCCCGGGCTGGAGCACGACGGACCGCTCCGGGCCGGCCAGCGTGCCGCGGATCCGCATGAACCCGCACGGCACGACCGACTGGCTCACCCAGTGGCCGCCGCATCCTGACCGCTCGAACGCCACGGACACCTGGAAGCCGCGGATGCCGAGCGGGACGACGATCCTGGCGCCGGGCCCGGCCTGGTCCAGCCAGGCCGGGGCCAGGTCGGCGACGCCGACGGTGGCGATGACCCGGTCGTACGGCGCGCCGGGCGGATAGCCGCCGGCCCCGTCCGCGGCGACCACCGTCACGTCCGGGTACCCGGCGGCGGCCAGGTGCTCGCGCGCCTCGGCGGCCAGGTCGGCGTCGATGTCCACGCTGACCACCACGCCCGCCGGTGCGGTGATATGGCTCATCAGCGCGGCGTTGTACCCGGTGCCGGCGCCGATCTCGAGCACCCGCTGGCCGGGCGCCAGGGCCAGCTGGTCCAGCATGATCGCCATGATGGCGGGCTGGGAGGAGGAGCTGATGGGCTGCCCCTCGGCGTCCCGCTTGGTCACGATGGCGTCGTCGAGGTAGGCGTCCGGCGGCGGCAGGTGCGGCAGGAACAGGTGGCGCGGCACGTCGCGCAGCGCCGCGACGATGCGCTGGTCGCGGACCCCGGTGACCCGCTGGACCTCGGTGACCAGGCGCTCCCGCAGCTCAGCGGGCCCGGTGCCGTCTTGAGCGGGGCCGTCTTGAGCCGGGCCGCCGGTCACGGGACGGGTTCCCGCCGGCGCTCGCGGGCCAGGACCAGGACGGCCGCCACGACCAAGGCCGCCAGGCACACCAGGCCGGTCAGCACGGCGCTGTTCCCGGCCAGCAGCTGCAGGCCGTGCCAGTGGAACTCGTGGTACCAGGGCTTGCTGCCGGTCGCGAAGTAGGTGCCGGGCGCGTACCAGCCCAGGCCCGCCGGGGTCAGCCCGGCCTGTCCCAGGTTCCACAGCTGCGGCCAGCTGGCGAAGATGAGGAACAGGACAGCCCCGGCGGCCCACCACGCGGCCCGCACCGCCCGGCGCCCCGCGACGGCGCCGAGATGAGCCACCAGCGCCATCCCCGGCGCCACCCACACCCAGTGGTGGTCCCAGCTCAGCGGCGACACCAGCAGGCCGGTCAGCGCGCAGGCCAGCATGGCGGGCACCGGCTGCCGGGCCCGGTACAGCAGCGCCGCGGCGGCCAGCCCCGTCACCGCGACCACGACGGCGGCCGCGATCCACGGCAGCGTGCCCGAGGAGACGCTGCCGGCCAGCCGGGTCAGCACGCCGCGCAGCGACTGGTTGCCGCGGGTGCCCAGGAACACGATCCGGTTGGCCTTCAGGAACAGCCCGTTCGCCCAGTAGGTGCCCGAATCGCCCGGCAGGATCGCGTAGCCGAGCGCCACCGTGGCGGCGAAGACCCCGCTGGCCGTGGCGGCCTGCCGGTACCGGCGGGTGAGCACCAGGTACGGGATGAAGATCAGCGGGGTGAGCTTCACCCCCGCCGCGATGCCGATGCCGATGCCATGCCACCAGCGGGTCCGGCCGCCGGGGATCAGCGCGCCGCCGCTGAGCAGGTCCGCCGCCACGAGCAGCATCAGCAGCAGGTTGACCTGGCCGAGGCTGAGGGTCTGCTGGACCGGTTCGGTGGCCAGCGCCAGCGCCGCGATGCCGAGCGTCGCGCCCAGCCGGATGGCGCGCCGGTCACGGTAGCCGAGCGCGCCGAATACCAGCCACAGCGTCAGGCCGAGGGCGGCCATGCTGGCCAGCGTCATGGCCCAGCGCATGGCCGTCCAGGACAGCACCGAGGCCACCGAGAACAGCACCGCGGCGAACGGCGGGTAGGTGAACTGCACGCCGTGGGCGCCGGTCCAGTCGTACAGCGGCGAGGCGCGGTGCGGGTCGTAGGCGGGGGCCACGTGCCGGACGATCAGGCCGCCGTCGCGGTACACCACCAGGTCGCGCATGGCGGCCAGGTAGGACAGGTGCGTCACCAGGTCGGCGACGTAGCCGGCGAGCACCAGGGCCAGCAGGCCCGCCCCGGCAGGCAGCAGCCACCGTGGCCCGCGCGGGGCGGGCACGGTGGCTGCGGTGACCTCGGTGGCCGCTACTGGCTCCGCCTGCATGACACCCCTTCACCGGTAGCACGGATATGTCGTGCCGATGATAGTGGCATGCAGGCGGGGCGGTGCCTTACTGGATGGTGCCGGACCCGACGGTCCCGGTGGTGTCCTGGGCCGGCCGGGTGTCCTCCGTCCGGTTCCGCCGGCCGGGCCAGCTGCGCTTGGCCGGCTCGGCTTCGGTCCGGGTCGCCACGGGCTCCATCTTGGTCCGGGCCGGGAGCGGGCGGGCGCCGGCCGGCACCCGCTCCACCGGGACGGTGTCGGCCGGAGCGGTACGGGCCGCGGGCACCCGCTCGACCGGGACGGTGCTGTCCCGGACCTCATCCACCTCATCCACCTCATCGACCTCGTCGACCGGGCGGATCCCGGACGCCACCGACGCGATCCGGCCGAGCGCCGTGCCCGCCACGAACACGATGACGACGCCGAGCGCGGTGAAGAAGCCGAGCTGCTCCATGATCCGCATGTACTGCGTGCTGCTCGCAGGCGTGCCGCCCATGGCCACGTGGTTGTTCCACAGCGGGCTCAGGCTCTGCCCCAGCACGAACCAGCCGCCAGCCGCGACGGCCAGCAGGGCGCCGAACAGCGCGGTGTGCCGGCCCCGGGCGGCCATCAGGAAGAAGCCGCCGACGAAGACCGCGGCACCGGGCAGCAGCTCCAGCCACAGGCGGCCGGTGTTATAGGTCCACGCCTTATCGGGCGTGTACGCGAAGTCGAAATATGGTCCGATGAACGGAATGAGTGCGCCCCACAGCCCGAGCAAGATCAGCAGAAATCCGCTGAAGGCTCCTCTACTGCGCCGCATCTGCAGCATCCCAGCCATGCCTATCACTTCCCGTGTGAGTTGCGATTTCTTGTTGTACGGGCCTTAACTGCCCGCCCTCTACCCGGAGAAGGGCGCAGTATTCCATTCCGCGCCGTCACGGTATCGTTCGCGACGTGGACGACAGGCGCCGCGTGCCGCGCACGGACCTGCTGCTGGCCGATCCCCGCCTGGTGGACGCCGAGCGCAGGCTGGGCCGCGCTCTGGTCAAGGCGGCCGTGACCCGCGCCCAGCAGCGGGCCCGGGACGGCCGGATCGCCCCGGAGGAGGTCGCCGACGCCGCCGTCGCCGAGCTTCCGGCCCGGGCGGCCGCGCTGACGCCGGTGATCAACGCGACCGGTGTGCTGGTCCACACCAACCTGGGCCGGGCGCCGCTGTCGGCCGCGGCGGTGGACGCGCTGGTCGCGGCGGCGGGCTCCTGCGACGTGGAGTTCGACCTGGCCTCGGGGGCACGGGCCCGCCGCGGCGCGGGCGCGCTCAGTGCGCTGGCCCGGGCGGTCCCCGCCGCCGGGGCGGTGGCCGTGGTGAACAACAACGCGGCCGCCCTGGTCCTGGCGGCCACCGCGCTGAGCGGCCCGGACGCCGACGAGATCGTGATCAGCCGGGGCGAGCTGATCGAGATCGGCGACCGCTTCCGGCTGCCCGACCTGCTCGTCTCGACCGGCGCCCGGCTGCGCGAGGTCGGCACCACCAACCGGACGACGCTTGAGGACTACGCCGCCGCGGCCGGGCCGCGGACCGCGTTCATCCTCAAGGTGCACCCGTCCAACTTCCGCATCGAGGGCTTCACCGCCGCCGTGACCGTGGCCGGCCTGGCCGGGCTGGGCCCGCCGGTGGTGTTCGACATCGGCTCCGGCCTGCTCGTCCCGCACCCGCTGCTGCCGGACGAGCCGAGCGCCGCGGCCGCCCTGCGGGACGGCGCCGCCCTCGTCACCGCGAGCGGCGACAAGCTGCTCGGCGGCCCGCAGGCCGGCCTGCTGGTCGGCCGGGAGGACCTGGTGCGCAGGCTGACCCGGCATCCGCTGGCCCGGGCGCTGCGGGTGGACAAGCTGACCCTGGCCGCGCTGGAGGCGACCCTCACCGGACCGGTCCCGCCGGTCGCCGCCGCGCTGGCCGCCGACCCGGCCTCCGTCCTCCAGCGGGCCGAACGGGTGGTGGCCCCGCTGGCCGCCGCCGGCGTCAGCGCCTTCGTGGCGGCGTCCAGGGCCGCCGTAGGCGGCGGCGGCGCGCCGGGCGTCGAGCTGGACAGCTTCGCGGTGAGCCTGCCGGAATCGCTGGCCGCGCCGCTGCGCGCCGGCCAGCCCGCCGTGGTCGGGCGCCTGGAAGGCGGGCGCCTCCTGCTGGACCTCCGCTCCGTGCCCCCCGGCGACGACGACGCCCTCGTGAACGCCGTCCTGGCCGCCGTATCGCGGGGATCCTCGTGCAGGTGATCGCGACCGCGGGGCACGTGGACCACGGGAAATCGGCGCTGGTGCAGGCGCTGACCGGGATGGAGCCGGACCGGTGGGCTGAGGAGCGGCGCCGCGGGCTGACCATCGACCTGGGCTTCGCCTGGACGACGCTGCCGGGCGGGCAGCGGGTGGCGTTCGTCGACGTGCCCGGCCATGAGCGCTTCGTGCCGAACATGCTGGCCGGCCTCGGCCCGGTGCCCGCGGTGCTGTTCGTGGTGGCGGCCGACGGCGGCTGGATGCCCCAGTCAGCCGAGCACCTCGCCGCCGTCGACGCGGTCGGCATCAGGCACGGCCTGCTCGCGGTCACCCGCAGTGACCTGGCCGATCCCGGCCCGGCCACCCGGCAGGCGCTCGGCTGGCTGGGCCGTACCAGCCTGGGCGCGGTGCCGGCAGTGGCAGTGAGCGCGGTCACCGGCGCGGGCCTGCCCGAGCTGCGGGACGCGCTGGCCCGGCTGGCCGCGGCGCTGCCCGTGCCCGATCCGGCCGCCCCGGTCCGGCTCTGGGTGGACCGGTCGTTCAGCATCCGCGGCGCCGGCACCGTCGTGACCGGGACGCTGCCGGCCGGGACGCTGACCGCCGGCCAGGAAGTGCTGCTCACGCCGTCGCTGCGGCCGACCAGGATCAGGGGCCTGGAGTCGATGAACGAGGCGGTCACGTCGGCCACCGGGGTCACGCGCGTCGCGGTCAACCTGCGCGGGGTCCCGGCTGGCGTCCCGGCCCGCGGGATGGCGCTGATCGAGGCCGGCCGCTGGACCCTGACCCGGCTGCTGGACGTGCGGCTGGTCCCGGGCGGGCCGGAGGCGGAGCCGGCCCCCGCGGCCGGGAAGACGCTGCCGCCCGAGATGGCCCTGCATATCGGCTCGGCCCGGGTCCGGGTCCGGGTCCGGGCGCTCGGGCCGCCGGGGCCATCGGCGATCGCCCGGCTGACGCTGCGCGACGCGCTCCCGCTGCACGTCGGGGACCGGGTGCTGCTCCGCGACCCGGGCAGCGCCAGCCTGGCGATCATCGGCGCGACGGTGCTCGACGTCGCGCCGCCGGCGCTCACCAGGCGCGGCGCGGCCGCCGCGGCCGGGCGCGAGCTGGCCGCCTGGCCCGATCCGCCGTCGGCCGGTGACCTGCTGCGCCGCCATGACTTCCTGCGGGCGGGCGCGCTGGCGGCGATGGGCGTCGGCGGCACCTCGCCGGCTCCGGTCGCGGCCGGGGACTGGCTGGCCGACCCGGACCGCTGGGCCGCCCTGCGCCGTCAGCTGGCCGAGGCGGTTGCCGCCCACGCCGAGCGCGATCCGCTGGCCATCGGCATGCCGGCCGAGGCGGCCCGGGCCGCGCTCGGCCTGGCCGACCGGGCCCTGGTCGAGGCGCTGGCCCGCGACCACGTCCAGCTCAGGGACGGTTACCTGCGCCCGGCCGCGCCGCCGGAAGGCGGGCCGCCCGCGCCGTCACTGCCGCCGCGGGTGGCCGCGGCGGTGCGGGCCGTCCTGGCGGACCTGGCCACGGCGCCGTTCGGTGCGCCGGACGCCAATCGGCTGCACGAGCTCGGGCTGGACCAGAAGGCCATCGCGGCCGCCGCCCGGGCCGGCCTGCTGCTCCGGGTCTCTGATCAGGTCGTGCTGGCCCCGGACGCGCGCAGCCGGGCGGCGGAGGTCCTGGCCGGGCTGCCCCAGCCGTTCACCACCGCCGAGGCCCGGCAGGCACTCGGCACTAGCCGCCGGGTCGCGATCCCGTTGCTCGAGTACCTGGACCGGGCCGGGATTACCCAGCGCCTGCCCGACGACCGCCGCCGCCTGCGGTGAGGCCACGGCCAGCCCGGTCACGACCGGGGTGGTCAGGGCGGCGTCCGCGCGAGCGGCCCGCGGCTGACGCCCGCGTCCTGACCGGGCGGTGCGGTCTGCGCCCGGCGCCGTCGGCGCCGCCGGACCCGGAACCCGAGCAGCGGCCGGGCCCGGCCGGGGCCGATCCGGAGCAGCCGCCACCAGGCGACGAGCGTGAAGATCACCACTAGCAGGACCAGCAGGCCCATGGACTGCAGCCAGGCGGCGGGCCGGTGATCCCAGACCGGGTCGGGCACCTTGCCGGTCCCGCGCAGCAGGCCGTTGAGGTCGGCGGTGGCCGCCGTCGCGCCGAACCCCCAGCGGGCCGGGGCCACATAGGCGATCTGCTTCAGCCCGGCCCCCAGCGCCAGGACGCCGCCGGACAGCATGACCTGCACGATCGCGATCAGCACGAGCGCCTGCATCGTCTTCTCCGACGAATCGACGAACGCGGACACGGCCAGGCCTACGGTCATGGAGGCAACGGAGAGCACGACCACGGCGAGCAGGATTTCGACCAGCGGCGACGGGAGATACGCGCCGTGCGACGGCAACGGCACACCAGTGACGCCGATGAGGACCAGCAGGGCGGCCTGGATGCCGGTGATGAGCCCGAGCACCACGATCTTGGACAGCAGGTAGGCGCCGGCTGACAGGCCGGCCGTCCGCTCCCGGACGTACATCGCCCGTTCCTTGATCAGCTCCCGCACCGATCCGGCCGCGCCGCCCAGGACGGCGATGAGGGCCAGGAACAGCAACGTGGTCTCGGCGTTGATGTTCCTGGCGCCGACCAGCCCCTGCTTGCCGGCCAGCAGCCTGACCAGGCCCCCGAATACGATCGGGGCGATGGCCAGCGAGATCAGGAAGCCCCGGTCGGCGGCGATGAGGGTGGTGTACCTCCGGCACAAGATGGCCAGCTGGGCCAGGCGGCTGCGGGGCGCCGGGGGCGGCTCGGAGGGGCTGCGGGCGGGATCCGGGACGTGCGCCTTCAGCCCGCTGGCCACGTACTGGCTGTAGCAGGACGACTGCTTGAATTCTCCCGCCCAGTCGCGCTCGGGCTCGGTGCGCAGGGCCCGGTACACCTCGACCCAGCGCGATTTGCCGAAATAGCGGAGCCCTTCCTCCGACGGTCCGTAGAACACCATCTGGCCGCCGGGCTTCAGCAGCAGCACCCGGTCGCATTTATCCAGGTACTCCAGGTCGTGGGTGACCATGATCACCGTGCGGCCGTCCTGGGCCAGCTCCCTCATGCCGTCAACGACGTCTTCCTTGAGCTCGATGTCCAGGCTGGAGGTGGGCTCGTCCAGGAACAGCACCGACGGCTTGGTCAGCAGCTCCAGCGCGATGTTGACGCGCTTCTTCTCGCCGCCCGACAACGACACGGCCGTGGTATCCGCGGCCGGCGCCGGGCGGTCCTTGGTGGTCTCGGTGAGCTTGAGCTCCGTGAGGACCTCCTGGACCCGGGCGCCGCGTTCCTCGTCCGAGGTGTCACCGGGGAACCGGAGCTCGGCCGCGTAGCCGAGGGCGCGCCGCGGGGTCAGCTGGGGATAGATGACGTCTTCCTGGGGCACCAGGCCGATCCGGTGCCGCAGTTCGGCGTAATGCGAGTAGAGATCGCGGTTGTCGTACAGGACCGCGCCCTCGGTCGCGGGCGCCGTCCCGGTCAGGGCGCGGAGCAGCGTAGTCTTGCCCGCCCCGCTCGGCCCGATGACCGCCACCAGGCTGCGCTCGCCGATCGGGAAGCTGACCCGGTCGAGCAGGACCCGGCCTTCCGGCAGGCGCACCGTGAGGTCCTGCGCGATCAGCGAGACGTCGCCGCTGTCGATGAACTGCCGGAGTTCGCCGCCGACCAGGCGGAACGTGGCGGGGCCGATGCCGATGATGTCCTGTTCGGTCACCGGTGAGGTGAAGATGACCCGCGCGCCGTTGAGGAAGGTCCCGTTGCTGCTGTCCAGGTCGACGATCGCGTAGCCGCCGTCGCCGGTGTTCCGCAGTTCCGCATGGTGACGGGAGATGTTGAGATCGGTCAGCACGATGTCGTTGTCGCTCGCGCGGCCGATCCGCAGCGCGCGGGCAGGCGCGGGCATCACCAGGCTGGGCCGCCGGTCCACGCTCGGCCAGTCGGAGCGCTGCCAGCGGTACAGCGAGCAGGACATGGCCGGGCCGTCGCCGGTGCCGCCGAAGTGCAGCACGCAGTCGTCGGTGATCTCGAACCGGTCGATCTTCCGTGACGCCACGAACGTCCCGTTCGTGCTGCCGCAGTCGACGGCGAACCACACTCCGTTGTCGGCCCGCAGCACCAGATGATCCCAGGAGACCCGGATGTCGTCGATGACGATGTCGGACTTCGGATCGCGTCCCACCCGGTACGACGGTCCCGGCCGGAGCGTCTTCTCAGTCCCGTTGATCTCCACGAGCAGCATCGGCCCGGCCGCCTGCCAGGAGAAGGGCCCGGTCATAGGGCTTAACCCCGGAGCCTGAACTGGCCGGCCGCTGGAAGCAGGCATCGTCCCTCCCACCCCTGTCCTGCCATTAGCATGCGGGATCGTCTCCGTCGGGCGCTACCTCCGGCTGCGAAAGACTCACATAGCGGCCGAGGGCGTTGATGGGAAATGCTAGCCGGTACAGGTGGTAGTTGATGTAGACGTCGCCGGGGAACCCGGTCCCGGTGTACTGCGGCTGGTCCCAGGACCCGTCGGCCCGCTGCGTCTGGACCAGCCAGCGGATCCCGCGCTCGGCCGCGGCGCCGCGGTGCTCCCCGGCCGCGAGCAGGGCGAGCAGCGCCCAGGCGGTCTGCGACGCGGTGGACTCACCGCGTCCGGCCAGCGCCGGGTCGTTGTAGGAGCGCAGGTCCTCGCCCCAGCCGCCGTCCGGATTCTGGTGATCCTCCAGCCAGGCCACGGCCCGCCGGATGGCCGGCTTGCCCGGCCGCACCCCGGCCGCGATCAGCGCGGGCACCACCGCGCCGGTGCCGTACACGTAGTTGGCGCCCCACCGGCCGAACCAGGAACCGTCCGGTTCCTGGGCCTTCAGCAGCCAGACCACGCCGCGGCGGACGGCCGGCTCGGCGGCCCGGCCCTCGGCGGCGAACGCCTCCACGACATGGGCGGTCACGTCCGCCGACGGCGGGTCGATGACCTCGCCGAAGTCGCAGAACGGCGGCTTCTTGACCAGCTTGCGGGTGTTGTCGGCGTCGAACGCGCCCCAGCCGCCGTCCTTGGACTGCATCCCGGTCAGCCAGGTCAGGCCCCGGTCGATAGCGGCCTGATCGGCCGGCACCACCCGGCGCAGCGCCAGTACCACCTCGGCGGTGTCGTCGTTGTCGGGGTAGACGTCGTTGTCGAACGAGAACGACCACCCGGCCGGCGCCAGCCCCGGCCGGCGCACCTGCCAGTCTCCCGGCCCGCGGATCTCTTCGCCGCGCACCCAGCGGGCGGCGTTCGTCAGCGCGGGGTGATCGGGCGGCAGGCCGGCGTCGGCGAGCGCGACCATCATCAGGGCGGTGCCCCAGACCGGCCCCTGGCACGCGTCGAAGGTGCGCATCGGGCCGTCCGCGGTGTCCTCGATGATCGTGAACTGGTCCAGGCCCGCCAGGCCCTTGGCCATGATCGGGTGGCTCACGTCGTAGCCGAGCATGTTCAGCGCCATCAGCGAGTACACCCAGGGCGGCTGGATGCCGCCCCAGGAGCCGTCCCGCTCCTGCCGGGCGATGATCCAGTCGGCGCAGCGCCGCAAGGCGGCCCGCCGCAGTGACTTGACCGGACGGTAATGGTGCAGCGCCTTGTCCAGCGCGGTGAAGACGCGCGCCCACGGATCGGCGGGCGGGCGCTTCGGGGTGACGCCGGTGCGGAGCTCGTCGACGGTGAACGGGAGCGGGCGGGCCGGGGAGAAGGACTGGAGCACGGCGAGCGCGACGATCGTCTGCCGCGCCCAGCAGGCCCAGTCGTAGATGTTGAGCGGGAGCCAGGCCGGCATGTAGATCATCTCAGGCGGGATGACCGGCAGGTCGTCCCAGGGCCACAGGCCGGACAGCGCCAGCCAGATCCGGGTGAACACGCGGGTTGCCTCGAGCCCGCCCTGGTCCAGGATCCAGACGCAGGCCTGCTTCATGTGCGGCTCGCCCGGCTCGTCGCCGGCCAGTCGCAGCGCCAGGTAGGCCTCGACGGTGGTGGACAGTTCGCCGGGGCCGCCGAAATAGGTGGCCCAGGTGCCGTCGTCTCGCTGCTTGGACCGTATCCAGCGTGCCGTCGCCGCGATCACCGCGTCGTCGTGCAGGCCGAGGAACTCGCGCAGCAGCAGGTCCTCGGCGTCCATGGTGACGTTGGTCTCGAAGCCGCTCTGCCACCACCCTTCGGCGTCCTGCAGGCCGAGCGTGTAATCGCACGCCCGGGCCAGGGCATGGCCGGCCGCGTCCAGGGTCGTGGGCTCGACGGTCGCGGTGCTGTCAGCAGACGTCGGGTTGTGAGCATGCATGAGGGGCTGTCCTTACCGTTGACGTGCCGTGATGAACTCGGCGATCGCGTGCGTCGGTATCGGCCTGGGCCCAGTCCTCACCGCTTGCTGCCACCACCCGGCCGGCGGGCCGGACAGGAGCTCTCAGTTTCTAGGAGGCAGGCAAGCTGCGGAAAATACAACGTGATTCAGTTCAGATACCGCCGGTCGGCCGCTCCCTGGTCCAGCCCCGGGCGGTGCGGGTCAGCTCGCAGAATCCGGTGGCAGCCAGGAAGGCGCGGTACCCGTCGTAGTTCAGCCCGCCCGGGTCGGTGCCGTCCAGCCAGGCGTAGGTGAGCAGCCGGCTGACCTCGGCCAGCCGGAGCCAGCCGGCGGCCTGCCCGAGCAGCCAGGTACCGACGCCGCGGCGCTGGTACGACGGCATGACGTGCAGGTTGCCGACGTCAGCCCATCCGCCGTGCCGGGACAGCCGCTCGCCTTCGTCCAGGATCTCGACCTCGATGTAGCCGGTCACCTCCGGCCCGAGCACGGCGGACAGGCGGCAGCCGTTGATCCCGACCGACCGCCGCACCGTCAGCCCCTCGATCGGCGCGCCGCCCGGGCCGGGCAGGTCCTGGACCCGGGCCAGGTAGACCACCTCGGTCTGCCCGGTGTGGCGGAACCCGGCCCGCTGGTAGAGCCCCGCGACATGCGGCCACTGCTCCGGGATCCCGTACACGCCGGGCACCGGCAGCTCGCCGCCCGCGTACTGGCGGGAGACCTCCCAGCGGCCGAGCTGCGCGGCGCACGCGGCCATCAGCGCTTCCGCCGCCTCGGTCGCGCCGGGCCAGTACGGGTTGCCCGCCGGGGCCTGCGGCCAGAACAGCAGCCAGCAGATCTCCCCGGCGTCGCGGGCGGCCACGCCGGCCCGCTCGTCGGGGAAGTACCGCAGCAGGTGCGCGGCGGCGGCGGCCCGGCCGGCCTGCTCGGCCACCAGGGTGATGCGCTCGCTCACCCAGGGGTCTTCGATGAACTCCCCGGGCCGTCGCTCCAGTGAGCTCAGCACGGTGTTCACCGACGCGCTCATGCCCGGCACCACCGCCTCGGCGTGGGCGTTGACGAGCCGGGTGAGCTGGTCGCGGTCGCTACGGCGGAACGGCCGTACCTGGACAGCTGACATGACGGGGCCTCCTGGCATGCTGTACGCGGAAGAAGAAGGAGGCCGCTACCCGTGCGGTACGAGCACCATGCTACCGGCCGGCCCCGGCCGGGAGCCGTCACGACACTCGAGATCCTCCAGGTGCCCGGCTGCCCGGGCGCGGACCTGCTGGCTGACCGGCTGGAGGCGCTGCTCGCGGGGCGCCCCGGATACCGGCTCGCCCGGCACGTCGCCACCAGCCAGGAGGACGCCGAGCGTCTCGGCATGACCGGCTCGCCCACCCTGCTGGCCGACGGCACCGACCCGTTCACCCCGGCCGGCCGCCAGCCTCCGTCCCTGTCCTGCCGTCTGTATCCGGGCGATCACGGCCGCCCGGGTAATGCGCCGTCACCCGGTCAGCTCCGTGCCGTCCTCGGGTGCTAGCGCCCGGGTCAGAGGCTGCGGAACTCGGGGGAGCGGCGGAGGGCGTCGGCGACCCGGCGGGCGGGGCCGAGCGTGTTGAGCAGGAACAGGAAACCGCCGCCGTGGACGCCGAAGACGGACGCGCCGGGCTGGTCCTTGATCGAGATGTTCGCGTACATGAGCGGGTTCTTCCGCGCGGTGACCCGGCGGCCGCCGTTGGCCTCGACCTGGTAGCCGGGGCCGAGGCGGCGGCTGAGCACGGCGACGACCTCGTCCGGGGTCACGTTCTTGCGCGGCACCCTTACCTTGGGCATGGCCTCAAGAATAATGCGGTTTGCTGGAAAAAAGCTGAATGCGCGAGCTGCGTCAGCTGGACAGCCAGACGGCGGTATCGGGCGGCAAAACGCCGTCACCGGCGACGGGACCGCTGGCGAGGAGGATCTCGCGGTGGGCCGGGAGGGGCACGGGCACCGGGCCGAAGTTGACGGCGAAGACGAAGCCGGGGTCCCGCGCTGAGCATCGCGCCGGGCAGCCCGGCAGCAAAGAGCCGGACGCCGTTGTCCGGCCGCCGCACCATCCGGGCCGCCCGGGGCTCAAGGAGCCGCAGGACCCGCCGCTTGACCGACCGGGGAGCCCTGCGGCCCGGGGCCGTCCTGCCCGCCCGGCCTCCGGTCAACCCGGTCCCCGCCGGATTCCCGCAAAAGCGCCCGGCCCGGGCGTGGCCACGGCGCGGGACTCCCGTCCTCGGGGGGATAAGGAACGAAAGCCCGGCTCCAGGCCAGGGAGGCAAAGCCCCCCGGTCCGCAGGCGGCCCCGTCCACTTGGGCGGGGACCTTGTCACCAGGGAGCGTGCGGGCGTACCCTGCCATGCTGCCCCAACCCGGACAGGCCCGTCAACCGGGGACGATCCCGCCCGCCGGCCATCAGGGCCGGTCACGGCCACCCGGCCGCGCTAGCATGCTGCCCGGCCCGCCCTTCCGGCAGGGAGAAGGCCGGGCACGCCGCTCCCCGGCCCCGGCCGCCCGGAGCCGGGAGCGGCCCGCCGTGACCGCCGGGTGCCTGCCCCGGGTGGGGAATTCTCCCTATTGCCCGGCGACAGGACCCCGGTTCTAACGTAGGGTGAAGCGCTGGTCACCAGGAGGGAACGGCCCGGTATCCGTGAGGGGGCCACGGCCGTGGTGACCCGACGCTGCCTACGCCTGCCCGCACCGCCCTCCAGGGAGGAGACCGGGCGTGATCCAGATCTGCAAGACCGTCCTGACCGGAGCCGCCCCCGCCCTCATCCGCGAGCAGGCCGACAGGCTGACCCCCGCCCCGCTGCGCGAGCTGGCCGCCCAGCTCGCCGCCGACCCCGACCTGACCGTCTCGGTCATCACCTACGACGACGGCCGCGCCGAGCTCGAAGTCCTGCACACCGGCCCGCCCCGGCACGCCGCCGATGCCATCGACACCTGGTTCGCCCGCGGCCCCGACGCACCCCCCGCCCGGACCATGCCCGCCGCCACCCCGGACGCCGCCGCCCGCGCCGCCGCGCTGATCCGCGCCGTGCTGCGGGCCGCCCACCACGCCACCGGCTAGTGCGTTGACCTTGAAGGATCACCGTGTTGTCGGTGTTGACACCCCGTGTTCGGCGCGTGTGCTTTGGGGTGTTTCGGCCCATCCTGCGCGTTGGTCAGCAGGCTGCCGAACCACTTCATCCTGCTGGCCGGCGCCCGCCGCCGGGTGGACCAGAAACTTAAGTCTCTACTTGACTTTGCGGCTCCGGCGGCTAAGGTTAAGTGCATGCTTAAGCATGAGGCGGAGGCGGCGGACCGCGTGTTCCACGCGCTCGCGGACGCGAACCGGCGGGCGGTGATCGAGCGCCTGACCCGCGGCCCGGCCACCGTGAGCGAGCTGGCGGCCCAGCTCGGGGTGACCGTCGCCGCGACGGTCCAGCATCTGCGGGTGCTGCAGGACAGCGAGCTGGTGCGGTCGGAGAAGGCCGGGCGGGTCCGCACCTGCCAGATCGATCCGGCCGGCCTCCGCAACGCCGAGGCGTGGTTGCAGCGCCAGCGCACGGCGTGGGAGCACCGCCTGGACCGCCTCGGCGCGGTCCTCGACGATCAGACGAAGGAGTCAGGATCATGACCGGCCACTCGGTGAAACACGGCACGTTCACGCTGGAGCGGGCCTACGCCGCCTCGCCCGCCGCGGTCTTCGCGGCCTGGTCCGACCGCGACACGAAGGCGAAGTGGTTCGCGGCCGAGGACGGCCGCTACTCGCTGGACTTCCGGGTCGGCGGCACCGAGGCCGTGCACGGCGGCGGCGGGGTCGCCCTCGTCGCGAGGAGCGAGTACCACGACATCGTCCCCGACGAGCGCATCGTCTACACCACGGCCCTGTTCACCGACGAGGTCCTGTCGACCGTGTCGCTGACCACCGTGCGGTTCGCCCGCGACGGTGACGGGACCCGCCTGGTGCTCACCGAACAGGGCACCTTCCTGGACGACCAGGAACAGCCCGAGTGGCGCGAGCAGGGCACCGGCGACTGGCTGGACGCGCTCGGCCGTCAGGTGGCCCAGCGATGACGGCGGCCAGCGACCGGCAGATCCGCGAGCTGCTGGAGACCCGCACCCGGGCGTTCGGCCGCCGGGACGCCGCCACCGCGGCCGCCGGCTACGACGACGACCTCGTGCTGTACGACGTGGTCGGCCCGTTCGTCCGCCGCGGCGAGGACCCGGCCGGCAGGCTGGAGAGGTGGATCGCGTCGTACCGCACCGGGATCGGGCACGAGATCCGCGACCTGGAAATCACCGCCGGAGCCGATCTCGCGTTCTGCCACTTCCTGGTCCGGATCAGCGGCACGATGCGGGACGGCACCGAGGTCGGCATGTGGGTGCGAGCGACGAGCTGCCTCCGCCGGCAGGGCGGCGCCTGGACGATCGTTCACGAGCACGCGTCGGTGCCCTTCGACGCCGACACCGGCCGCGCCGTGCTGCGCGGTGAGCTCTGATGACCCTCCAGCACCGGGTCCAGGACGTCGCGGACGAACTGGTGGCCACCGGGGCCGAGACCGGCGTGCAGGTCGCCGTCCACCACCGGGGAGACTGGGTCGTCGAGGCGGTCGCCGGCGTTGCCGACGGCACGACCGGACGGCCGGTGACCCCGCAGACCCCGTTCTTCAGCTTCTCCACCGCCAAGGGCGTGGCCGCGTTGATCGCCCACCTGCTGGTCAGGAACGGCCTGGCCGGCTACGACACGCCCGTGGCGGAGGTGTGGCCGGAGTTCAGGGTGCACGGCAAGGAGACCGCGACCCTGCGGCACGTGCTGACGCACACGGTGGGACTGCCGGCGATGCCCGGCGGGCTCGGCCCCACCGACCTGGCCGACTGGCCACGGGTCTGCGCGGCGATCGCCGGGGCGGAACCGCGGTGGCGGCCAGGCACCCGGACCGGCTACCACTCCTTCACCTTCGGCTTCCTGGTCGGCGAGATCGCGCGCCGGGTCACCGGGCAGCCGGTGCGGCGGCTGTTGCACGACTGGGTCGCCGCGCCCCTCGGGATCGTCGGTGAGCTGTACTTCGGCGTGCCCCCGACCGAGCTCGCCCGGCTCGCCCGGCTGGAGGACGCCGAGCCGCATCCGGCCGAACCGGCGGAGCACGACAGCATCCTGGCGCCGTGGGAACGGCAGCCCCGGGCGTCGATGGGCAACAGCCCCGACTTCCTCCAGGCCGACGTCCCGTCAGTGGGCACCTTCACCGCACGGGGGATCGCGACCGTGTACGCGGCGGTCCTGGACGGCCGGCTGATCGCCGCGGACCAGCTGGCGGAGCTGTCGGCCCTCGCCTTCGAGGGAACCGACCAGGTCTACGGCAACCCCGCGCGGCTGGCCCTGGGCTACCCGCTCGGTCGCGTCGGCGCCCCAGCGGACGAGGCACCGACCACGTTCGGCTGGCCCGGCGGAGGCGGCAGCTACGCCTACGCCAACCCCGCCACGGGGACGTCGTTCGCGGTCACCAAGAACCGCCTCACCCCCGATTTCGCCACCGCGCAACGCCTCTCGGACGTCGTGACCGCCGAGCTCAGCCCGCTCGCCTGATGCCAGCGGCGCGGGCCGGGCTAGTGTGTTGACCGGGATGGATCACCGTGCTGGTCAGGTCCGCTTGGGGTTTGGGGCCGACCCCAGTGGTGGTCTTTCTCGCTGCGGACGCGGGCGCGTTCTCGGCGTTGGGTGTCCAAGACGCGCGGGTCGCGGGCGTTGGCGTTGGTAGGCGTGCAGGCGCCGGGCCAGGGCGACGTGGTTGGGGTGGTCGGAGTTGGCCATGGTGAACATCCGCAGTGGCCCGAACTGCGCCTCGATCGGGTCGGCCCAGCTTGCGTTGGTCGGGGTCAGGCACAGTTCGACCTTGTGCGCCACCGCCCGGGTGCGGACGGCCGGGGGTGGTGTTGCGGGACAGGTTGTAAACGACTGCGTCTTCCCACCACGCGCCACTCACGT
>JAICWX010000627.1 GCA_025934635.1 Streptosporangiaceae bacterium | reverse complement strand
CGCCAGTCGAAACTTTTACACGGATTCTTGTTGGCACTCAAGCGGTGCTCGGAGTGGTCGTAGTGGGTCTGTTTCTTAATGCGCTCGCACGAAGAAGACCTACCTTATAGATGCCGCTTAACGGTGGTTTGTCGACTTGGGATGAGCTGCTGTTATGCCGGGGAGTGGTGTCGTGACCTGTTCTGGAGTGCGTGTCACGGGTGCCCGGCATGCGGTGGTGCAGCGGCTGTAGTTCTTCCTGCCGGAGTCGCGCTGGGACCCGGAGCGGGTCAACGCGCGCCGGCTGGAGCTGCTGCTGGCGGACCCGGCGACCGCGCCGCATGGCGGCGGGGTGCTGGTGATCGATGACAGCGGCGACCGCAAGGACGGCGGGAAGACGGCGCATGCGGGCCATCAGCGGCTGGGCCGGTACGGCAAGACCGGCAACGGCGAGGTCACCGTCACCACGGTGTGGGCTGATGAGCGGGTGTACTACCCCGGATCTCGGGTATCTTCGGACGGTTCGCAGGCAGATCCTCGAGGCCGCGTCCCGGCGCGGCTTGCGTGACGTGCGCGTGTTCGGTTCGGTAGCTCGCGGCGATGGGATCGAGACGAGTGTTGAAGAGATCGTCGGGCGTCATGTGGACGTGGCCACACCGCGTGGCCTGAAGGCGCGCATTCGGGACCGGGTTTTGGCAGAGGCCGCCGCCTTGTGAGAGACGACCGTGAGCGTCTGGCGGACGTCTTGGCCGCGATCAGTAGGATCGGCGCTACGTCCAGGACGACCGGACGCGTTTCGACACCGACGAACTGCTGCAGAACGCGGTGCTTCACTGGATAGAGATAATCGGCGAAGCAGTACGATTCTCTGCTCTGAAGTCCGTAAACGACAGCGTTCTCCGCGGCTTCGCAGCGTGGCAAGCGCGAACTGCTACCAGCCCGAATAATTCCAGATCGATTCGGCGCACGTCTGCGCTGCTGCCCATTACAGGGCGGATAAGGCGCAGAACATCAAGTTCGGGGCGCCGTGTGGCCAGCGACTATGCGTATACGTCGTCAGGCGGGTGCTTCGACGGGCAGTCCGAGGGCGTGCGCTGAATCCTGCAGTCTCTTGTCGTAACAGACGAAGGCACTCAGATCGGTTCGTATTTCATGAACGGTCGCGAGGTGGATAGCGTCGAGGCTGCGCAGCGTCTTGTCCCCGATAACCTCAGCCGCGGGAGCGACATCGTCCATGCTCAGCAACGCGATCGCGGATAGGACAACATTGGCGCGGCTTATCTGGTGCGGCGCAGCGCGGGTCACGGTCCGCAGCATCTCAATGCGGAGCAGTCGCGAGGACACGCGCGGGATTCCGGCGCGCTCTGCCATCCACAGTTCCAGGCGCCCGGTTTCTGGCTCGGCTACGACGAGTTTGAGCGCAGCCGAGGTATCCAGGTAGATCATCAGTACCGCTCGTCATCGCGCATTTGCGCCAGAGTTGCGCTGAGGGACGACATGTCCCCATCCGCCTCGCCGCGGGGCGGAGTGGGGGGGATGGGGCCGGGGTTGGATGCCGGGGTTGCCCGGCCTTGCGCGATTAGGCGATCGAGCAGGGGGACCCCCGTACTGGGGGCGGCGGGCATGATGCGGGCAACAGGGCGTCCGTACTCGCTGATCTCGAGGGACTCCCCAGCCTTGACACGCTCCAGCACCCTGGCAGTCTGCCGATTCAGTTCGCTTACCGTCACGGACTCCATAAGAGCAATGGTACTACTAAGTACTACTCGACGGGCGGTGTTACGGCGGACGAGATCGCCCGGCGCGGTAGTGCACACAGAGCATCTAGTCGGCCCCGTCCCACGCGCTTACCCATCGGCCTCGCCATACGGCACCAATTAGATGTCATCACTGGATCAGGACCGTCACCTGGGCAGCATGTCGGGCGGCCGCGTCAGGTGCCGGGTCCGGCCGGCGTCGCGGCGAATGTCTCTAGGTATGCCACCGCGGCCTGGAGAGAGTCGCGTAGCGGGTCGGCGCGGCGCAGGGTCTGGGCGAGGAGCAGTCCACCTTGCAGGGCGGCGAGCAGGGCGTCGGCGAGGGCATCGGGATCGGCGGCAGGGACCAGGGCGCCGCGGTCGTGCATGAGCCGCAGTCCCTGACGGAACAGGTCCAGCCACTGCTCGTACCCGGCGGCCAGGTCGGGTCGCAGGTCGGGCTCGGATTCGACGAGCTGGCCGGCCAGTGATCCGAACTCGCAGCCGCCCTGGAATCCGCGTCCGGTCTGCCGTTCGACGATCATCTCGGCCCACCGGTGCCACGCCTGGAAGCTGTCCAGCTGGCCCAGGGCGGGATGGCGGTGATCGGCGAGCGTGTTCTTGGCCTGCCAGGCGATCACCTCCTGGACCAGGGTGTGCTTGTCCCGAAAATAGTGGGTCATCTGCGAGCCGCTCACCCCGGCCGCCGTGCGCACGTCCTCGATCTGCGTGCCGGCCACACCGTGCTTCAAGATCAGGTCGGCCGCCGTGGACAGGATCCGCCTGCGGGTCTCCTGGCCCTTGCGCGTCAGCCGCCGTGGCTCGG
>JAICWX010000092.1 GCA_025934635.1 Streptosporangiaceae bacterium | reverse complement strand
GGTCATCGCGGCCGCTGCCGGAAACCGCTGCGGAACAGGTCCTCCACGTCAGTACGCCGGTACCGGGGCCTTCCGGCTCCGTTGCGGACTTCGGGCAGCAGCCCGCGCCGTGCCCATTTGGCCACCGCCTCCGAGGTAGCCCGGAACATGTATGCCACCTGCCGGCGGGTCATCAGCTCTTCACCGGTATCGCTGATGCTGACGGTCATCGCAGCAGCCCACCTCCTCTGAGTGCGGGTACATGGCGCCGTCCCGGGCGTGGCCCCCGGACGACATGATGCCGATTGCCAAGAAAATATTAATGCAAATTGCAGAAATGGGCATCGGTCAGCTGACGAAATTCACGCCGCGATCAGTTGCCTGCCGGCCTGGAAGGCCCATCCCATCCCGTGCCCGGCGCTAGCCAGCGGCGGGAGTCTCCCCCCGCTGGCCGGCGCGGTCGGCCGCTGACTGGGGCAGGCGGCGCAGGTCGGACATGGTGAGCGCGGGCCCGCTGAGCTGCGCGGGCTGTCGTGCGGTCGCGCGCAGGCCGTCGAGCACCAGGTCGAGGTGGCGGTGGCTGAGGCCGCTGTCGATCCCGGCCGCGAGCCCCCCGGGCAGCGGGCGGGACAGGCGCACGATCAGCAGGCCGATATCGGCGGCGGTGACGTCGGGACGCAGGATGCCCGCCTGCTGTGCCGCGTCGACCAGCGCCTGTACCGCCACCGGCCCGGTCTCCCGGGCCTGCCGGAGCTGCTCGTCATCGAGCCGGACCGCGCCGAGCAGGGCCGGGATCACCGCAGCGGTCCGGGCGTCGATCACCCGGTGCATGTACCGGGCCAGTGCGCGGAACGGGTCAGGCTCCTCGCTGACCGCCAGCCGGGCTTCGGTGACGGTCTGCTCGATGGCATCACGGACGACTTCGAGCATCAGCGCCTTGCGGTCCGGGAACCGCCGGTAGAGGGTGGCGATCCCGATGCCGGCCCGGCGGGCGATCTCGTCGAGCGGGGCGCCGGGCCCGCGCTCGGTGAACGCGTCACGAGCCGCTTCCAGGATCCGCCGCCGGTTGTCCCGGGCATCGGCGCGGAGCGCCGCCGGGTGAGCCGGGTCGCGGAGCACCGCCGGGTGAGCGGGGCCGCGGAGCGCCGCCGGCTGCCCAGGGTCGCGCGGCGATGTCGGCTGAGCCGGGTCCTGCCTCCGCATCCGGTTCCCCTCTCGTCTGGGCGCGCCTGGGCCGGTGCCGCTGGCCGACGCGTGCCCTACTTCTGGATAGATCTCCTCCACTACTAGCTTAAGCGATAGAAATTTTATCCGCTTAGTGTTACCTTCTCGTTTATCCGGAGAAAAATTCTCCGGATACGAGTCTCGAGAGATGGAAGGGAAATTCCAGCCATGCGGAATATCGAGACGACCCTCGCCGACTGGGCCGCCGCCGAGCGTGACGGCGATCTCACGGCCCTGGACACGCTACTGACCGATGACTTCACCGCGGTGGGGCCGCTCGGGTTCGTCCTGCCCAAGCAGGCGTGGCTGGCCCGGCACCGCCCAGGCGGCGGCCTCAGCTACGAGTCGTTCACGCTGACCGATGTACAGACCCGGCGGCTGGGCGGCGACGTCGCGGTCGTCACTGCCCGCAACGACCAGCCGGGCAGTTTCCAGGGCAACCCCATACCCGAGGCCGTCCGCGTCACCCTCGTGCTGGCCCGCCAGGACGGCGGCGGGCGGCTGGCCGCCAGCCACCTGAGCTTCATCGCCGGCACCGCGGGCGCACCTCCGGTCCCTGGCGGCGGCCAGCGCCCGGCAAGGGACGAAGAGGGCTAGTCCGCTATGGCTCCGCCCGGCGAAGCGCGGGTGTTCCCCGCACGGCCACGGCGAGCATGAGGGCGCCGACCGTGAACATGACCGTGATCACGCCCCACTGCAGGGCGCCGGGCAGAAAGAGGGCAAGGAACCAGCTACGGTAGGTCCCTCCGCTCAGCTTGACCGCCAGCGGTGCCAGACCCTGGGCTACCAGCGGCACCCAGCACAGCCACCAGCACGTCACTGTCACCAGGCCCCGCCGGTCCGTCAGCCACCACGCGGCGCTGCTCTCGCGGGCCACGTTCAGCGTCAGGCGAAGGCCGCCGTGGCCGTCGAGGATCGTCTGGCGTACCGTCTCGGCGAGCTCTTCCCCGTAGCGCGCCCGCCACCCGGATGGGTAGTACGACACCAGCCGGCTGGACCGGCGTCCGGCCCGGGCCGGACCGCTGTGGTCGGCCGCCCGGTGGAGACGGATCAGCGACAAGGCGAGCCAGGCCAGCCCGACCGGCCAGAACAGAGCCCACGACAGGGCGACGAAGGGGACGCATTTCCAGCCCCACCGGGCGAAAACCCGGGCGGTAACCGTCCCCAGGTCGGCGTTCATGACGTCGCCAGGCCGGCGGACAGCCGACGGAGGCCGAGATCGGCGACCCGGCGCTGAACGGTCAGGTGCTCTTGCAAGGCGGCGGCACCGTCGGCCGTGAGGTGGTAGGGCCGCCGACGCCCTTCGGCCGCCGTGGCCTCGATCAGGCCGCCATCGAGCAATCTCGTCAGCGCCCCGTACAAGGTGCCCGGCTGGAGCCGCACCCCCGCGAACTCCTCGATGTCGTTGATGAGGGCGTAACCGTGCTTAGGGCCGCCTGCCAGGCTGGAGAGGACCCAGGTCGCCGGGCCCGCGTAACGGCCAAGGACGTCGATGCTGCCTTTCATGAGGGTCATACTACTACGTGTCGCGGTATACCGTAAGACGTAAATACGGCTCGGTGCCGCCGCCCCGGCGGGCCCGGGGCAAAGCGTCCCGTCCGCGTCCCGGGCGGGGTGCTGGACGGCCAGGCCCACGGAGCCGCGGCCGCCCGGTTATTGTGACGGCATGGGGTTGCTGGGGGATCTGATCAAGACCGTGGCCGACGTGGTGACGAGCGGCCGCCAGGGCGGGACGCCGCCCTCGCGGGAGGCGGGGCGGAGAGGAGGCCGGCGGCCGGCATCATCGCCGGCGGGCCGTTCCTCATCTTCTTCCCCGGCGAGTGCGGCACACGGTCACCCGGCCCGGGAGCCGGCCCGGTCGTCGCGGGCGGATGCGGAGGTCTTGCCGGGCGAGTCCGGGCCGGACGCTACCGCGGAGGTCGATCCGCATCGCATCGGGCCGGTACGGATGAGCTACTCGCCGCAGACGGACGGGGCCCCGGATCCCGGCGAGGTCGTCTGGACCTGGGTGCCGTTCGAGGAGAACGACGGGCGGGGTAAGGACCGGCCGGTGCTCGTGGTGGCCGTCGAACCGGCCGGCACCTACCTGGCCGTGCAGCTGACCAGCAAGGACCACGACGGCGAGGGCGACTTCGTGTCCGTCGGCGCGGGCAGGTGGGACGGCGAGCACCGGCCGTCCTGGGTCAACCTGGACCGGGTGATCCGGGTGCACGAGGGCGGGATGCGCCGGGAAGCGGCGGCCCTGCCGCGCGAGCCGTTCGAGCGGGTCACGGACCGGCTGCAGCAGCGCTACGGCTGGCACTAACCCAGGGCCTCGCAGTCGTCCCCGGTCTCGATCGCGAGCTGGCGCCGGGGCGGACGGGGAGTGTCCCTGCCCGCCTGAAGGGACCTGCGCACCGCCCGCTAGGGCGCTGTTTCATGGTATGCAACCAACTGCCCAGATAGGGAGGCTCGGCGGTGTACCGCCTCAGATAGCGGACCGGGTCGGGCCGGCCAGCGCTCCGGGTCGCCTACCCGGCACCTGCCAGCACCAGCAAAACGGCTCCCTGGCTGGGTAAACGCGGTCCAGCCGGGCGTCCCGGCCGGTACCGGTGGGTGCCGTTCCCGGGCTGGGGAGGGGGCGGGGTCTTGGGCTGGGAACATGGCTCCCGTAGCGTTGTCTCACTGGACCCTTTACCGCAGTGACACCGGGAGCAGGCAATGACGCAGACCCCGCCTTATCAGGTAACCGACCCGGCGACCGGCGAGGTGACAGAGAGTTTCCCCTACGCGACGGACGCGGAGGCGACGGAGGCACTCGCCGCCACGACCGAGGCGTTCACGGCATGGAGGCAGCGCCCGGTCGCCGAGCGCGCCGCGATCGTGAAGCGGATCGCCGAGCTGTTCACCGAGCGCGCCACCGACCTGGCCGCCCTGATCACCAAAGAAATGGGCAAGCGGCCCGCGCAGGCCGTCGGCGAGGCCGAGTTCTGCACCGACATCTTCAACTACTACGCCGACAACGGCCCCGGGCTCATCGCGGACAAGCCGCTGCCCGGCCGTGACACCGCGCGCGTCGAGTACCGGCCCGTCGGCCCCGTCCTCGGCGTGATGCCGTGGAACTACCCGTACTACCAGGTGGCCAGGTTCGCCGCGCCCAACCTGATCGTCGGCAACACGGTCATCCTCAAGCACGCGGAAAACTGCCCGACCTCAGCCCTGGCGATCGCGCAGATCATGAAGGACGCGGGCGTGCCGGACGGCGTATACGTCAACCTCTTCGCGACCCACGAGCAGGTCGCCGAGATGATCGCCGACCCGCGGCTGCGCGGCGTGTCGCTGACCGGCTCCGAGCGGGCCGGCACCGCGGTCGCCGAGACGGCCGGGCGCAACCTGAAGAAGGTCGTCCTCGAACTGGGCGGCTCCGACCCGTACATCATCCTCGACACCGACGATGTCGAGACCGCGGCCGAGACCGCCTGGGCCACCCGGATGGAGAACGTCGGCCAGGCCTGCAACTCCAACAAGCGGATGATCGTCATGGACGACGTCTACGACGATTTCGTGGCCGCCCTGGTCAAGCGGGCCGCCGCGATGACGCCGCGCCCGGCGGGCGACGACTCCGATGAGGCCTACAGCCCGATGGTCTCCCGTAAGGCCGCCGAGAACCTGCTGGCCCAGGTGCAGGACGCGGTCGCGAAGGGTGCGACGCTGCACGTCGGCGGCACGCTCGACGACGGCAAGGGCGCGTACTTCGCCCCGGCCGTGCTCACCGGCGTGACCCCGGAGATGCGCGCCTACCGCGAGGAGCTGTTCGGCCCGGTCGCCGTGGTCTATAAGGTCAGCGCCGACGACGAGGCGATCAAGCTCGCCAACGTGGTGGACTTCGGCCTCGGCGGCGCGGTCTGGTCGACCGACGAGGAGCGGGCGGTCAAGGTCGCCGAGCAGCTGGAGGTCGGCATGGCCAACGTCAACACCCCGGCCGGTGAGGGCGCGGACCTGCCGTTCGGCGGTACCAAGCGCTCCGGCTTCGGCCGCGAGCTCGGCCCGCTCGGCATCGACGAGTTCGTCAACAAGCGCCTGTTCTACGTCGAGAAGTAGCGCCTGACGCGTAACGCCCCAGCGCCGCCCCGCAGGCCACCGGAAGTGGCCCGCGGGGCGGCGCCTGTTCGACCCGGAGAACGGTAGCCTTTCGGTCAGATGCCGATAGGAGACAGGAGTTCCCGTGGCCGACGATCCGGCAAGCCGGCAGCCGCCGCCCGAGCGCGGTCAGGCCCCGGCGGGAGACGAGGATCAGCGCGAGCAGCGAAGTGCCATCGATACCACCGTGCCGCATTCGGCTCGGGTATGGAACTACCTGCTCGGCGGGAAGGACCACTACCCAATCGATCGCGGCGCGGGTGAGATGGTCCTGCAAGTCTTCCCGGGCATGGCCGACCTCACCCGCCAGTCCCGGCTCATGCTCGTCCGCGTGGTGCGGTACCTGGCGGGCGAGGCGGGTATCCGCCAGTTCCTGGACATCGGCACCGGGCTGCCCACGGCCAGCAACACCCACGAAGTCGCCCAGCAGGTGGCCGCCGAGTCAAAGATCGTCTACGTCGACAACGACCCGCTGGTGCTGGTCCATGCCCGGGCGCTGCTCGCCAGCACCCCCGAGGGCGCGTGCGACTACATCCAGGCTGACCTGCGCGACCCGGAAGTGATCGTGCGGGAAGCGGCCAGGACGCTGGACTTCGCGCAGCCCACCGCCCTGATGCTGATGGGAATCCTCGGCCTGGTCGCGGACTTCGACCAGGCGCGGTCGATCGTGAGCCGGCTGCTGGCCGTCCTGCCGTCCGGCAGCTACCTGGCGGTTTACGACGGCGCCGATACCGATCCGGCCTACACCGAAGCGATACGGCGCTACAACGCGGGCAGTGGCGGGGTCCCTTATACCCCCCGCAGCCCGGAGCAGATCAGCCGCTACTTCGATGGCCTGGAACTCCTGCCGCCCGGAGTGGTGACCGTCTCGCAGTGGCGGCCGGATCCCGGCCACCAGGGCAACCTCCCCGAGGTCTCCTGCGCCGGAGGCGTCGGGCGCAAGCCTTAAGGCCGGCTGCGGTAAGTCCTCAGCGGTACTCGGCGATACGCCGGCCGCCGTGAGGGTGCGCCACGCGACCCGCGCCAGCCAGGACGGGGCCGGGGAACCGCCGCAGGCAAAGGAATAGCGAGACAACCGCGCCAGCAGTTCGGCGGCGGGCTTCTGCACCTTCCTCAGTCCTCGTGCGGAGCGGTTTTCTGCGACTCGCGGCGGCGTGCCTGGCCTTTTCGGATTCCAGCTATTTGATCTAGCCCGGCCTGTTATCGTCGGCGTGCCCCAGCTTGCCCTATCTGCCGTAAAGGTTGCCTGATGCGCATGTCCAGAGCGAGTTCTGCCCGGTTGGTGGTCGCTGCCGCCGCTGTCTTGGCCGCCGTCGCCGGCGGGACCGGCGCCGCTAGCACGGCCAGCGCCGCGAGCAACGTCGGCGGCGCCAGCAGCGCCGGCCACGCGAGTGGTCCGGGCGCGCTGGTCGTGCATCCGGTCACGGACAGGGTCCGTGGCACGTTCCTGACGCCGGTCCCGGTCAGCGACGCGCAGTGCGAGGCTATTGCCCAGATCAAGTGCTTTGTTCCTGACCAGGTCGAGGCGGCGTACAACCTGCCCGCCCTCTACAAGAGCGGCATCAACGGCAAGGGCCGGACCATTGTGCTCGTCGACGCGTTCGGATCACCGACGATCGCCAACGACCTGCTGCAGTTTGACCAGTACCTGGGCCTGGGCACGCCCCCGCTGCGCATCGTCAAGTTCGGCAAGGTGCCGGCCTTCAACTCCGACAACGGCGACATGGTCGGCTGGGCGGGGGAGACTTCGCTGGACGTCGAATACGCGCACGCGGGCGCGCCGGACGCGAAGCTCGTGCTGGTCGAGGTGGGCAAGGACAACCTGCAGCAGCTCGCCCTCGGCGTCAAGTACGCGGTCCAGCACAAGCTCGGCGACGTGATCAGCCTGAGCTGGGGGCTGCCCGAGCAGGACCTCGGGCGGGGTTTCGTCAACACGTACAGCTCCATCTTCAGCCAGGCCGCCAAGAGCCACATCACGATCGTCGTCTCCTCTGGCGACAGCGGCGCGAGCGGCCAGCAGAACAGCGGCAGCTATTACCGCCACCCGGTCGCGAGCTGGCCCGCCACCAGCCCGTTCGTGACGTCCGTGGGCGGTACCAAGCTCAACCTGAACGCCAGCGGCGGCCGCAACGGTCACGACGCGGCCTGGAACGACACCTACAGCACCGCGGTGAGCAACTTCATCTTCGGTGACGCGGGGCCGAACCCGCTCGCCACCGGCGGCGGGAAGTCCGCGTACTACGCCAGGCCCAGCTATCAGAAGGGCGTCCGCGGTGTCACCGGCCGTCAGCGCGGCATCCCGGACATCTCGATGAGCGCATCGTGCAGCGTCGCGGTGAACGTCTTCGAGACCTACAGCGGCGGCCAGGGAGGTTGGACGCCGTCCTGCGGAACCAGCGAGTCGGCGCCGATGTTCGCCGCCATCGTCGCGCTCGCCGATCAGGAGGCCGGCCGCTCGCTCGGGCTGATCAACCCGGCGCTGTACGCCCTCGGCGCCAGGCACGCGGCGGGCCTCGTCCCGGTGGCGTCCGGTAACAACACGGTCTCGTTCTCCGGCGTGACCGTGCACGGCTACTCGGTCAAGAAGGGCTACAACCTGGTCACCGGCCTCGGCAGCGTCAACGGGAAATACCTCGTCCCGGAGCTCGCGCACGCGGCATAACCGCTGGCCGTCCTGCGCGGGGACGGGCGGCGGCTACCGGTACTCGGGGTTGGGGAAGTCGAAGCGGCAGCCGGCGTCCCACTCCGAGCGCTGGTTGCCGTGAGCCGGAATGCCGCCCGCGTCCTTGAGCATCCGCGCCAGGTGCAGCAGGTTCCACGTCATGAACGTGGTGTTGCGGTTGGTGAAGTCGTTGTCCGGGCCGCCGGAACCCGGATCGAGGTACGACGGCCCCGGCCCGGCTTCGCCGATCCAGCCGGCGTCGGCCTGGGGCGGGATGGTGTACCCGAGGTGCTGGAGGCTGTACAGGACGTTCATCGCGCAGTGCTTGACGCCGTCCTCGTTGCCGGTGATCAGGCAGCCCCCCACCCGGCCGTAGTAGGCGTACTGGCCGGCCTCGTTGAGCAGGTGCGAGTTTCCGTAGAGCCGTTCGATCACCCGCTTGGTGACCGAACTGTTGTCGCCCAGCCAGATCGGGCCCGCGATCACCAAGATGTCCGCGGCGAGCACCTTGGGATACAGCTGCGGCCAGGCATCGGCGGCCGCGCCGTGCTCGGTCATGTCCGGCCAGACCCCGGTCGCGATGTCATGGTCGACGGCCCGGATCGTTTCTACCCGCACGCCCTGCTTTCCCATGATCGAGGCGCTGACCTCGATCAGCCCCTGGGTATGGCTGAGCTCAGGCGACGGCTTGAGCGTGCAGTTGATGAACAGCGCAGTCAGATCGTCATAGCGCGGACTCGTGCTCGCCATCAGGTGTTCCTCCCGGCCCGTATAACCCGCTTACCTGGACATAGTCCAGCCGGGGAAGTATCTGTTACAAGATCATCCGGCCGTGTCGGCCGGGTAGGCGCCGTATCGGTACGCATGCGGCCTTTGGTGTGGCACACTGCGACCATGCGTAGCCTGCACTGGCCGGGGTTGCGTCAGGCATCGGCCGTGCTGGCGGCGACCGGATGCCTGGCCCTGGCCGCCTGTGGCGGTGGCGGCAGCCCAGCGGCGAAGCCGTCCACCCCGAAACCGACGTCGAGTACCGCCGCGGCCGAGCCAGTCAGCGGCGCGGCAGCCGTAGCCGCGATCACGGCCAACTGGAAGACCGTCTTCAACGGCAAGGCGCCGATCCCGCGCCGGCTCGCCCTGGTGCAGAACGGGTCGCAGCTGGCCGCGTTCATCCAGGCCCAGGCCAAGACGTCGTTCGGGCAGGCTGCCATGGGGTCGACCGCGAGGGTCAGCTCGGTGATCATCTCGTCGCCGTCGCAGGCCACCGTGCACTGGGACCTGCTGCTGCTCGGCACGCCACTGCTGAAGAACCAGGTGGGCAACGCGGTCTACCTGGGCGGCGTCTGGAAGGTGTCCATCGCGAGCTTCTGCGGGCTGGCCTACCTGGAGTACCCGAAGGGCAGCCCCAAGCTGCCCGCGGCCTGCCGGAACTGACACGTGGCCGACGCGCTCGCGCCCGCCGCGACGGACCGGGGAATCTCGCGGCGCCGCCCCCTGGCCCTGGTCTCCCTGTGCACGCTGCTGTTCCTGACCTTCCTCGACAACACGGTCGTCAGCGTCGCGCTGGCCAGCATTCAGTCGGACCTGCACGGCGGGGTCTCCGCGCTGCAGTGGGTGGTCGGGGCCTACGCCCTGACGTTCGCCAGCCTCATGCTGGCCTGCGGGATGCTGGGCGACAAGTTCGGCCGCAAGAAGATCATGCTGGCCGGAGCCGGCGTCTACTGCGCCGGCGCCGCGCTGGCTGCCCTCGCTCCCAGCATCGGGATCTTGATCGCCGCCCGTTCGGTCATGGGGGTGGGAGCGGCGGCCAGCGAGCCCGGCACGCTGTCGATGATCCGCCACCTCTATCCCGATGAGCGCAGCCGCAACCGCGCGCTCGGGGTCTGGGCCGCGGTATCCGGGTTCTCGCTCGCGCTCGGCCCGGTCCTGGGCGGGGCGCTGACCGGGGCGTGGAGCTGGCGGGGGATTTTCCTCTTCGACGTGACCTTCGGCCTGGCCGCGCTGGTCGTCGCGGCCGTGGTCCTGCCGGAGAGCGCCGACCCGGGAGCGGGCCGGGTCGACCTGCCGGGCACCGTGCTCGGCGGCGGCGCGCTCGCCGCCCTGATCTTCGGCATCATCAACGGGGAGACGGCCGGCTACGCCGCGCCCGGCGTGCTGGCGCTGTTCGCGGTGTCGGTGGCGGCCGGTGTGGCTTTCGTGTGGTGGGAGCGCCGCGCGCCGTTCCCGCTGCTGGACCTGAGGTACCTGCGGGTATCGGAGTTCACGACCCCCAACGTGGTCGCCTACTGCACGTATTTCGCTACCTTCGCGATCTTCTTCTTCACCGCGCTGTACCTGGGCGTGATCGCCGGCTACTCCGCTTACCGCATCGCGGGCCTGTTCCTGCCGATGACCGTGCTGATGATCATCGCGTCGCTGCTGGCGGGCCGCTGGATATCCGCCGTCGGCGCCCGCTGGCTGCTGGTGGCCGGGTGCGTGCTGTTCGCGGCGGGCCTGCTGACGACGAACGTGGTGATCAACCCGAGCCCCGCCTACCTGCCGCTCGCCGCGGCGCTGGGGCTGGCCGGGCTGGGCATCGGCACCTGCGTCGTGCCGGTTACCTCATCGGTACTCGGGGCGGTACCGGCCGAGCGATCGGGGATGGCCGCGTCGGCCACGAACACCAGCCGGGAGTTCGGCGCGGTCACGGGCATCGCCATCCTGGGTGCCGTCGTCAACGCCGAGCTGCGGTCCGGGCTGGTCAGCCGGCTGACGCACCTGCACGCCTCGCCCGCGCTGCAGGCGTACGTGCTGCAGGTGATCGAGACCGGCTCGGTGTCCCTCCCGCACGGCGGCTCGGCCGGCGGCAGCAGCCCGCTGGACCAGATCATCCGGGCCGGATTCGCGGCCTTCACCGGCGCGCTGCACGCGGCCCTGTACCTGTCGGCGGCGCTGGTCGCCGCGGCGGCGCTGCTCTCTGCCGTCACGATGCGGGCGGTCACGATGCGGGCCGTCACCCTGCGGGGCGGAACAAGCAAACGGGGGTGACCCTGCACGCAGGGCCACCCCCGTTTACCGCGTTGCGAGGACGTCAGATCGGGCGGACCTGCTCGGCCTGCGGGCCCTTGGCCCCGCGCGCCGCGGTGTACTCGACCCGCTGGTTGTCCTGGAGGCTGCGGAAACCGTCAGCCTCGATGGCGGAGTGGTGGACGAAGACGTCGGCAGTGCCGTCGTCGGGGGCGATGAATCCATAGCCCTTGTCCGCGTTGAACCACTTCACTGTTCCCTGAGCCACTTGCTCTCCTGCTAAGACGACCATCAGGATCCACGGGTGTGCATCCTGGGCTGTTGCGACCGCCTGCTCCTCCGAGGCCTGCCCCGGATAGGCGGCGCCCGCGGTCAGAATTTCGCAGGCGCTGTGACACGTACACGAACTTCGACTACAACCAGCTTCATTTAACACCATGACGCGGACCTGATGCTCCATTACGGCTCGACCGGACCGGCGCCCGGCCGGGTCCGGCGTGCGCGCCAGCGCCAGCGCCCCGCCGCGGCGGGTGCCCGCGTGCGCGTGTTCATCGCCTCCGACGGCAACGGCGGGACGGCGCCATCAGCGGGTATGGCATTGTCAGGGAACGAGGGTGCCTCGGCCGTGGTGGCACCCGGGTACGGCATGGGCGGGACGGCGCCATCGGCGGTATTCGGGTCCGGATGCGGCGCGGCGGGCTCGGGCATGTGTCTTCCTTCTGGAACTGTCATGGCAGCCCGGTGGCAGGCACGTGAGCAGTCCGGTACCTGACGTCACGCTACGCTGGAATAAGAAAACTAGCAAGATATTTCCGGAATCTGATAACTTACCACTGTGGCGAGCTGGACCTTCCTGACCAACCACGCCCGGGTCCTGCTGTGCGTGGCTCATGACCCCGGGGTGCGGCTGCGCGACATCGCGGCCAGCCTGGACATCACCGAGCGCAGTGCCTTCGGCATCATCACCGACCTGGTCGAGGCCGGCTACGTCGTCAAGGAGAAGGACGGCCGCCGCAACCGCTACCACATCCAGGCGCACCTGCCGCTGCCAGAACCGGACGGGCAGGAACGCACGATCGGCGAAGTCCTGACCCTGCTGGCCGGCACCGGCCCGGCCGGAGGGCGACCCGCCGGTGCGTCCGGGGCGGCAGCGGACCGGCAGTAACAGCTAGCCCGCTCCCTGCGCGGACGGGCCCCGAGGAGGCGTCAATGGATGCGAAGAACGTATGGGTGGCGAACGACGAGGGTTCTGAGATCATCCGCGCCCGGGAAATCGCGGGTGCCAGCCTGGACTACGACGGGAACGTCACGGTGCGGCTGACCGGCGGCGACGGTACGGCGGTGACGATAGCCGGCCACCGGGAGCACCACGAGGGCGGCCGGCCCGCCGATTTCCACCGCCAGCTGATCCGGGTCATCGACGAACTGTCCGACGCCGCGGAAGCCTTCCTGGTGCGGGCGGTGCACGACGAGACGCGCGGCTGGCGCTGGGCCACCGAGCCCCTGTAAAGAAGAAAAGACCAAGACCATGAGGCCGAACGGCCTTGGCGCGTCCCCCGGGCACGGCTATCACCCTGGGACGGCGTGCGCTAATGTGGGCCCACGGGCGCACTATGCCCTCAGGCGCCGCCATCAGGGCGCGCCGGTCGTCTGTCGCTCGGCGAGCGAATCGGTTTCCACGGATGTGGCGCCTTCGGCAATGCGACCACTCAAGTCCTGGAGATCATCTTTTGTCAGTCCTGCCCGCAGAAAAACCCGCGGAAAAATCCGTTACCCGCCCGGCCGGCCCGGTCACCTTCGCTGACCTCGGCGTCCCGGCCCCCCTGGTCGCCGCGCTGGCCGCCAACAGCATCACGATGCCGTTTCCCGTTCAGGCCGCGGTGCTGCCCGATGCGCTGGCCGGCGCCGACATTCTCGGCCGGGCCCAGACCGGGTCGGGTAAGACGCTCGGGTTCGGCATCCCCCTGGTGGCCCGGCTGGCCGACGGCTACACGATGGCGTGCCGCCCGCGCGGCCTGGTGCTGGTGCCCACCCGCGAGCTGGCCACCCAGGTCGTCGCGGTCCTGTCGCCGCTGGCGCAGGCCATGGGGCTGAGCGTGGCCGCCGTCTTCGGCGGCACCCCGCAGGGCCCGCAGGTGACGGCCCTGCGCGACCGCGCCGATATCGTCGTGGCCTGCCCGGGCCGGCTGGCCGACCTCATCGAGCAGGACCACTGCCACCTCGGCGATGTCGAGGTCAGCGTGGTCGACGAAGCTGATCACATGGCCGACCTGGGATTCCTGCCGGTCGTGCGGAGGCTGCTCGACGCCACTCCGCCGGAAGGGCAGCGGCTGCTGTTCTCCGCCACCCTGGACCGGGCCGTCGACGTTCTCGCGCGGCGCTTCCTGACCCGGCCGGCCCGGCACTCCGTCGACGGCGCTTCCCCGCCCGCCCAGATCACCCACCACCTGCTGACCGTCACGCCGGCCGACCGGGTGGGGGTGGTCGCCGCCCTGGCCAGCGGCGACAAGCGGGTGCTGATCTTCACCCGGACCAAGCACGGGGCGCAGCAGCTCGCCCGCCAGCTGATCCTGGCCGGGGCGCCCGCGGCCGAGCTGCACAGCAACCTGACCCAGGGCGATCGCAGCCGTAACCTGGCCGCGTTCACCGCCGGCGCGGCGCGCGTCCTGGTCGCGACCGACGTCGCCGCCCGCGGTATCCACGTGGACGGCATCGACCTGGTCGTTCACGCCGACCCCCCGACCGAGCACAAGGCCTACGTGCACCGGTCAGGCCGGACCGCCCGCGGCGGCGCCGACGGAGTGGTGGTCACCGTGCAGACCGCGGCCCAGGCGGCCGAGGTGCGCGCCCTGATGCGCAAGGCGGGCGTGACGCCGCAGGCCGTCACCGCCGGCCCGGGCTCGCCGGTGGTGCGCTCGATCGCAGGCCCCCCGGCCCGGCGGGTCGCTCCGGTGGCCAGGCTCAACCCGGCCGCGAACTCCTGGGCCGCAGCGGCCATCCCGGCCACCGGCCGCGGCGCGGCGGCCGCGTCCGGAAGCTTCCGGGGTTCGCGCGGGCGGCGCTAACGGGCTGGCCATATTTCAGGGTTTGAGCAGGTAAAAGCAAGGTAGTCTTTAAAACGTTGCTCCGGACCCCGGCAGCGGTTTCGCCCGGCAATAAGCGTTCCGGAGTTCTCGGCGTTAGCACGTTCATTTTCTGGGCTCGGCCACTTTGAGCAGTTCCGGCAGCGTTCAGAGAGGAACGACCGCCATGACCGATCAGCTCGCCGTCGCCTACGAAGGCACCGAAGCTTTCCCGGACGCTGGCCGCTCGGCGCGTACCGTCGAGGCCGCGATCCGGGCCGCCGTGACGATCGCGATCGTCGTGGTGCCGTTCGCCGGGCTGGGGGCGGCGGTGTGGTTCGCCTGGGGCCACGGCCTGCACCTCGCGGACGTCCTCCTCGCGGCGGCTTTCTACCTGGTGACCGGGCTCGGGGTGACCATCGGCTTCCACCGGCTGCTCACCCACCGCAGCTTCACCGCCGCGCCGGCGCTGCGGGTCGCGCTGGCCATCGCGGGCTCGATGAGCTTCGAGGGCGAGGTCATCGGCTGGGTCGCCATCCACCGCCGGCATCATGCCTTCACCGACCGGCCGGGCGATCCGCATTCACCGTACCGGTACGGCACTCACCTGGCCGGGCAGCTCCGCGGTCTCGCCCACGCGCATATCGGCTGGCTGCTGCGCGACAACCCCACCTCGGCCGCGCGCTATGCCCCGGACCTGGCCGCCGACCCGGCCATGCGGGCGGTCTCGGCCGCGTTCCCGGCCTTGTGCCTGGTGTCGCTCGGGCTGCCGTTCGCCGCGGGCTGGGCGATCGGCGGCAGCTGGCGCACCGCGCTGGGCACGCTGCTGTGGGCCGGGCTGGTCCGCGTGACCTTGCTGCAGCACGTCACCTGGAGCGTCAACTCGCTGTGCCATGTGATCGGCACCCGCCCATTCGCCACCCGCCGCCACGACCGGGCCACCAACCTGTGGCCGCTGGCCCTGCTCTCGCTCGGCGAGAGCTGGCACAACATGCACCATTCGGACCCGGCCTGCGCCCGGCACGGCGCCGATCCGCGGCAAGTCGATATCTCGGCCGCCGTCATCCGCGTCTTCGAGCGCCTCGGCTGGGCCAGCGCCGTGCACTGGCCGGCCGCCGCTCGCCTGGACAGTCGCCGCCGCGGCCAGGGCCAGCCCGATGAGGCCTAACGGGACGGCCGGTACGGTGCGGGAATCGGCGAGCCGTGGGCGCGGCGAGCGCCTGCAGGCGCATACTGGTCATAATGAAGCCTGCCCGCGCCGCGACCCGGCGTCACTTGCCCACTAGTCCCTTCAGGGCACCCGAGGTCCTGCCCGCCGAGCAGTTCGCAGAGCAGGACCAGGTGACACACGACAAGTACGGCCTCGGCCGGGTCGTGAGCATCGACGCCGACGAGAGCCTGATCATCGATTTCGGCGCGCGCCGGGTGCGGATCACGATGCCGTGCGCGAAGCTGGCTAAGCTCTGACGCCGCTGAGCCCGGGGCAGGGTCTGTTCCTCCAGAGCCCGCCCCGGGCTCAGTACGGCGGGGTCTCAGATCGGGCGGACCTGCTCCGCCTGCGGGCCCTTGGCGCCCCGGGTGGCGGTGTACTCGACCCGCTGGTTGTCCTGGAGGCTGCGGAAGCCCTCAGCCTCGATGGCGGAGTGGTGGACGAAGACGTCCGGCGTGCCGTCGTCGGGGGCGATGAACCCATAGCCCTTGTCCGCGTTGAACCACTTCACTGTTCCCTGAGCCACTTGCTCTCCTGTAAAGGCGATATCGGCATGCACGGGCGTGCGTACCGGGCTGTAGCGACCGCCTGTACTTCCGAGGCCAGGCCTGGGAATTGACGGCGCCCGCGGTCAGAGTTTCGCAGGCGCTGTGACACGGACACGAACTTCGACGACAACCAGCTTCATTTAACACCATTTCGCGGTCCGCTGGTCACCGAGCCGCTTCCAGGCTCGCCCGGCGGCCTTGCTGGAGCACGGAAATCATCGCCAGGGTCGCCTCGGCGCCCTGGTTGCGGCTGCGGCCGGTGCGGCTGAGGGCATCACTGCAGCCGCCTGTTTTCTGATCGAGCATGACGACGCCGGCGTCGTTGCGGCCGTGCAGCCAGGCCACGGCCAGTTCCACGCCTGACAGCCAGGAGCTGTCGCCGGTCACCGCCGCCGCGCGCACGCAGGCGTCGGCCAGCGCCGCCACCTGGCTCGGATACTGATCGAAACCGGGACGGTCCTCGCCGGGCCCCCAGCCGGCGGCCGGCACCACCGACAGGTGGCCGTTCGCTGTCTCGCCGGCCAGCAGCCAGTCGAGCATGCGCAGGCCGGCCCGCAGGAGGTCGTCGCGGCCGAGCTGGTCGCCGGCCACGATGACGGCCTCGGCGATGGCCGCGTTCGCGTGGCTGAGCCGGGGGACCGGCCACGGCCACGCCGCGTCGGCGGCCGGCTCGCCGATGACGGTCCCGGCCAGGGCGAGCAGTGACAGCGCACCGGGATCGCCCGGCCACTGCCGGAGCACCTCGGCCGCCCCGAGGGCGGCGAACGCCACGGCCTGCGGGTGCGGGGAAACGACCCGCGCGCTCGCGTCGAACCGGGTGCGGGCCTCCGCGCGGATCCCCGCGGTCGGACCGCGCGCCGCGGCGGTGCCCAGGGCCCACAGCGACCGGCCCCAGGCATCCTGCGCCTCCGGCCGGCCGCGCCACCGGCGGTCGTCGCCGAGACGGCCGCGGAACTTCCCGTCGGCCGCCTGCGCCTGGGCGAGAAAGTAGAGGTAGCGGCGGCCCAGGGTGACGAGCTCGGCGGACGGTGACGGCTCGCGGCACACCACCACCAGCCCGTGGGCGACGTCGTCGACGCGGTAGCCGTGCTCATACCGGGGCACGGTCCCGTAGGCGTGCTCGAGGACACCGACGCTATCGGTCAGTCGCTGCAGGTGCCGGAACGGCACCGCCGGGCTGGGCGTGATGGTCATGGGCCACCGGAGGCTGGCTCGGACGGCCTCGCGTGCCCGCCGACATCCCGAGCAGTGGCTGAGCGTCCGCTGCAGCCTCGCGCAGAGAACGCACCCTCAAACTACCCGGTGCCGGGGGCAGGTGCAGGGCGCGGGCGCGCGCTGGCACAGCCCCGCGATCACGATGGCCAGGATGCTTTCGAAGATGTCGTCGTCGGTCACCAGCGGGAGCTCGTCCCTGACCTGCCAGATGTGCGGGTACTCGGCTCGCTCGACGGCCCGGTAGGTCTTGGTCCAGGCGGCCCGGTCGGTCGCCTGCAGGGGTTCGGGCAGCGCCAGCAACGATGCTTCCCCGCCGCACCAGGCCAGCGAGAAATCACCGAGCGACCGGTAGACCACGGCCGCCTCGTACCCGTCGAACCCGGCCTGGAACACCGCGTCGAGCAGCACGTCCACGACCCGTATCTCGGCCGGACGCTGGGTGGTGCGGAACGATGACAGCGAGGCGGCCGCCGGGTGGGCGCGGTAGGTGCGCCGCAGCCTCCTGGTGGTGTCGATCAGCGTCTCCACCCAGCACTCGCTCGGCGCCAGGCCGTCCATGGCCTCGGCGATGAGCCGGTCCGCGATCGCCAGGACCAGGTCATCCTTGCTGGCGAAATGCCGGTAGACCGCCGTCGGGTCGGCGCCGAGGGCCCGGCCGAGCTTGGGCATGCTGAACCCGGCGACGCCGTCGGTGTCCAGGAGCCGCAGGCTCTCCTCGACGATCCGCTCCGCGGTCAGGAACCCCCGCGGCAGCCCGCCGCGGCGGGTGCGCGCCTGCGGCGGCGTGTCGGTCGTGTCCATCGTCATCCAGTTTCGGGGAAACGGCGGGGTCCTCCGGCCGGCCTGCGCCCCACCCGGGGGAGGCGACCTCTGTCATAGATTTTGTCACAACCATTGACATAGCAATAGGCCGGTATTTAAATTTCGGCACAAGAGCCCGCTGGCTCCCCGGAGGTGGCTGTGTCGATCACTGGCGAAGAGATCATCTTCAGCAACGGGACCGTCTTCGACGGCCAGGCTTTCCTGCCGCCCGGGACGTGCGTCCGGGTCCGGGGCGGAACCATCACCGCCGTCGGGCCGGCCACGGAAGTCGCCCCGGGCGCCGGCGGCGGCGGCAGCCCGGGGCTGGCCGGAGTCAGCCTGGTCGATCTGCGCGGCGGGACGCTGCTGCCCGGCTTCATCGACGCGCACGTGCACCCGGTGTACGCGGGCGGCCAGCTCCGCCGCTGCGACCTGCGGGACGGCGTGACGGCGGCGGATTACCTCGCGATCATCGACCGGTACGCCCGGGCTCACCCGGACCTGGAATGGATCACCGGCGGCGGGTGGTCGATGGACGCCTTCCCCGGCGGCCTGCCGAGCCGCGAGCCGCTAGACGCCGTCACCGGCGGCCGGCCCGCGTTCTTCCCCAACCGGGACGGGCACGGCGCCTGGGTCAACACCGCCGCGCTGCGGCTGGCCGGGATCGACGCCGCCACCCCCGATCCCGCCGACGGCCGGATCGAGCGCGACGCCAGCGGCGAGCCGACCGGGGCGCTGCAGGAGGGCGCCGCCAACCTGGTCTCCCGGCTGCTGCCGGGGACCACCGACGAGGACATGGACGCCGCGCTCGCCGCTGCCCAGGACTACCTGCTGTCCCTCGGCATCACCGGCTGGCAGGACGCCATCATCGGCAGCGACCCGGGCGAGCGGGACAACCTGCCTGCCTACCTGCGGGCCGCGCAGGCCGGGCGGCTGCTGGCCAACGTGGTCGGCGCGCTGTGGTGGGAACGGGACCGCGGCCTGGACCAGCTCCCTGACCTGCTCCGGCGGCGGGAGTCCGGGCAGGCGGGGCGGTTCCGGGCCACCAGCGTCAAGATGATGCTCGACGGGGTGGCCGAGACGCACACCGCCGCGATGCTCGAGCCCTACCTCGACGCGGACGGGTGCGCGACCGAGCACACCGGGCTCGACTTCATCGACCCGGCCGAGCTGCCCCGGTTCGTGACCGCCCTGGACCGCGAGGGATTCCAGGTCCACTTCCACGCCCTCGGCGACCGGGCGGTGCGCAACGCCCTGGACGCGATCGAGGCGGCGCGGACCGCGAACGGGGACAGCGGCCTGCGCCATCACCTGGCCCACATCCAGGTCGTCCACCCCGACGACATCCCCCGGTTCGCGGCCCTGTCGGCCACGGCCAACATGCAGGCCCTGTGGGCCGCCCACGAGCCGCAGATGGACGTGCTGACGATCCCGTTCCTGGGCGAGCGCCGGGCCGGCTGGCAGTACCCCTTCCGCTCGCTGCAGGCCGCCGGGGCGCCGCTGGCGGCGGGCAGCGACTGGTCGGTGAGCAGCCCGAACCCGCTGTGGGCAGCGCACGTGGCGGTCAACCGGGCGGCCCCGCCCGGAGCCGGGCCCGACCTGGGGAACAGCGCGCCGGGGACCAGCGACCCGTTCCTGCCCGAGCAGGCGCTCGACCTGCCCTCCTTCCTGGCCGCCTACACCTCGGGCAGCGCCCGGATCAACGGCCTGGCGGACGTCACCGGATCGGTGCGCGCCGGGCTTGACGCCGATTTCGCCGTCGTGGACGCCGACCTCAGCCACCTTCCCGCCGCCGAGATCGGCACGGCGGCCGTCACCGCCACCTGGGTCCGCGGCCAGGTGGCCTACCAGTTGGCGTAGATCGCCGGGCTTGGCGGGGGACGCCCATTCTCCCAAGGAGGAACCAATGGCTCGATCACGACGATGGATCCCGGTTACCGCCGGCCTGCTCGTCCTCGCCGTGGCCGCGTGCGGCCGGTCGGCCGGCAGCGCGGGTTCGACGGCCGGCAACGTCTCGCCGACCAAGGGCCTGACCGCCACCACCGCGGCCGGCGCCAAACCGGTCTCGTCGGCCGTCTGGGCGGTCTACCGGGACGTCAACTCGCTCGACCCGATCTTCGCCTTCGACTACCCGGAGAACACGGCGGACTCGCTGATGTGCGAGTCCCTGCTGCGGCAGGCGCCGGACGGCGCGCTCCAGCCGGGGCTGGCCACGGTCACCCACCCGGACGCGACCACGACGGTGTACACCATCCGGTCCGGGGCGACGTTCTGGGACGGCCACCCGGTGACCCCGGCCGACGTGGTGTACAGCCTGGACCGGGCGGCCGACCCCAAGCTCGGCGGGTTCTACCCGCTGGTCTTCCAGCGGGTGAAGTCGATCGCCGCGACCGGCTCGAACCAGGTGACGATCACGCTGAAGCAGCCGGACTACTGGCTGGACGGCGAGCTCGCGTCGATGCCGGGGATCATCATCGAGAAAAACCTGGCGCAGCAGCAGGGCAAGAACTACGGCACGCCCGCCGGGAAGATCATGTGCACCGGGCCGTACATGCTCAAGTCGTGGACGCCGGGTGTCGGCGTCGTCGCCGCGGTCAACCCGCGCTACTGGAACACCTCGGTTCACCCGCAGGTGCAGCAGATCACGCTCAAGGGCGTACCGGATACCACCACGCTCACCTCCGGCCTGCTCACCGGCGCGATCAACGGTACGTACGCGGCCGGCCTGAACACCCTCGACCAGCTGAAGGCCAGCAAGGCGGTCACCGTCACCCAGGGACCGGGCTGGTCGAGCGACCTGTTCATCGTGTCGAACTTCAAGGGCGTCCTGGGCAGCTTGAAGGTCCGCCAGGCGCTCTCGCTCGCGGTGAACCGGCAGTCGATCATCAACTCGGTCTACAAGGGCGCCGCGCTGCTGCCGCGCTGGCTGGCCAACCCGGGCACGTTCGGCTACGGCAGCGGGGTGTTCACCAAGGCCTACGACAGCTCGCCGGTCATGTCCCAGAACCTCGCGCAGGCGAAGAAGCTCGTCCAGCAGGCGGGCGCGACCGGGAAGACGATCACGATCGGCATGTCCAGCCAGCTGGCTAACATCGCCGCGGTGGCCGGGGCGTACCAGTCGGCCGCGCAGGCGATCGGGCTGAAAGCCAGGCTCTCGTCGGTCTCGGCCCAGAACTACATCAACTTCTTCACCGACCCCAAGGCCCGGGCGGGCGTCGACGGGTTCCTGACCATCAACTACGGCGACTACGCGGACCCGGCGGCGCTGCTGTCCACGATCGTCCTGCCCGGCGGCTCGCAGAACTACGACAACTACAACGACCCGAAGACGACGGCGCTGCTGGAACAGGCCCGCGGTACCGCCGACCCGGGCCAGCGCGCGTCCCTGGTGGCGCAGGCCGAGCAGCTGGCCGCTAAGAACCTGCCGTGGATCCCGGACGTGCAGCCGACCACCGTGCTGATCACCAGCAAGAACCTGACCGGGGCGGTCGCCTCGTTCGCCTACATGTTCGCGCCGTGGGCTGACCGCCTCGGCGGGACTGGCTGAGCGGGCGCCCGCGATGCTCGGACGGTTCCTGGCCCGCAGGCTGGCGATGCTCGCCGCCAGCCTGCTGGTGGCCAGCTTCGTGATCTTCGCGGCGCTGTACGCCGCGCCGGGGAACGCGGTCTCGGCGCTGTCCGGCGGGCGGTCGCTGCCGGCCGCCTCGATGGCGGTGCTGGAGCAGCGCTACCACCTGAACGACCCGTTCTTCGTGCAGTACTGGTACTGGCTGAGCGGGGCCCTGCACGGGAACCTCGGGATTTCCATCACGCTCCGGGAGAACGTGTCGACCCTGATCGCGTCCCGGATCTGGACCACCGCCGGCCTGGTCGCCTACGCCTCGGTGCTGATCGTGATCTTCGGCATCGGCCTGGGCATCTTTTCCGGGCTGCGGCGCGGGCTGGCCGACACGGCCACGCTGCTGGTCACCGCGGTCTCGGCGGCCATCCCCGGGTTCGTCGCCGCGATCGTGCTGATCCTGGTGTTCGCGGTGGACCTGGGCTGGTTCCCGGCCCTCGGCAACGGCGCCGGGTTCGGCGGCAGCCTGCGGCACTTCACGCTGCCCGCGGTGGCCCTGGCGATCTCGTCACTGGCCATCGTGGCCCGGGTGACCCGGGCCGCGGTCCGCACCGAATCCGGCCGGGAGCACGTGCAGACCGCGGTCAGCCGGGGCATCCCGGGCCGGCAGCTGATCAGGCGGCATGTCCTGCGCAACGCCGCCATCCCGATCACCACGATCACCGGCATCACGATCGCCTCGCTGATCGCGCTCGACGCGGTGATCGAGACGGCGTTCAGCCTGAACGGGCTGGGCGCTTACCTGGTCCAGTCGGCCCAGTCCAAGGACCTGGCCGTGGTGCAGGGCATCTCGCTGGTGCTCGTCACGGCGTTCGTGCTGGTCAACCTGATCGTCGACCTGCTGTACGCGGTGCTCGACCCGCGGGTGACGCTGGGGAGCCGAGCCCAGTGAGAGGGACACAGTGAGGGGCATCCGGTGAGCGCGGCCATGGGGCCGGCCGTGCTGACCACGGACAAGGTGGTCCGGCCCGCCAGCACCCGGGTCCTGGGCCGGCTGCGCGCGACCGGGCCGGCCGGCATCGCGTCCGCCTGCGTGATCGCGGTAGCCACGCTGGCCGCCCTGTTCGGCACGCTGCTCGCCCCGTACAGCCCGGTGCTGACCAACCTGTCGCTGGCCTGGGTCGGCCCGGACGGCGGGCACCTGCTGGGCTTCGACGGGCAGGGCCGCGACGTGCTGTCCCGGCTGCTGGCGGGCGCGGCCACCTCGATGCTCGGCCCGCTGGGGGTGGTGATCGGGGCCATGACGGCCGGGACGCTGCTCGCGGTCGTCGCCGCCTGGCGCCGCGGCGCCGTCGACGCGGTGATCTCTTCCGGCCTGGACATCCTGTTCGCGTTCCCCGGCATCTTGCTGGCCGTGCTCGCCGCGGCGGTGTTCGGCGCCGGCCTGCCGGCCGCGGCGATCGCGCTGGCCGTCGCGTACACCCCGTACGTCGCCCGGGTGCTGCGCGGGGCCGCGCTGAAAGAACGGGGCCAGCCCTACGTGGCGGCGCTGGAGGTCCAGGGCGTCTCCGCGCCCGGTATCTGCCTGCGCCACCTGGTCCCGAACATGCTGCCGCTGGTCATCGCGCAGGCGACCATCATGTTCGGCTGGGCCATGGTGGACCTGGCCGCGATCTCGTTCCTCGGCCTCGGCGTGCAGCCGCCCAACCCGGACTGGGGCGTGATGATCTCGGAGAACCAGACCGGGATCCCGCAGGGCTACCCGTTGCCGGCGCTGGCCGCCGGGATCTGCATCGTGGTCGTGGTAGTCGCGTTCAACGTGCTCGGCGAGCGCCTGTTCGCGGAGGTGGACCAGTGAGCAGTGCACCGGGGAGCGGGCCGCTGCTCGAGGTGGACCGCCTGACCGTGCGGCTGCGGGTGGAGGGCAGGCCGCGATCGGTGCTCCGCGACGTCTCGCTGCGGATCGGCCCGGGCGAGGCGGTCGGCCTGGTCGGCGAGTCCGGTTCGGGCAAGTCGATGACGGCCCGGGCGATCGGCCGCCTGCTGCCGGAGGGCGCCGCGGCCGAGGGGACGATCCGCTTCCAGGGCGGCGATGTCGCCGCGCTGGGCGGGAGCGACCTGCGCCGCTACCGCAGCCAGGTGGCGATGATCTTCCAGGACCCGCGGGCGCACATCAACCCGGTCCGCCGGATCGGCGACTTCATGACCGAGGCGCTGCGCACCAACCTCGGCGTCCGGCCCGCCGAGGCGGCCCGCCGGGCCGTCGAGATGCTGGCCCAGGTGGGAATCGACGATGGCGAGCGCCGCCTGCGCCAGTACCCGCACCAGCTCTCCGGCGGCCTGCTGCAGCGCGTGATGATCGCCGCTGCGCTGCTGACCGGGCCGCGGCTGCTGCTGGCGGACGAGCCGACCACCGCGCTGGACGTGACCACCCAGGCCGAGGTCATGGCGATCCTCGACGACCTGCGCCAGGAACTGAACCTGGGCATGCTGTTCATCACGCACGACCTGGAACTCGCCGCCGCGATCTGCGACCGGACGGCGGTGATGTACGCCGGGCAGCTGGTGGAACTCCGCGCCTCGGCCCGGCTGCACGACGATCCGCTGCACCCGTACACGGCGGCGCTGGCCGGCGCGCGGCCGGACATCACCCGGACCACGCGGCGGCTGCGGGCGATCCCCGGGCGCCCGCTGTCCGCCTTCGAGGCCCCGGACGGCCAGTGCGCCTTCGCGCCGCGCTGTGCCTATGTTCAGGACGCCTGCCGCGAGACCGGGCCGGGGCTGACCGAGCTCGACGGCGGCCTGTCCCGGTGCCTGCGGGCAGCCGAACTGCGCGGCAAGCTCACCTCTGACCCGGAGAGCACTGACCCGGAGAGCACTGACCCGGAGAGCACCGATCCGGAAACCACAGAACCGGAGGCCGCCGATGCCTGAACCAGTCCTGGCGGTGGCCGGCCTGCGCAAGGAGTTCGGCGATCTCACCGCGGTCGACGACGTGACCTTCACGGTCCCGGCGGCGGGCTCGCTGGCGATCGTGGGGGAATCCGGTTCCGGCAAGACCACGATCGCCCGGATGATCGTCGGGCTCGAGAGCCCGACCGGCGGCACGATCACCGCCTGCGGAAACGACCGCTCCCGGCCGGCCCGGGCCGCGCGGGACCGGCGGCGGCGGGGGCGTGAGGTCCAGATCGTGTTCCAGGATCCGTACACCAGCCTGGACCCGCGGCAGACCGCCGAGCAGACGCTGTCGGAGATGATCCGGCTGCACCACGGCTGGGCCGCGGACCGGCGCCGGGCCCGGGTGACCGAGCTGACCGAACTGGTCGGCCTGGACAGCCGGCAGGCGCGGGCGCTGCCCCGGGCCCTGTCCGGCGGGCAGCGGCAGCGGGTCGCGATCGCCCGTGCCCTCGCCGCCGAGCCGCGGGTGCTGATCCTGGACGAGTCGGTCGCCGCGCTGGACGTGTCGATCCAGGCCCAGGTGCTGAACCTGCTGGCCGAGATCCGCGACCGGACCGGGGTTTCCTACATCCTGATCAGCCACGACCTGGCCGTCGTCCGGCAGCTCACCGAGCAGGCCATCGTGATGTACCGCGGCCAGGTCGTGGAGCACGGCGCCACCGCCCGGGTCCTGGACGACCCGCAGCATCCCTATACCCAGCGCCTGCGCGCGAGCGTCCCCCGGCCGGGCTGGAAGCCGGCCCGGCGATCCCAGGTAACCGCCGGCGGAGAGGCCAGCCCGTGACGAACGACCTGCCTTATCTATCCGCGACCGAGGCACTGGCCCGGTTCCGGGCCCGCGAGCTGTCCCCGGTCGAGCTGATGACGGCGGTCATCGAGCGGGCCGAGGCGGTCGAGCCGACGGTCAACGCCTTCGCCGAGACGTTCTACGAGCAGGCCCTGTCCGCGGCCCGGGCCGCGCAGGAGCGGTACGGCCGGGCAGGGGAACCGCCCCGGCCGCTGGAGGGCATCCCGGTCGCGGTCAAGGAAGAGGCGCCGATCGCGGGCCAGCGCAACACCCTGGGGTCGCTGCCGCTGCGGGACGAGGTAGCCGACCACACCGCGGTCTTCGCCCAGCGGATCATCGACGCGGGCGGGATCGTGCACGCCCGGACCACCACGCCGGAGTTCTCCTGCGCCCCGTTTACCTGGTCCCGGCTGTGGGGGGTGACCCGCAACCCGTGGAACACCGGCTATTCGCCGGGCGGCTCCAGCGGCGGCTCGGCGGCGGCCCTCGCCGCCGGGTCCGCCACGCTGGCCACCGGGTCCGACATCGGCGGCTCGATCCGGATCCCGGCGGCGTTCTGCGGGGTAACCGGGTTCAAGCCGCCGTACGGCCGGGTGCCGGAGGTGGAGATCTTCAACCTGGATCACTACTGCCACGAGGGGCCGCTGGCCCGCGGCGTCGCCGACTGCGCGCTGCTGCAGAACGTGATCGCCGGGCCGCACCCCTCCGACGTCGCCTCGATCCGGCCCAAGCTGGAGATCCCGGCCGCCCTCGACCCGGTCGCCGGGATGCGGATCGCGTTCAGCTCCGATCTCGGCTGCTACGACGTGGACGCGGAGGTGGCCGCGAACGCGGCCGCCTCGGCGGACCGGCTGCGATCGGCGGGCGCGACGGTCGAGGAGGTCACGCTGCCCTGGGACCTGGCGACCATCAACCGCGCCGCCCGGATCCACTTCGGCATGATCTTCGGTCCCTCGCTCGGTGACCTGTACCCGGCCCGGGCCGACGAGCTGACCAGCTACGCCCGGCGCTTCGCCGAGGAGTCCGCCCAGGTCAGCAAGGAGGACTTCGTCGCCGGGCTGAGGCTGGAGGCCAGCATCTACCAGCCGCTGGGCGAGCTGCTGGCGGAGTACGACGCGCTGATCTGCCCGACCTTCGCCGTCCCGGCGCTGCCCGCCGAGTACGACACCGATCAGCCGGTCGAGATCAACGGCCGCCCCCGGCCCGACTGGCTCGACGCGCTGATGACGCTGCCGTTCAACATCGCCAGCCGCTGCCCGGTGATGAGCGTGCCGTCCGGGCGGTCCCGCGACGGCGTTCCCACCGGGCTGTCGGTCGTCGGCCGGACCTACGACGACGTGACCGTGTTCCGCGTGGCCGCCGCCCACGAACAGGGCTCTGACTGGACCTGGCCGGCCGTGCCCGCGGAGAGAACCGGCTGATGGTGACTTAGGCGAGTGAGGTCAGCCGCTCATGCTGCTCATGGAGGCGGACGGCGACATCGACGGGGCCATGGACGGCGAGGAGGACCTGCCGCTCATGGCCGGGGACGGGGAGGTGCCCGGCATCTGCATGTCCATCGGCGCGCCGCCGATGCCGATGTTGTGGTGGACTCCCACCCACCAGTCCCACACGTCGGTGTGCACCGGGCCGGCCACGTAGCCCATCAGGTGGCCGT
>JAICWX010000563.1 GCA_025934635.1 Streptosporangiaceae bacterium | reverse complement strand
TCATCGAGATCTGGACGCACGCCACCGCCGAGGTGGCGCAGGACATGGAGAAGGCCTTCCCCGAGACCAACTCGGTCTGGATGATGGTCAACTCCGGCGCCCGTGGTAACCCGATGCAGGTCCGGCAGATCGCCGGCATGCGCGGCCTGGTCTCCAACCCCAAGGGCGAGACCATCCCGCGGCCGATCAAGTCCAGCTTCCGCGAGGGGCTGTCCGTGCTGGAGTACTTCATCTCCACCCACGGCGCCCGCAAGGGCCTGGCCGACACCGCACTGCGGACCGCCGACTCCGGGTACCTCACCCGGCGCCTGGTGGACGTGGCGCAGGACGTGATCGTCCGCGAGGAGGACTGCGGCACCGACCGGTCGCTCCCGATGCGGATCGCCGAGAAGGGCGCCGACGGTCAGCTGCGCAAGCTGCCGAACATCGAGAACGGCGGCACCGGCCGGACCATCGCCGAGGACATCGAGATCGACGGCGTGATCCTGGCCAAGGTCGGCGACGACACCACCGAGCTGATGATCGACCGGCTGGTCGAGGCCGGGGTGGAGACCATCCGCACGTCCAGCGTGATGGTCTGCGAGGCCAAGATCGGCGTCTGCGGCAAGTGCTACGGCCGTTCGCTGGCCACCGGCAAGCGGGTGGACGTCGGCGAGGCCGTCGGCATCGTCGCCGCCCAGTCCATCGGTGAGCCCGGTACCCAGCTGACCATGCGGACCTTCCACACCGGTGGTGTGGCGGGGCAGGACATCACCCACGGCCTGCCGCGTATCCAGGAGCTCTTCGAGGCCCGCATCCCCAAGGGCATGGCGCCCATCAGCGAGTACGAGGGCCGGGTCAAGATCGAGGAGACCGAGAAGACCAGGAAGATCCTGGTCATCCCGGACGACGGCTCGGAAGAGGTGTCGTACCAGGTCCCGATGCGGTCCAGGCTCCTGGTCAGCGACGGCGGCCACGTGGCCGTCGGCCAGCAGCTCATCGCGGGCGCGATGAACCCGCACGAGGTGCTGCGCATCCTCGGCGGCCGGGCGGTCCAGCTGCACCTCGTGCACGAGGTGCAGGAGGTGTACCGGTCGCAGGGTGTCTCGATCCACGACAAGCACATCGAGATCATCATCAGGCAGATGCTCAAGCGGGTGAACGTGCTCGAGTCCGGCGACACCGAGCTGCTGCCCGGCGAGCTGGTCGAGCGGCCCCGGTTCGAGGAGGTCAACCGCGCGGTGGTGAACGACGGCGGCACCTCGGCCTCCGGCCGGGCCGTCCTGATGGGCATCACCAAGGCGTCGCTGGCCACCGAGAGCTGGCTCTCTGCCGCGTCCTTCCAGGAGACCACCCGGGTGCTCACCGACGCGGCGATCCACGCCAAGTCGGACTCGCTCCTGGGCCTGAAGGAGAACGTCATCATCGGCAAGCTCATCCCGGCCGGCACCGGCATGCCGGTGTACCGGAACATCCGGGTCGAGCCGACCGACGACGCCCGTTCGTCGGCCTTCCCGCCCGGCTCCTACGCCGAGCCTGAGACCTACCCGTTCGGGCAGGGTTCGGGCGAGGCCGTGCCGCTCGAGGAGTACGACTTCGGTTCGTACAACCGGTAACGCGCCTATCCCCGTAACGGGCTGGCGGCCGGCTCCACGCTGACCGCCAGCCCGTTCGGCATATCGGCCGAACGGGTCCCGCACCTCCCCCCGGCCCCTGCGAGCCCTCGCCCGCCCGTCGCCCCGGCCGCAGTCTCCCGATCAGGCCGGGATTAAACGGGGGAGGGGGTATGTTGTAATAGCACGAGCAATGTATGCCGAGCATCCACGGTCTGCCCCGCAGGGGGACTAGGGCAGTGGGCGCTCGATTTTGCTTGACGGTTGTGTCATGGTAGGTTTCTCATTCGTGTCCGTGTACGTATGGGCGCGTATGCATGCCAGCTGACGGCATGCCAGCTGAGCTAGGTCAGGACCACGGTCATCAGATCGCGGGCCGGGGGCTGGCTCGGGGTGGCTGACCTGCTGGCAGCGGGGTTTCTTCCCTTCACGCAAGTCGGCTCCTCGCGGGCCAATTGACTCCCGGTCAGGGCGACACGCCCGACCTCGGGGGTCGGCGGAGGGCAGAAAACCCCAGGCTGGGAGGTTACGGAGTCCCGATTTGGGGCCCTGAGACCGCCTAAGTACCTCGAAGGCTCGCCAGCAAAGAACGTGACGGGGCTCGCGCGTGAGCGCGGGCCGGAACGACTGGAAAGACGGAGACGCGGTTGCCCACGATCCAGCAGCTGGTCCGCAAGGGCCGCCAGGACAAGGTAGCGAAGAACAAGACGCCGGCCCTCAAGGAGAGCCCGCAGCGCCGTGGCGTGTGCACACGCGTCTATACGACCACGCCTAAGAAGCCGAACTCGGCCCTGAGGAAGGTCGCCCGGGTGCGGCTGACCAGCCAGATCGAGGTCACCGCGTACATCCCCGGCGTCGGGCACAACCTGCAGGAGCACTCGATCGTGCTGGTGCGCGGCGGCCGGGTGCGTGACCTGCCCGGAGTTCGCTACAAGATCATCCGCGGGTCGCTCGACACCCAGGGCGTCCGCAACCGGAAGCAGGCGCGCAGCCGTTACGGAGCGAAGAAGGAGAAGAGCTAATGCCTCGCAAGGGTCCCGCAGCGAAGCGGCAGCTTGTCACCGACCCGGTCTACGGCTCGCCGCTGGTCACCGCGCTGGCTAACAAGGTGCTCAGGGACGGCAAGCGGTCCGTGGCCGAGCACATCGTCTACGGCGCGCTCGAGGGCTGCCGGGACAAGACCGGCAACGACCCGGTGATCACGCTGAAGCGCGCGCTGGACAACGTCAAGCCCACGCTCGAGGTCCGCAGCCGCCGGGTCGGCGGCGCGACCTACCAGGTGCCGATCGAGGTACGCGCCTCCCGCAGCACGACGCTCGCGCTGCGCTGGATCGTCGCCTACTCCAGGAACCGGCGCGAGAAGACGATGACCGAGCGGCTCATGAACGAGCTGCTCGACGCGAGCAACGGCCTCGGCGCCAGCGTCAAGCGGCGCGAGGACACCCACAAGATGGCGGAGTCGAACAAGGCCTTCGCGCACTACCGCTGGTAGGCGCGAGCCCGGCGCGGCTCAGACACCAAGACTTACGAGAACGAGGAACCAACGTGGCCACCACGACCGCCGTAGACCTCGCCAAGGTCCGCAACATCGGGATCATGGCGCATATCGACGCGGGCAAAACTACGACCACCGAGCGCATCCTGTTCTACACCGGCATCAACTACAAGATCGGTGAGGTCCATGAGGGCGCGGCCACCATGGACTGGATGGAGCAGGAGCAGGAACGCGGCATCACCATCACGTCTGCCGCTACCACGACGACCTGGCTCGGCCACACCATCAACATCATCGATACCCCCGGTCACGTGGACTTCACCGTCGAGGTGGAGCGCTCGCTGCGCGTGCTCGACGGCGCGGTCGCGGTCTTTGACGCCGTGGCCGGCGTAGAGCCCCAGTCCGAGACCGTGTGGCGGCAGGCCGACCGGTACGGCGTACCGCGGATCTGCTTCGTCAACAAGATGGACCGGGTGGGCGCCGAGTTCCACCGCTGCGTCGAGATGATCGTCGACCGGCTCGGCGCGACGCCGCTCGTCGTCCAGCTGCCCTGGGGCGTGGAGTCCGACTTCCGCGGGGTCATCGACCTCGTCCGGATGCGCGCGCTGCTCTGGCAGACC
>JAICWX010000519.1 GCA_025934635.1 Streptosporangiaceae bacterium | reverse complement strand
TGATGGAGCATCGATGCCGTTTGCCCAGGGCGAGACCGGTTACGGAAGGTGACTATGGTGCGGATGTGGTAATTGAGGTTACGTACCGGGCCTTTGACGGGGCTCACAGGGCGTGGGCAGCCGGAGGTCAGAGGAGCCTGGGGCGCTGCCATTCCTGGCCGAGGACGTGCTGGGCGAGGAACGCGAAGACGGTTTCGTACCAGATCCGGGCGTTGCCGGGGGTGAGGATCCAGTGGTTCTCGTCCGGGAAGTAGAGGAACTTGGCCTCGGCGCCGTGCCGGGACAGGTCCCACCACAGCCGCAGCGCCTCGCCGACCGGCACCCGGTAGTCCTTGTTGCCGTGGATGACCAGCATGGGCGTGCGGACCTCGGCGATGTGCCGGTGCGGTGAATTCTTCTCGTACATTTCGGGGCTGGTCAGCGGGTCACCGAACTGAGGCCGCCAGAACATCGGGTGGTCGGTGGTGCCGAACATCTGGTCCAGCGTCCACAGCCCGGCGTGGCTCACGATCGCCCCGAACCGGTCGGTGTGGCCCGCCATCCAGTTCGCCATGTAGCCGCCGTAGGAACCGCCCATCATCGCGACCCGGTCCGCGTCGATGTCCGGGCGGGCCAGCGCGGCGTCGGTGGCCGCCATGATGTCGGCACACGGCCGGGCCCCCCAGTCCTGGTGACCGCGGGTGATGAAGTCCTGCCCGTACCCGGTGGACAGCGCCGGGTCCGGCAGCAGCACGGCGTAGCCGCGGGCCGCCATCAGCCACGGGTTCCACCGCCAGGACCAGGTGTTCCAGCTGCTGTTCGGGCCTCCGTGGACCCACAGCACCAGCGGCGCCGGCTGGTCGGCCGATGCCGTTTCCGGCAGCACCAGCCAGGACCTGACCGGCTGGCCGTCGTCGGCCGCCGCCTCGACTTCGGTGAGCCGGCCGGGCAGCGCGAGCGGGGTGCCGGGACAGCCGAGGGCGGCGGGCTCGGCGCCGGTGACGAGGTCGATCCGGACCGGGGTAGGCGGGGAGTCCACGGCGGCCCGCAGCGCGTACAGGTACCGGCCGTCCGGCCCCGGGTTCAGGTCGCTGTAGGCGCCGTCGTCGCCGGTCACCCGGGTGACCTCACCGGTCTCCAGCTCCACCCGGAACACCGGGCGGCGGCCGCCGTCATCGGCGGCGAAGTACAGCGCGCGGGAATCGGGCGACCAGGCCAGGTCGCCGGGCCAGCGGTCGAAGCCGGGCAGCAGGTCCCGGCCGGCGTCGCCGGGGTCGCCCGCGCCGTCGGTGTCGAGCAGGACCACCGTGTCGTTCACCGGCCGCTCGGCGGTGGCGTGCTGTTCGCGCAGGCAGGCGACGAGCCGTCCGTCGGGCGAGACCCGCGGCTGGTCGAAGTCGAATTCGGGCAGCGACAGCAGCACCCGCCGCTTGCCGCTGGACGTATCGATGATGACCAGCTCGCAGTGCGACTCGCCGGCCGGATGCCATTGCCACCAGCCGGTCAGCACCGACGCGCCGTCGGGAGTGAGCTCGAAGGCCTCGCCGTCCAGCGCCCGCCCCGGCTCCGGAGTCAGGTCGCGGAGCCCGGAAGACGCCGCTCGTTCGGCCCGATCGTCGTTGCGGCCTTCGGTGGCGCCATCGGTCACCTCGTTCTCGGGGGCGAGGTCAACGGCGAACAGCCGGGGCTGGTCGGGACCGAGGTCGTGATCCCAGAAGCGGACCGGCGCGGACTCGTGCAGGATCGCGGTGATCCCGGCCTCGGCGCGCTCCTTCCGCAGTTCCGCGTCGCCCGCCGGGCCGGGCCCCTCGGCCGCACCGCCGCCGGTCCCGTTCCCGGCCGCCGCGGCGGGCAGCACCGGCCCGCCGACCACGACGGCGGCGGCGTCCCGGGCCGTCTCGGCGGCGGTCACGCCGCCGGGCAGCACGGCCACCACGCGGGCCTCGCCGCCGCCCGCGGGCAGCAGCCACAGCGCCGCGCCGCCGCTGGCGTCGCCGTCGGAGTCCTTCTTCTTACCTGGATCGGGGCGCCGCGAGGTGAACAGCAGCGATCCGTCGGGCAGGAAGCGCGGGCTGCCCTCGCCCTCGGCCGACCGGGTCAGGCGCCGGGCCGGGCCGCCCTCGGCGTCGATCCGCCAGATGCTGGTCAGGTACTTCTTCTTATCCGGACTCAGCGTCTGCACCGCGGCCGCCAGCCAGCTCCCGTCCGGGGCCAGTCGCAGCGCCCCCACCCGCGGCAGCGCCACGAAGTCATTGAGGTCACTGAACGGAGTGGAATTAACGCTCACGGTAGCTCCCGCCTAGGTGATCAACAAGCCGCCATTGCGTCATACCCCCGGCGTTTCCGGGGATTCCTGGCCGTGAAGGCAGGCCTGCGTCACCCGGCCGCGGTGACACACCGTCACGCGGCTATTCCGAATGGCGGTAACGCGGGGTCAGCTGGCCTCGGTGATCATAGCGGCGCCCACCGTGGCGTTGGTGCCCTCGTCGATCAGGATGAGGCCGCCGGTGGTGCGGTTCCTGGCGTAGGGGTCGCAGAAGATCGGCTGGGTCAGCCGGAGCCGGACCCGGCCGACCTCGTTCAGCCCGAGCTGGGTCGCGGCCTCGTCCCGGTGCAGGGTGTTGACGTCGATCCGGTAGTGCAGGTCGGTGACGATCGCCTTGACCGTGCGCGAGGTGTGCTTGACCACCAGCCGGCTGCGCCGGGCCAGCTTCGCATCCGACGACATCCAGCAGACCATGGCCTCGATGTCCTGGGCGGCGGCGGGCCGGTTGTTCGGCCGGCAGATCATGTCGCCGCGGGAGATGTCCACGTCGTCGTCGAGCAGCAGCGTGACCGACATCGGCGCGAACGCCTCGGCGACCGGCTTCCCGGCCGACTCGATCCGCTGCACCTTGGTGGCGAAGCCGGACGGCAGGTGCAGCACCTCGTCGCCCGGCTTGAGCACGCCCCCGGCTACCTGGCCCGCGTAGCCGCGGTAGTCGTGCAGCTCGGCGTCGGTGGACGCGTGCGGCCGGATGACGTACTGCACCGGGAACCGGACGTCGATCAGGTTCCGGTCCGACGCGATGTGCACGTGCTCCAGGTGGTGCAGCAGCGAGGGCCCGTCGTACCATCCCATGTTGGCCGACCGGTCCACCACGTTGTCGCCGTGCAGCGCGGAGATCGGGATGAAGGTCAGGTCGCCGATGTCCAGCCGGGCCGCGAACGCGGAGAACTCCTCGGTGATCCGCTCGAACACCTCGGCGCTGTAGTCGACCAGGTCCATCTTGTTGACCGCGAGGACCATGTGCGGCACCCGCAGCAAGGTGGTGAGGAAGGCGTGCCGCCGGGACTGCTCGGTCAGGCCGTTGCGCGCGTCCACCAGCACCACCGCGAGGTCGGCGGTGGACGCGCCGGTGACCATGTTGCGGGTGTACTGGATGTGACCGGGGGTGTCGGCGATGATGAACTTGCGCCGGGGTGTCGCGAAGTAGCGGTAGGCCACGTCGATCGTGATGCCCTGTTCCCGTTCGGCCCGCAGGCCGTCGGTGAGCAGGGCCAGGTTGGTGTAGTCCTCGCCGCGGTCCCGGCTGGTCCGCTCGACCGCTTCCAGCTGGTCAGTGAAGATCGACTTGGAGTCGTAGAGCAGCCGCCCGATCAGCGTCGACTTGCCGTCGTCGACCGACCCCGCGGTGGCGAACCGCAGGATGTCCATGCGGGCCAGGGGGGTCTGGGGGGATGGAGTCCCCCCAGGAGCGGGGGGATCTTGGGGGGTCGCCCCCCGGCTAGCAGAGTTCATTAGAAGTACCCCTCGCGCTTGCGGTCTTCCATCGCCGCCTCGCTGACCCGGTCATCGCCCCGGGTCTGGCCGCGCTCGGTGATCCGGGTCGCCGCCACTTCCGTGATGACCTCGGCCACCGTCCGGGCCGAGGAGGAGACCGCCCCGGTGCCGGTCATGTCGCCGACCGTCCGGTACCGCACGGTGGCGGTGAACAGCGGCTCGTTTTCGTCCCTGGTGACGTAGGGATTGTCGGCCAGCAGCAGCCCGTCCCGCTCGAACACCTGACGCTCGTGCGCGTAGTAGATCGACGGGATGGCGAGTTTCTCCCGCTCGATGTAGGCCCAGACGTCAAGTTCGGTCCAGTTGGACAGCGGGAACACCCGGATGTGCTCACCGCGATGCAGCCGGGTGTTGTAGAGGCTCCACAGCTCGGGACGCTGGTTCTTGGGATCCCACTGGCCGAACTCGTCGCGGAACGAGAACACCCGTTCCTTCGCCCTGGCCTTTTCCTCGTCCCGCCGGGCCCCGCCGAACAGCGCGTCGAACCGGTGCTCCTCGATCGCGTCGAGCAGGGTCACGGTCTGCAGCCGGTTCCGGCTCGCGTGCCGCCCGGTTTCCTCGGCGACCCGGCCGGCGTCGATGGAGTCCTGCACCAGCGCCACCACCAGCCGGACGCCGAGCTCGCTGACCCGCTGGTCGCGGAATTCCAGCACCTCGGGGAAGTTGTGCCCGGTGTCCACGTGCATCACCGGGAACGGGATGCGGGCCGGCCAGAACGCCTTCTCGGCCAAGGCCAACATCACGATCGAGTCCTTGCCGCCGGAGAACAGCAGCACCGGCCGCTCGAACTCCGCCGCGACCTCCCGGAAGATGTGGATCGACTGTGCCTCCAGCACGTCGAGGTGCGACATGGAGCTGT
>JAICWX010000192.1 GCA_025934635.1 Streptosporangiaceae bacterium | reverse complement strand
GTCCAGCGCCGAGGCGATGACCAGCGCGTCCATCATGCCGTCGAGCCCGTCGCCGGCGGCGGGTACGAGGGTCTCATCCAGCGGGATCTCACGCGGCCGGGCCCGGCGCCGCCGGTGGTAGGTCGAGATGGCGACGTTGCGAGCGACCTCGTGCAGCCACGACCCGGCCTGCTCCGGCCGGAGCTCACCGGCGTGCTGCCAGCCGCGCAGCATCGTCTCCTGGACCACGTCCTCGGCGGCCTGCCGATCGCCGTTGACGATGGGCAGCACGAAGCCGAGCAGCGGCCCCTGGTAGGCGGCCAGCCACGCATCACCGCTGTCATCACAGCTTGAAGCTGCCATGCCCCTACTACGCCGGGGGGCCGCGCAGCGTTCAGCCGGCCAGGATTTAGCCGCCCGGTGTGACCGGGTTCACGTTCTTCGGGGTAGCGGACGGGCGGGTGTGTCTTGACCGAAGCCAGCTGGTTAGTGAATTCTAACCGTTAGTGGATACTAACCGAGATGCTGACCGGTGGGGCGCGCTGGCCGACAGCACCCGCCGCGCCATCGTGGCGCGCCTGGCCGATGAGCGGTACGACGTGAGCGTCACCCTGGGCGACGGCGTGTTCCCGCTGACCGCGCTGGCCGAGGGCAAGAACGCCACCGCGCTGGCCCTGATCCGCACCGCCGGGGAACCGACGTCCGCCCGGCCGAGCTGGACCGCAGGCTCGCCACCTACGCCGGGCTGCGGGCAGCGCCGCAGGCGCGGCTGGCGGCCCGGGCGCCCGACGTGACCTACCGGCTCCGGCCGACCGGGGGCATGTCCCGCTACGACTGGGGCATCAACGGCCAGGCCTTCGACATGTCCAAGCCCGGCGCGCTGCGGTTCACCATGCGGCAGGGACAGCGGGTCCGGGTGGTCTTCGCCAACGCCACCACCATGTACCACCCGATGCACATCCACGGCCACACCTTCGCCCTCGGCCCGGTTGGGCCGGGCCGGGCCGGGCCGCGCAAGGATACCGTGATCGTCCGCCCCGGCCAGCAGGTCGCCTGCGACCTGGACGCGGACAACGCCGGCCAGTGGATGGCCCACTGCCACAACCTCTACCACGCCCCCGAGAGCAGCGGCATGATGGCCATGCTCGGCTACCAGACCTGACGATGATCCCAAACGGGTGGTTACATCGCTTCCTTGATCACGGCGCGGATCAGCCAGGTGTTGACCGGCCAGGCTGTGAAGAATCCGGCGATCATGCCGACCTGCATGAGAAACCAGTACGCCGGGCTCGGCTTCGCAGGTGCACCTCCCCGCAGACCGGGTCAGTGTGGTAGCGGGCCGCTGGCCAGGGCGGTGAGCACGCCGGCGGCTGCGGCGGCGAGCAGGGTGAGCACGACGCCGCGGCGCAGGCCGAGCAGGAGGAGGGCGGCCGCGGCGAGGACGGCGTACTGCCAGGGCTGGGACAGGGCGCGGACCAGCAGGATCGCAGAGCCGCCGATGGCGCCGATCGCGGCCGGGCCGGCGCCGTCGAGGAAAGACTAGGCGCGGCTGTTTCCCCTGAGGGCGCCGAAGTAGCGGGCGCCGGCGAGCACGAACGCGAACGACGGGGAGAAGATGTTCAGCGGGGCCCGGGTCGGTCTCGTAGACATCGGGTGGAGAGGTTCTGAGGCCGCGTCGCTAATGGCGATTGCATCGGAACAAGGAACCGATGTGTTGTTTTATTTCGCTGGTGGTCTGTCTGGGCGTCGAGCGCAAATTGCACCCAAGGATAGCCGTGCCTTTCTTATCGATACCCGGTCTGAGGGTGACGTCGAACTTGACTTGCCCTTGATGCATCTGCTCGAAAGCTTTTGTGCGGGCAGTGGTGGCTCCACAATCGGATATATGATGGCTGAGGATGGCGAATACATCCCCCGCCTGGCGCCCGCCGGAAGTAACATGGCCATGGCTTGGGGGTTGAGCGATTATCAAACCCTCATTTGTTCTTATGTGGTCAATGTGTGTCACGCCCTTGCGAAGTTTGAGTGGACGGTCAGCATCGACGAGGTCCGAGTGCTCGGCCCAAACCTTCTCTCGAATCTTCGCGCACTATGGAGTCATCCGACTTACGAGGAAGCCGAGGCGTGGGGCTCCTTCCCTTTTCGAGGGAGATAATAGGACCCGAATTCTTGCAGAGTTTATTAATTTGGACTACTGTTTGAGGTTTTTTCCAAGGCGGCTAAAGGCCAACGTAGCACCATCATCTGGAAACGTGCGGCTATTATGCGTTCAATAGGTGGCAAGCGGCTCCGCGATCCGCTACAGTTGCTGCAGGTGATATCCCCGCGGCAACTGCGACGGCTGTGGATCTTGGCTCGCGCTAGATTCGCCTGCAGACCATGGGTTCGAGTGGCGAATATACAGGTGTGTGACGGCAAGATTGCCGTCATCAAACAGTGGTGGATGTGGCCCTTCCTGCGAGGAATCTCCAGAGTCGGCAGAGTCCTCAGGTTATTCGGCCCTATGAGGGTGCAACCCGTAGTACAGGCGCCCTGATGGTACTTGCCGTTATGCCTGGACTTGATAAATGGAGCCGGTCGCGCTGGATTCAATGTCGCTTGGGGCCTGCCGGAAAACTACCTATGGACGGACGTGACATAACTTGGCCGAGGCAGGAATCTAGCGTGACGGTCTGGGTAACCGCTCCCACCGGCCCCGTCCGTGGCCTTTTCTGTCGTCGTCCGTGAGCCAGTCCGTGCCCGTCCGCGGCCGGTTCCGCTACGGTCGGTGGACCGCTCGGACCCCACTGCCCTAAAGTTTCCGGGCTTATGGGGCTTGGTGTCTGATTTCTTGGGTGATGGTCACGGTCTGGCGGCGTGTCTGTCACGGCGGCGTGACGGGATGCAGTGGTCCCTGAAATAGAACAAAGCTCCTGGTAGGAACGGGGTTGTCGAGGCCCTTTTCGTTCACCTGGAGCTTTGTTGCCTGCCAAGTTTGCCATGGTCATCAAGCCTGCGTCCACTTCGGCCGCGCCGCCGGAGGGTAACGGCGAGGCCGCGGCGATGGCCGCCCGGGTCGCGTCCGGGCCCGGCTTCTGGACGGACTGGCTGGCGGAGGCGGACCGGCGGGGCCTGCTGGAGGAGCTGCTCGCCGGGGACGTGATCGCCCGCGCGCTGCGGGAGGCGCCTTCGGGTCATAAGTACGACCGGGTGCTGACCGGGAGGATGACCCTGGTCTGCGTGCTGGTCGCGTGCCTGTTCCCCGGCGCCGGCTACGACAGCGTGCTGGCGACGGCGTTCGGGCTGCCGGGCCTGCACCACAAGCCGGGAGCGGAGACGCCGACCGGCCCGGCGTTGTCGCAGGCCAGGAAGCTGCTCGGCGAGCAGGCCATGAAAAGGGCCTTCGAGCTGGACGCCTCGGCCGCGGACGCGGGCCCGGGAACCGGGCTGCTGTGGAAGGGCCTGGAGGTCACCGCGATCGACGGCACCACGATGGAGCTGGCCAGGAATGATGTGCTGGAAGGCGAGTTCGGCGTCCCCGCGGAACGCGCCCGGCCGGTGCTGCGGGTCACCGCGCACGTCCGCACCGCGACCTTCCGCTGGATCGGCGCCGCGATCGGCGGTTACCGCGACGGCGAGAACGCGCTGGCAGACCAGCTGGAAGACAGCTTCGCACCCGGCATGATCAACCTCGCCGACCGCGGCTTCTTCTCCATGCGCAGGTGGATAAGGTTCTCCGGCACCGGCGCTCACCTGGCCTGGCGGATCAGGAACGTCGCGAAATCCGTCCCGCTCAAGACCATCGCAACCCTGTCCGACGGCTCCGAGCTGGTCATGCTGCACGAATCAGACGACATGCGCACCCGGCGCAGGAAGGAAACAGGCGACCCGCGCGCGGAACGGCTCCCGGACACCACCGCCCGGCTGGTCACCTTCACCGTCACCGCGCGCACCCGCAGCGGCAGGACGAAAACCACCGCGATGCGGGTGCTGACCACCCTGCTGGACCACCAGGCCTGCCCGGCCCGCGACATTGCCGTCCTGTATGCCGAGAGATGGCAAATCGAAATCGCGTTCCTTCATTTGAAGAGGACCGTCCGCGGCTCCCGCCGGCCGCTGCGCGGCCAGTCCCCGGGCCTGGCCCGCCAGGAAGCCTGGGCACTGCTGCTCATTCACAACATCACCGCCGCCGCGGCCGCCCGCGCCGCCGGAACCGCCGGCATCGACCCCGGCCTCATCCCGTTCACCGCCGTCCTGGGCCTCATCCGGTCTCATGTCGCCGCCGGTGCGCGCTGCCGGCACTGCGGGCACCGCCCCGGTGACCCGCTGGCCAGCCTGAACGCCGCGATCCTCGCCCTGCCCCGCCACCGTCCAGGGCGCCAGCGAACCTCAGGAAGAACCGCCGCCGAACGCCGGACCAGGCATACCGAGGAAGTCACCTACACCATCGAGGTCACGAAATCGAATCTCCCGAAATGGGACACAACTCCGGAAACTTAAGGGCAGTGGCTCGGACCCCGGAACCCGGCGTTCACGGACGTATAGCGGACGGCAGCGGCCCCAAATCGCGCCTCGAAGCACATAACCGCAGGTCATCGGCATAAGACTCGGATAGGAGGATAGGGCTGTAAAACCGTCGGCTCAGCCTAATACGTTGGTTCGATCCCAACACCTGCCACCACCTGCGAAAACGGCCCGCTAGCTGGAAATTCTCGGCTATGCGGGCCGTTTCTTCTCTGTCCCGTGGTGTGTCATCTTGTAGCGCTGCGGACCGCTGTGTCGCGGTGTCCACGGACGCACAGCGGACGGGATTCGTGTCCCGTCACGGTCGGTGCGCACCGTCGGCTGTTCCACGGCCGGCCCGGCGGACGGCGAGTCCGTGCAGTCCCTGCCGATTTAGCGCGTCGCCAGCTGGGGTCCCTGCTGGGGTGGTAATAGCGTGATCAGTGTGTTAGATGAACCACGAGCGTGGTGACCTTGGAGGTGAGCCCGGCACCGGAATAGTCGATCTCGCCCTTGGCGCCCTTGAAGCTTCCGGTTCCTCCGGTCACGGCGACGACTCCGGAACTGTCGCGCGCGTCGATCTCGCCCGTGACGGTCACCTCGCCCGATAGGCCGCCGGTGAAGTTCACCGCGCCGCTCAGCAGCGCGGCGGACGCGTCCGAGCTCACAATGGTGATGACGAGGGCCTCCTGGCCTATCTGCTGGCCGCCTGCCTTCTGGTCGAACACGGGATCGTTCACGTATTCGGCACCTACCCCGGAGCCGGCGGGCAGGGGAGGCGTGGCGCACGTGGCGCAGGGGGTGATCACGTGGGCCTCGATCATGTGGGTGTACACGGTGAACGTCGACTGGTCCTTCCCCTGGGGGCTTGCGCTCGTCGCGGCCGAGGCGATCCCCGCTCCGCTGGCAGCGGCCGCGATCACTCCGGCCGCGCAGATGCCCAGTGCCCATGTCTTCCTCATGTCCCTGCCTCTCCAGCCCGCCTCTGGTGTCGGCGATGGCTTGGTGACGACGCTAGGGCGGCAGGCCAGGCCGGCTGAAGTGCTGGCCGTCCACAACTGGTGCCGACGGTCATGAGCGGCGTGACCGTCGGCCAGCCAGACGAGACATGCAATCTGGACACCGCCCGGCCATCCCAGCCCGTCACTGTCGGCCGGCAGACGAGTCGCAAGAGCCGATTTCGATCAGCGAGTCCAGGGCGGGTCGCCATGATCCGGCGTGGCCCGCTGCTGGCCTGAACAGCGATTACAGGAGGCCGTGGTCGCGGGCGTAGATCGCGGCGTGGGTGCGGTCGCGAAGGCCTAGGCGGGCCAGGATGCGGGAGAGGTGGTTCTTCACGGTGCCCTCGGACAGGAACAGGAGCGCGGCGATCTCGCGGTTGGTCGCGCCGCGTGCTACCAGGCGCAGGACCTCGATCTCCCGGGCGGTCAGCGGCTGACCTGGCTGACCGGGGATCGCGCCGCTGGCGTCGCCGGGCACCGGGGCCGGGTGCCTGGCCAGTGCTGATGCGAGCCGGCCGGTGGCCTGGGCGCCGAACTGGGCGATGCCGGCGTGGGCCAGCCGGACGGCGCTGGCGAGCTCGGCGGCGGGCAGGTCCTTGAGGAGGTAGCCGGCGGCGCCGGCCCGCAGCGCCTGCACGACGTACTCCTCGTCGTCGAACGTGGTCAGCATCACCACCTGGCAGGCGGGCAGTTCCCGGCGGATCCGGGCGGTCGCCTCGGTGCCGTCGCCCCCGGGCATCCGCACGTCCATCAGCACTACGTCCGCTGCCAGGGCGGCGGCTTGCTCGACCGCCTCCCGGCCGTCGCGGGCGGTGCCCACCACGTCGATTCCCGGCTGGATGCCTAGCAGTGACGCGATCCCCTCCCGGATGAGCTCCTGGTCGTCGGCCACCAGGACGCGGACCGGCGGTGCCGTCGTGGTCGCGGCAGCCGTGCCGTCCGGGTGGCCGGTCACGCCGGCACCGCGCTGGCGGCCGCGGACCGGGGGACGGTCACGGTGACCGTGGTCCCCGCGCCAGGCCGGCTGTCGACCTCCGCACGCCCGCCGGCCAGCGCGGCCCGTTCCCGCATGCCGGCCAGGCCGAAGCCGTCTCCCGCCGCCCGGCCCGCCGGCGCTTCGTAGAGCGACGGGTGGAAGCCCCGCCCGTCGTCTGTGACGACCAGCCGCGCCTCGCGGTCATCCACGGTCACCGACATGCAGACCCGCCGGGCGCCGCTGTGCCGCCGAACGTTGGTCAGCGCCTCCTGCGCGGCGCGGAAGAGCACTGTGCGCGTGGTGGCGCCGACGCCAGCCTCGTCCCCGGTGACGGTCAGGGTGACTCGCGGCTCCCCTGCGTCGGCCTGCCACACCAGCCCGCCGAGCATAGCCGAAAGCGGGGCAGGCGGCTCGCCGTCGCGCAGCGCGCCGACTGACCCGCGTACGTCCTTCAGCGCCTGCCGAGCCAGGGAGCGGGCATCGGCGACCGCCTGGTCGGCCGCCGCATGGTCCCGGTCGCGGAACGCCTCGGCCTTCTCCAGCTGGACCGTGATCGCGGTCAGGTGGTGGCCGAGGCTGTCGTGGATGTCCCTGGCGAGCCGGTTGCGCTCGGCCGCGGCGGACAACTCGGCGACCTGAGCCGCGTAGGCGGTGAGCTGGTCGTGGGATTCCCGCAGGTCGCGGAGCGCGGCCTCCAGCCGGATCCGGCTGGCCTGCTCGCCGACCGCGATGCCCGCCATGGCGATGGCCAGCATCAGCCCGACGCCGAACATCAGGACTTCAGACAGGTACGCCGCCTGTTCGTACCAGCGCGGGGCCCGCAGCTCGAGGCTTGCGATGAGCAGGGCCACGCACAGCCCGCCGAGGCCGAGGCTCACGGCACGGCCGAAGGCGAAATAGGCGGCGAACGGCACCAGGATGAACAGCACCCGCGACTCGCCCGAGGGGTCCAGCGCCGCCGCCGCGGCGAACAACCCCAGCCGCGCCGCGAGCAGCGCGAGCACCTCCCGTCGCGGCCCTGACGGCACCAGCCACCGCCGCTCCCCGGCCTCCACGGCCAGCAGCACCGCCATCACCGCGGCGAACCCGGCCACCCGCGCCCCCGGGGCGCCGTCGCCGAGGCCCATGGCGCCGTAGTACAGGCCGGCCGCCAGGACGACGCAGTACACCAGCACGGGAACCCAGCGCGGCGAGATCCAGCCGGCCGTCATGTGACGTCCTCCTTCACACGGCGCCGGCATGCCAGCGCGGCGCTTCCCCAGGCTAACCCGAACGCGCCGCGCCGGGACCGCCGCGCGCGACGCCCGGCCCGAATTGGCCGGACGGCACGTGCCAGATGGCACCACGGCGGGAAGCACCCGGGCTGACTCCTGACGGCAACGCTGGCCGACGGGCACTTCCTGGCCGGGGGCGGCCTTCCTACGGTGGGCGTTGCCGCGCGGCCGCCTCGCCCAGGGAGAGCGGCCGGCGATCACGAGAGGTACCAACCGTGACCCCAGATCTTCCCCGGTTCAGCGCGGCGAGCGGCCTGCTGTCCGGGCTGTTCCTCGCCCTGGCGGGATTCGTCAGCATCTTCACCGGCAAGACCGCAGGCGCTGCTTTCGTCATCGCGTTGGCGCCGGCGCTGGCGATACCGCTGCTGGTCGCCGTCTACCATCAGCGGCACGCTGACGTGCCCGGCGTGTTCGGCCCGGTGGCCTACGCGGTCAACCTGATCGGCCTCGGCCTGTTCGGTGGTGCCGCGTTCACGATCGACACGGCGCTGTTCTACCTCGCGACCCCCGTGCGGGATCACCTCAGACACGAGCCGACCTTCGCGGCCCTGCTGGGCAGCGCTGTCGTCTTCGCGGTGGGATCGGTGCTGTTCGGCGTCTTCCTGCTGCGCACCAGGGCCTACTCGCGGCTGCTGTGCTGGGCGTACACCGTGTTCCCGGCGCTGCTGGCCGCGCTGTCGCCGCTGGCCGACTCCCCGCTGAAGAACGCCGTCCACTGCCTGACCGGCGCCACCCTTGCCTGGCTGGCGGTCACGCTGTGGCGCACGACGGCCCACCCGGCATCAGGCAGCCGCTCACACTACGCGGAGGTGCAGACAGCAGCTGACTGACGCCATCGTTTCGCTGCCGACCTCGCCGGATCGAACCGGAAAACCTCCATGAGAAGCGGGCGGGCGTGCCGGAGGGCTGGCGTGAACTGGTTGTCCCGCCCCGGCCAGCCTGCCCATCGGCGAACCGGGCGGGTTCACGCCTGACCTCGGCCCCCAGCCCGGGTCCCAGTGACGATGGAGCCGGCACGGCAGGACGCCGCCCCGGCCGCATGCCCTTCAGGTACACGACGGGTACACCGGAGGACCACCGCATGGATGCGGCAGGTCGATCGTGGACCTACCTGGTCGGCCGCCCTAGGCTCTTCCGGGACTTGTCCGGCCGCCTGCGCGGAAGCAACTAGCCCCGATCAGGCTCGCGTGCCTGCGGTGTCGCGGGATGAGCGGCGATGAGCAGGAGCGCGTCAAGCAGGCGCCACCAGTCCGCCTCGGCGAGATCCTTCCCCATGGCATGCGCGAGCATCGCCAGCGCGGCCACGAGCTGGAGCGAGAACTCTTCGGCGTCTAGGTCTAGGGTCGTGGCTACTATCTCGACTGCCTGCCGGAATCTGGGAGTGCGCCCGAGCCGGACTAGCGAAGCCGGCATCTCCGGTGATGCGGTCCCTCTGGCCCGCTGGCTCTCCTCGTCCGCTACGAGCGTGATGACCAGCTGCATGCCCAGGGCGTTGGCGAGCCGCGTCAAGGCCGTGGTCGTCGGGTTGCCCCTGCCGTTCTCCAGGTTGGCGATGTAGGGGACCGACAGACCCGCGTCCACCGCCACCGATGCCACGGTCCGGCCCATCGCGGTCCGCCTGGCACGCAGTTCGCGGCCGATCGCCGGATGTTCCACGGTCCTCCTGTCTTGACAAGGCACTAATCTAGGAAACTATTCTGACAGAATAGTCGAGTGACGGGCGACAGTCATGCTCCAAGCCCTGCGGGTACGGGACTTCCGGCTGCTATGGGGCGGCGGCCTCATCAGCTCCCTCGGCTCGTGGCTGCTGATTCTCTCCATCCCCGCACACGTCTTCCTGGTTACCGGCTCGCTGCGCGATACCGGGCTCACGCTCGCCGCCGACTACCTGCCGCTCCTGGTACTCGGCCCGGTCGCCGGTGTCCTCACCGACCGGTGGGATCGACGCCGCCTCATGATCGGCGCCGACGTGTTCCGCGCCGGCGCGGTGGCAGTGATGCTGCTCGGTATCTCACCCGGCCGCTACTGGGTACTTTACGCCGCCATGATCGCCGAGAGCAGCGGCTATGTGCTGTTCACCCCGGCCCTGCAGGCCCGCACCCCGGCAATCGTCGGTACCGGCACCCTGCTGAGCAGCGCCAACTCACTGAACGCCCTCACCGACGGCACCGTGCGGCTCATCGGCGGTCCGCTCGGCGGCATCCTCCTGGTCTTCTGCGGCATCAAATGGCTGATCTGCGCGGATGCCCTCAGCTACCTGCTGTCCGCCGCCGCCATGTTCATGACATCCCGGCCCGATGGCGAGCACCCGGACCGCAAGGCCACGATCAGGGACGTGGCCCGCGACCTCATCGAGGGCATGCACGTCCTGCGCAACCAGCCCGTCGCCCGGGCACTGCTACCCGTCACGGTCATTTTCCTGGCAGCCAACGCATCGCTCAGCGCAGTGCTCATCCCCTTCGGCGTGCAGCGACTGGGCGGCAGCGAGCAGACTGGGTTCCTGCTGTCCTGCCTAGGCGCCGGCTTCCTGGCCGGTGCCCCGTTCCTCCGCGTGCTCCTGGACCGGATCCAGCCACGCACACTGCTGACGGCGAGCCTGACCGCCACCGCCATCGCGTACTTGCAGCTGTTCACCTCATCCTCGCTCGCCACCGCTCTACCCGCCGCGGTCGCCGTCGGCATGTCCGGATCGATGTCACTCATGATCCCGCAGACCGTCATGCAGCGGGTGATCCCCAACGCGGCACTCGGCAGGATCAGCGCCGTATTTCTCACCGGCGAGGCAGCAGCCACCCTCACCGGCGCCGTCGCCGGACCCTTCCTCGCCCAGGCAGCCCATCTCACTGGGGTGGCCGCCACCGCCAGCCTGATCACGTTCAGTGCAGCAGCACTGACATTCCTCACCGTGCCGCGCATGTCCGCCATCATCCCCCCGCCGTCTCCCGGCACCGAAACGGAGCAATGACCGGACTCATTTCGAGTTTCAAGGGGGCCGAAAATGTCAAGCCGGTGGTGCCGTCCTCCTCGCTATTTGATTGTCTCGGCCGAGTCCGCACGTCAAGGCCGACAGCGCCCGCACCGCCTGACCCGCGCCGGGAAAGGCCGCGCGCACCAGATCGCGGCACCGGGATAACAGGAGCAGAAAAGAAAGGCGGCCGTCGCGGTGATCGCCGCCCGCGCCGGGATCAGCACGGCCGCCGCGCGGCAGGCCCTGATCGCCCACGAGAAGAACGGCACCGCCACCCGGGTCAAGGGCAGTCGGCCCGGCATCGCCGACACCTGGACGCCCGCCGCTGCCCCGGAGGCCCCGCGCGACGAGGCCCCGCCCGCCGAGGCCCCCGGCGCAGGCAGCACCGCCGACGACGGGCAGCCCGTCGCCGAGCCGGCCGGCAGCACGGCCGGCGCGAGCCAGCCCGCCCCGGCCCCCGCCGGCGGTACGGCCGAGGACCAGCAGACCGAAGCCGGCTCCGAGCCGGGGCCGGACCCGGCGGTGACCGCCGAGGCGGCCGGGAGCGTCGCGGCTATCGCCCAGGCCGCCGGCGAGGCCGGGAAGGCCCTCGCGGCCGGGAACCTGGACGCCGCTCTGGCCGCCCTGGAGACCGCCCGGGACCTGGCCGCCCATGGACGGCGGGTCCTGAAAGCCGCCGCCAGCGGCCGGCGCGCCCCCGCCACCCGGTCCGGAGCGCTGCGCGGGCTGGTCGAGGAGCACCTGCGCACATTCCCCGGCACCGCCTTCACCCCGCATCAGATCGGCAAGGTGCTGACCCGGTCGGCCGGCGCGGTCGCCAACGCCCCGCACATGCCGGGGGCGGCACGGCGGGGTGCACGGCCCCGGGCTGGCCTGCTCCTTCTCGCTGCGGGAACCGTTCCGGGTAAGTCGGTATCCTCAGCCATCAGCGGCCCGGAGCGGGCCGCTGATGGGAACCGGGGAACCAGGACCGTGCACCGCTACTACTTCGACCTGCCGGCGACACTGCGGTTCCGTGAGCTGATCGATGAGTACGGCCGCATGCGCCGCCTGGAGGGATGACCCCGCAGCAGCGCGGGCAGCGGTTCAACGAGTTCATCGCCGACCTGCTGCGGTGCTGGGGCCTGGGCCGCGTGGACGCCGGCGTCCGGTCGGCGGGCGAGATCGACGTCGCCTTCGCCATCGACGGCGCGCGGTTCATCCTGGAGGCCAAGTGGGAGCAAGATCCTGCCGGCTACGGCCCCATGGCCAGGCTCCGCAGACGGATCACCCAGCGGCTCGCCGGAACCCGTGGCGTGCTCCTGTCCATGTCAGGTTACTCAGATGAGTCGCTGGAGGGCATCGTGCGGGTCCAGCAGCCGGACATGCTGCTGCTGGACCGGACGCACCTTGAAGCGCTGCTGTCCGGCCTGCTGTCTCCGGCCGACCTGTTCACTGAGCTGACCGACCGCGCGTCCTACCGCGGCGAGATCCGGGTGCCGCTCACGGACCTGCTGGTACCGAAGGACCAGCCGGCGCCGCCGGTGCTGGGACCCGGCAGCCCGGATGGCTCCGTGCCCGTCGTTACCGAGACGGCGCCCGGCGTCCGCGGTGACGTCGTGCTGCACGGCACCCAGCCGCAGGAGACCGTCATGGACGGCATCGCCGTCGACCGTGATGGGCGGCTGCCGTTTGCTCTCTGTCCCGTGGTGTGTCACCTTGTCCACACCGCACGCGTGATCACCGCCGCCGCGGCGATCATGATCGCCGTCTTCATCACGTTCGTGCTCACCGGCCAGATCCGCAGCCTTTGAGCCTGGGGGAACGCGCCGGCGGGCTGCGTACACTCTGGGACATGGGGCCCGTCGGGCGTGTGGCCGAGATCGGTGAAATCGATGCGCTCCTCGAGGCGGCGGCGGCTGGATCCGGCGGGGTCCTGACCCTGGTGGGACCGCGGGGATCGGGCAAGACCGCGCTCATCGCGGCGGCCGCTGAGATGGCCCGTAACCGGGGATTCGAGGTGCTCGGCGCCTCGCCGGTCCGCGGGCAGCCGGGGCGCCTGGTCTGGGCGCAGCTGCTCCATGACGCCGGCGCGGCCGAAGAGGACTCGAGAGGGCTGCTGGATCGTGGCGACCTGCTGGCGGCCAGCGCAGCGCTCTGGGCGCTGACCGCTGGCCGACGGCGCCTGATCGTTATCGACGACATCGACACTGGCGGTCATGATGCCACGTCCCGACGTCATGCTCGGCTACTGGGCACCAGTGCTCGCACCTCCGCCCACAGCCGAGAACGCCATCGCCGATGCGATCGCGAGCCTGCGCGCGCAGCAGACGCCCTACACGCTCGTCTTCGGTGAGGAAACCGGCACCGCGACGCGCGCGTGGATGGCCGAGCGCTTTCCCGAGGCCACGGTGATCGCGCTCCCGAACAGCGGGCACTTCCCCCACGTCGCCCACCCCGACGCGTTCGCCCGCATCCTCGCGAGCGTCTCGTCATGATCACCGCGGCCCCTCACGACGAGGGCAGCACGAGCGGCACGCAACCGCGCATACGCCGCGACAGCGCCGGAGGCCAGACATCGGAAGAGCACTGCCAGCAGACCAGAGAATCGAAGGACATGCGACGTCTTGAAGTGAGCATCAATTCCGGCGGGGTCAGCTGCGCGGCGACGATCTATCGGCCGCCCAGCAGCGCCGGGCCGGCGGGTTGCGTGGTGATGGGCAACGGCATCACGCTGACCCGCCAGGACGGGATCCCCGACTACGCGCAGCGTTTCGCGGACGCGGGCCTCGTCGTGCTGGCGTTCGACTACCGGCACTGGGGCGACAGCGAAGGCGACCCCCGGCGCTGGACCAGATCACTACCGGCATAACACCTCACTAGCCCGTCAGATCCTTCAGCCGAACACGCGGCGCTGGATTTCGCGGCGATAGTCCTCGAGAGTGTTGTCCAGGTGCACGGAGGTCGCCTGGGCGGCCGCTTCGGGCTCCCCGTCCCGGATCGCGCGGTAGATCGCTTCGTGCTCGCCGATGGCGGCGTCCGCGTGGCCGCCCAGCCCGCGCAAGCCGATCACGCTGGCCTGGCGCTGCAGCATGCGTGCTTCGCGGACCGCGGAGACGAGGAAGAAGTTGTGCGAGGCGGCGGCGACGCCGAGGTGGAAGGCGTCGTCGCCCTGGTCGAATTCCGCGTTGTCGCCGCTGGCGTAGCCGTGGCGGCAGGTCTGCACCGCGTCTTCGATCACCCGCAGCTCGGAAGGGCTAGCGCGCTTGGCGGCGAGCCTGGCGGCCTGCGTCTCCTGGACGCGCCGGAACTCGAACAGCATGAAGATGTGGTCGAGGTTGGTGGGGACGAAGAACCCGCCCCACTGCCTGGCCCCGAGCATGCTCTCGCTATCGGCGACGTACAGGCCGCGTCCCTTCTGGGCGCTGACCCGGCCGGTCGCCGAGAGGATCTTGACCGCGTCGCGGACTACCGTACGGCTAGTGCCCAGCCGGGCGGCCAGTTCCTTCTCGGTGGGCATCCGGTCGCCTGGGCCCAGGAGGAGCTCGCCGATCAGCTGCAGGATCTCCTCGGCTACCAGCTCGTAGCGGGGCCGGTAGGCGCCGGATGTTCCGGGCCCGGCCTCATCCGCCGCGGGCGCCTCCGCCCGGTCGCTCGTCAGGGGGACACCATCCACAGCTCCTATCTTCCATCGTTACCGGGCACGGGCACAGCCGCCCCGTTCGCTGGCCTGTATCGATCTTATCCATATGTGACATGATGAACAAGATAGATACTACTTATTTTCCGCCTCAGATTCCGACAAAACAGAAACTTACGCATATATCGCCCAGCAGTATCGGGATATTTTGAAAATAGGCGGTCTTATGGCCTTGACCGAGACCGGTTCCTACTGTCCTAATAATGCTTGGGAAACATGCAGCTCATGTCCTGTTAACCGAACCGCCGGCCAGCCGGCGAACGGGTTCCGCCGCGCGCCAAGATCGGCGCGATAAATAGTACTCATCAAGCTCTGTTGTCCTGCCGCCGTGACGGCGGACCGGGCGACTAAACCACGTAGTGGAGGTAACTATGACCCTGAGGATTTTCAAGGGGTCCGGGCCGCAGTGGCCCTGGTCACGCCGACTGAGACGGACCACGCTGACATCGCTGGTCACGATCGGGCTGGCCGTCTTCGTCGGGGCCTGCTCCAGCAGCTCATCGACATCGGGCGCACCCGTCAGCTCGGCCTCAGGCAAGGTCGGCGGTTCGCTGACCGTCTGGGTCGACGCGGTCCGGCTGCCGGTGGCGCAGGCTTACGCCAAGGCCCATCCGAACGTGCACGTCCACATCGTCAGCTTCGACGGGGACGCCAACGGCGCGACGACGTTGCAGGCCAAGATCCAGCTGTGGAACCGGACCGGCAAAGGCTGGCCGGATGTCATCTTCAGCGAGCAGGTCCAGGACCCGGTCTGGATGGCGCAGAAGCCGTTCGACTTCGCCGCGCCGGTCACCGGCCTCATCCCGCAGAGCCTGCTCAGCCAGTGGCCGGCGCCGTCGACCGCCCAGTGCACGATCAACGGCACGCAGTACTGCGTCCAGGACAACCTCGCCCAGGATGTGCTCTGGGTCAACAAGAAGCTGATGGACAAGTTCGGCTACCAGGTTCCGACCACGTGGCAGCAGTGGGCGGCGCTCGGCCAGAAGGTCGCGGCCCAGCATCCCGGCTATGTCATCGGGACCAGCGGGGAGTCGTTCAGCCACTGGATCTACTTCTGGGGCAACCAGTGCCCGCTCCAGCAGGTGCAGGGGAGCAGCGTCCTCATCAACGCGGCGGATGCGCACTGCACCGAGATGGCCAGCCTGCTTGACCCGGTGATCAAGGACGGAACGGTGCCGCCGCTGAGCGTGTTCACCCCCGACTTCGCCAAGAAGTACGGTGGAGCCAGCGACAAGGTCCTGCTGATGCCGGGACCGGCCTGGTACGGGCATGACGTGTTCCTGTCGACGCTGCACATCCCGGCCGGGCAGATGACGGCCGCGATGCCGCTGCAGTGGGAGAACGAGACGCCGATCACGACCGGCCAGGTCGGCGGCGGCCCGTGGATCATCGCCAGGCACTCCAAGAACCTCGCGACCGCCGCCGACTTCGTCAAGTGGGCCACCACGGTCTTCAATCCGACCGGCGCGAATGCGAGGCCAGGCTACCCGGCCTACGCGCCCCTCGCCACCCAATGGCTGGCGAGCCTGGCCGCGAACCCCTACTACGCCTCCGATCCGACGCCGGCGCTAAAGGCAGCGGCGTCGCTGATCTGGAAGGGGTGGAACCTTGTCACCTATCCGGACCAGCCCGTCTGGTCCAACACCGTCGTCACCGGGCTGGTCGCGGGCAAGTCGCTGAGCTCGCTGCTGCCAGCATTCGGCACCGCGCTCGGACAGGCGGCGCAGGCGGCCGGGTATCAGGTCACCAAGTGAGTTTGCCCGCCCTGACGTCGAGGCAAGCGGGGGCCGCGCAGCCGCGCGGCCTCCGCGCCCCGCGGCCGCGCGGCCGCCGCACATCGCGGGGTCTGCCGTTCATCGTGCCGTACCTGCCGTTCCTGATCGCGTTCGGCATCGCGCCGATGCTCTACGCGCTCGACCTCGCCGTCACGAACGAGAACGGCGGCGTGACCGGCTTCCACAACTTCGTGCGGACGTTCAGGGACTACCGTTTCGTCCCCGCCTTCGAGCACATCCTGGAGTACACGAGCGTCTGGCTCGGGACGCTCATCGTCTTCGTCGTCGGGCTGGCGCTGCTCCTGCACGGACGCGCGAACCGGGTCTCGGCGACCTTCCGCTTCCTGTTCTACATGCCAGGCGCGCTGGCCGGCGCGGCGTCCGTCCTGGTCTGGCTGTTCATGCTCGACCCGGCCGTCAGCCCCGGCTCGTTCCTGCTGCACCACGTGTTCGGGGTGCAGCTGTTCGTCCAGTCGATCGCGCCCGGGAAGCTGCCGTTCGTCTTCGCGATGATCGCGTTCTGGACCGGCGCCGGCGGCTGGATCGTCGTCATGTACGGCGCGCTGAACACGATCCCGGACGAACTCGAGGAGGCCGCCCGCATCGACGGGGCGGGTCCGTTCACCATCGCCCTGCGGCTGAAGCTGCCGCTGATCCGCAAGTGGATCGCCTACATGATCATCCTGTCCTTCGCGACCGGGACGCAGCTCTTCATCGAGCCGCAGCTCGTCAACGAGGCGAGCCTCGGCCTCG
>JAICWX010000279.1 GCA_025934635.1 Streptosporangiaceae bacterium | reverse complement strand
TACCGCGTCCTGCACCAGGCCGGCGTCCTTGAGGATCTTCAGGTGCTGGGACACCGCCGACCGGCTCACCGGCAGCCCGGCCGCCAGCTGCCCCACCGCCCGCGGCCCGTCGGCCAGGCACGCCACGATCGCGCGGCGCGTGCCGTCGGCCAGCGCGCCCCACCGGTCACCATCTCGGTTAGTATCCACTAACCGTTAGGATTCACTAACTGGTCGGTCTTGTCAATGCCATTACTGAGATTGCGCTGTCAACCGGCACCGGCGACCCGGGCGGAACAGAGAACATGAGACGCCCGGAGCATGGCAGCGTTCGCCGCCCGTTCCCAGCCGGTCAGACACGGCTCATTCGATGACTGCGTGCAGCCGCTGGCTGGCGATCGTGAGCGCCTTCTCCACCTCATCAGGGGTGTCGGCCTCGGCAAAGACGAAGCCCAGGTACTGGTCCCCGTCTGGTAGCGGGAGCACGGGGCGGCCCTGCGTGATGGTGATGGTTACTCCGGTGATGCCTGGTACTGCTTCGGCGTCGGCGCGGCCTTCGACTGACCGCAGCACGCCGGCTCGCGGCACCGGGAGCATGAACACTCCGGATGGCCGGAGGGTGTGCAGACCGCGGAATGGGGCCGGTTCGCCGAGGGCGCCGGCCAGGATGAGTTCTTCTAGGCTCTGGCCACCGGGGAACTGGAGCGCGCGCGAGCACAGGCCGCCGATGGAGCGTGCCGCCAGTTCCAGCATGGCGGGCCCGGTACCGGTGACGCGCAGCTCAGCGTGCACGGGACCGGTCCGCAGGCCGAGCGCGTGGGCGGCGCGCCCGGCGGTGCTCACGGTCCCGTCGATGACATGCGACGGCAGCCGGGACGGGGTGACGAGCAGGGTTTCCTCGAACGTGGGGCCTTGCGGCATGGCTGGCTTGTCGAAGATGGCCAGCGGGGTCAGCGTGCCCTCGGTGAGCAGTCCGTCGATGCTCAGCTCAGGACCGGGCAGGTATTCCTCGGCTAGCAGCGGTCCGGCCGCGTCCTGGCGTGCGGCGGACAGGATCCGGCGGATCCGCGTGGCGGCCTGGATCGCCTGCTCGGCGTCGTCAGCACGCAGGACACCCTGGCTGGCGCTGAGGGAAGCCGCCTTGATCACGCACGGGAACCCGGTCGCGGCCGCCGCCTGCCTGATGGCATCGCCGCCGGCGTGAGCGGGGATGATCCCGAACCGGGGCTGGGGCACGCCGGCGGCGGCCCAGAGCCGGCGCTGACAGGTCTTGTCGGCCGCGGCGAGCACCGCGGCGGCGGGGTTGTGCGGCAGGCCGAGGCGTCCGGCGACCGCGGCGGCGAGCAGGAGCATCGGGGTGTCAGCGGCGACGACCGCGTCTACAGGTCCGCAGCGGGAGACGATCCGCTCGGCGGCGTGCTCCTGGTCACCGGGGCGGACCGGGATGACCGGGCGGTCTCCGACCGGCAGCGCGCCGTCGCTGGCCACGGTCAGGTCCAGGCCCATCCTGGTCGCTGCGAGCATGAAGTCCGCCGTGCGGTAGCTGCGGGCCGGCGCCAGCAGCAGCACGCGGCGTGCCGCGGTCACCGTTTCTCCGGAGAGAAGAACGGCTTCGTGCCCGCCTCGTGATCGGTGGTATCGGCTACGCCGGTCACGCCGGGCAGCCTGGCGCGCAGCAGCGGCTCGATGCCCTGCCGGATGGTGACCTCGGCCAGGCTGCAGCCCTGGCAGCCGCCCTCGAGGCGGATGCGGACCCAGCCGCCATCAGTGCTGGTCACGGTGACGTGTCCGCGGTGCGCCGCGATCGACGGGTTCACCTCGGCGTCCAGGACACGCTGGGCTGCGCCGCGGAGGTCCCCGCCCTCCGGCGGCGGCGCCGGGCCGGCGCCGGCCAGCCTGACCGCGGTGACAGCGGGCACGGCGGCGCGGATCTGCGCCTCGATCCGGCCGATGATCGGGAGCATCGCCCCGGGGGAGCCGTCTGCTTCCAGCGTGATCACGCCGTCGTCGCCGGCGGCGGTGACGCGGATGCCGGCGGCGCCCCGGGCGATGACCGAGGGCAGGATGCTGCGGGCCAGGGCGGCGGTGACTTCCGCGGCCAGGTCGCTCACCGGGGCTGGCCCTTCTCGAGCGCGGCTTCCAGGTCGGCGATCAGGTCCGCGGGCGACTCGATGCCCGCCGAGATACGGAGCAGGTCATCGGGAACCGGGGAAGAGGGGCCCTCGCCGCTGCGCCGGTGCTCGATCAGGCTCTCCACCCCGCCGAGCGAGGTGGCCCGCTTGAATATCCGGACCTCGCCCAGGACGGCAAGGGCGTGCCCGGCCCCGCCAGCAAGCCGGATCGACAGCATCCCGCCGAACCCGCCGTCCATCTGCCGGGCCGCGACGGCATGCCCGGGATGGCCGGGCAGCCCCGGGTACAGGACGGCGGACAGGGCCGGGTGCCCGGCGAAGTGCGCGGCGATCGCCATAGCGGTGTCCGAGGACTGCCGCACGCGCAGGAACAGGGTGCGCATGCCGCGCTGCAGCAGCCAGGCCTCGAACGGGCCGGGCATCGCCCCGGCGTTGCGCCGCCAGGACCGGATCCGCTCCCAGAACGGATCCCGGCGGGCGGACAGCACCGCGCCGGCCAGCACGTCGCCGTGCCCGTTGAGGTACTTGCTGGCCGAGTGCACCACCAGGTCGGCCCCGTGCTCGAACGGCCGGGTCAGCACCGGCGTGGCCACCGTGTTGTCCACCGCCACCCGGACCCCGGCCGCATGGGCCAGGTCGCAGGCGGCGGCCAGGTCGGTGATCTCCCACATCGGGTTGGCCGGGGTCTCCAGCCACAGCAGCCGGGTCCGGCCGGGCCGGAGCGCGGCAGCCACCGCGGCGAGGTCGGCGGTGTCGGTGAACTCCACGTCCAGGCCCCAGGTGAGCCCGAACTCGGCCAGCCACTTGCGCACCCCCCAGTACAGGACCCGCGAGACCAGCACGTGATCACCGGGCAGCAGCGACTGGAATACCGCGGTGACAGCTGCCATCCCCGAGCCGAACAGCGCGCACTCGCCGCCTTCCAGCGCGGCCAGCAGCCGCTCGGCGTGCTCGGAGGTGGGGTTATCGGCCCGCGTATAGGCCCGGCCCTGCGGGTAGCTGCCGTCCGGCCGCTGCTCGTAGTTCGTGGACAGGATGACCGGCGGCGCCAGGGCGCCCGTGGCCGGGTCCGTCTCGCCCAGCGCCTGCGCCGCCAGGGTCTGCGGGGACAGGGATCGGTGGTCCATCAGGTCATGCCTCCGTTCACGCGCCGTGCCGCCTCACCGGCCATAGCACGCGCCGGCCCGCCGTCCGCAGCTGGCCTCGGGTGGGTCTCCCTCATGAGCGCCCAGGCGAGGATGCCGGAGACGGCGGTGAGAACCGCGGCCACCCCGACCGCCGCATCGAGGCTAGCGACAGCGGCGGTGACGCCGCCGATCAGGGCGCCGATGGCATAGCCGGCGTCGCGCCAGAAGCGGTAGACGCCCAGCGCCGAGGCACGCCAGGCGGGATGGGTGGCGTCGCTGACCGCGGCGAGCAGGCTGGGGTAGACCAGGGCGGTGCCGGTGCCCAGGAGAAAGGCGCCGGCCAGCCCGGCGGCCAGGGCGTGGGAGATGCCGATCGTGATGACGGCCAGGCCGGCGGCCTGGATGAGCATGCCGGTCACGATGGGCGGCTTGCGGCCGATCCGGTCGGCCAGATGGCCGGTGGCGATCATCCCGGCGGCCCACATGAACGGGTACAGGGCCTTGATGTAGCCGACGCCGGTAACCGAGACGCCGTGGGCGACCAGCAGGACCGGTAGCACGACCCAGACCAGGCCGTCGTTGAGGTTGTTGACCAGCCCGGCCTGGCTGACCGCAGCCAGGGTCCGGTCGGTCCACGAGACCCGCCGGGCGATCTCGCGGAACGGGGGCCGCGGCGCGTCCGGGCGGGCCTCCGCGCGGGCCCAGGCGGCGGTGTCGCGGACCGCGAGCACCGACAGGGCCAGCCCGGCGGCGGCGTAACCCGCGCCGAGCAGTTCGGGGGCCGGGCGCAGCCCGGAGCCGGTGGCCAGGTAGCCGGTAGCCAGCGCGGTGACGGCCACGCCGAGGTAGCCGGCCGTCTCGTTGATGCCCAGCGCGACGCCGCGGCGGCCGGGGCCGATCAGGTCGATCTTCATGTTGACCGTCATCGACCAGGTCAGGCCCTGGTTCACGCCGAGCAGGACGTTGGCGGCGATGACCCAGGCCCAGCTGGGACCCCAGGCGAGCATGAACGGCACCGGCAGGCCGATGAGCCACCCGGCGACCAGGATGGATCTGCGCGTGTACCGGCCGGTCACCGCGCCGCCGACGGCGTTGGTGATGGCCTTGGAGAACCCGAAGACCACGACGAAGACCGAGATGGCGATCGCGCCCAGGTGGAACTGCTCGGACCCGACCAGCGGGGTGACGGTGCGCTCGGTGCCGACCATGCCGCCGACGAAGAAGTTGACCACCGCGAGCAGGACGAACTGAGTGAGGTTGACGCGCAGCCCCAGCCGCACCTCCGGCTCGCCGGCGACGGGCGGCCCGGTGCGGCCCGGCTGGGTCACGGCCCCACCTGCAGCGGCTGGCCGGTGGCGTCAGCCCAGTCCCCGGCACCGCCGGCCAGCACCGCCAGGCCATGATGCCCGGCCAGGTTCTCGTAACCGATCTTGAGGGCCTGCCAGGACACCTCGGCCGGGTCCTGGCCGTCAGCGAGCACGAAACCCAGCGGCGCGCCGTCCGGCACCAGCCAGCCCAGCCAGGTGGCGAACTGGTCACGCAACGGGTTGGATACCGGGTCGCCGTCGAGCAGCGCGGGACCGCGGCGGTTGACCTCGCCGAGCCGGGTGAAGTACGCCGGGTAAGAGCCCAGGCTGGCCAGCAGGCGGCGGGCGAAGTCGTCCTCGTCCGGTGCTGCCAGCAGCGGATTGGCCGCCTTCTCGGCGCCGATCGTAGTGACCCGGGCGGCGCCGGGAGGGGCCGAGCAGAACGACCCGGCCCCGTGCGTCGGCCACACCGCTGTCGCGCCGGGCAGCTCGGCCAGCCGGCGCAGCGACCGGTACTGGGCACGGGCCAGCTCCCCGGCCCGGCCGGCGCCGAGCAGGTCGGTACGGGCAGCCCAGCCGACGATCAGCGACCCGCCGGTGAACACCCCCAGCTCCCGGGTCTCGTCCAGCAGCAGGTAGGACAGGTGCTCGTCGGTGTGCCCGGGGGTGGCCAGGGCCCGCAGCCTCAGCCCGCCCAGGTCGACCTCGTCGCCGCCGGCCAGCTGCACGGCCCCGGACAGGAAGTCGGCATGCAGGTGCGTGTCGGCGGCGAACGCCACCCGCAGGCCCCGCCGGGCCGCGGCCCGGCGCAGGGCCCGCAGGTCACGCGAGGCGTCAACGGCCAGCGCCCGCTCGTCGCCCAGGTCGGCCAGGTAAGCAGAGTTCCCCAGGCCCTCGTCGACGAGCGGGATCAGGTGGTCACGGGCGTAGGTCACGAGTCCTCCAGCAGCTGCACAATCCGCATCGCCCTCACGATACAATATTCCAAAATCTATTGGAGGAATAGTTCCTGGTGGACGAGCACGCACGGAAAATGGCCCTGTACGAGCAGTTCGCCCGGGTCGGCAAGGCCCTGGCCAACCCGGTCCGGCTGGAGCTGCTGGACCTGCTCGCCCAGGGGGAGCGCAGCGTCGAGGACCTGGCCCGGACCGCGCAGATGAAGATCTCCAACACCTCCGCCCAGCTGCGCATGCTGGCCGGCGCCGGGCTGGTCGACTCCCGCCGGGACGGAGTCAGGATCTACTACCGACTCGCGGACTCCGGCGTCAGCACGTTCATCGGCCAGGTGCAGGACTTCGCGGCGGCCCGCCTCGCCGAGGTGGAGCGGGCCGCCCGCAGCTACCTGGGGGACGTGGCCGCGCTGGAACCGGTCGCGCAGGACGAACTGTCCCGACGGCTGCTCGACGGGCAGGTCCTGGTCCTGGACGTACGGCCCGAGGCCGAGTACGCCGCCGGCCACATCCCCGGCGCGGTCAACGTGCCCCACGACCAGCTCGCCGCCCGGCTCGCCGAGCTCCCCGCCGGCGCCGACATCGTCGCCTACTGCCGCGGCCGCTACTGCGTGTTCGCCCCGGCCGCGGTCCGGCTGCTGCGGGCAAGCGGGTTTTCCGCCCGGCCGCTGGACGGAGGGCTGCCCGACTGGGGCCTGGCCGGACTGCCCGTCACGGCCGGAGCCAGGACGTGACCAGCACGGCGGCGACCGCGCCTGCGTGCGCCTGCTGCTGGAGCTGCGCTCCCGTATTTCTGGGCTGCCCGGCGGGACGGTGATTCACCTGATCGCCTCCGACCCGATCCGGCCTCGCCGTGACGCCGTACTGATGAGCCACCCTCCCACTAACTGCGATGACGTGTTGACGCGTGCCCGGCGACCTGGTGCTGCCATCAGCGCGCCCGTGCCCTTCGCGTGACTACCTGGCCGCCGCACGGGCGGCGCTAGCGCCTGCCGCGTCGTGCTGGCCGGGCTCGGCGTCGAAGTCGGCGGCGCATCCCGCTGAGCAGAAGTACACGGCGTCCGCTGCGGTGCCGCGGCGCTCGGGGGCGGTGGCCGGATCCACGGTCATCCCGCATACCGGGTCGGTCACCGGCACGGCCTCCGCCTCGGTGATCCCGACGCTGGCGGATGTTTCGACGTGCGGCTCGCCGTCAACCGGGCCGGCGGGCGGCAGCGGTGCCGGGCGGTAGCGGCGCAGCCGGTTGGCGTTGCCGACCACCGACAGCGACGACAGCGCCATCGCCGCGGCGGCGATGGCCGGGGACAGCCGGATCCCGAAGAACGGGTACAGGATCCCGGCGGCGACCGGGATGCCGATGCCGTTGTAGGTCAGGGCGAAGAACAGGTTCTGCCGGATGTTGCGCATCGTCGCCCGGGACAGCGAGATGGCGGTGACCACGCCGGCCAGCGATCCGGAGACCAGCGTGATGTCGGCGGCTTCGATGGCCACGTCGGTGCCGGTGCCGACGGCCAGGCCGACGTCGGCGGCGGCCAGCGCGGGAGCGTCGTTGATCCCGTCGCCGACCATCCCGACCCGGCGGCCGGTGGCCTGCAGGCGGCGGATCTCGCCCGCCTTCTGCCCGGGCAGCACCTCGGCCAGCACCCGGCTCACCCCGGTCTGCCGGGCGATCGCTGCGGCGGTCCGCGCGTTATCCCCGGTCAGCATGACCACTTCGAGGCCTAGGCGGCGCAGCGCCGCGATCGCGGCGGCCGAGTCCTCCTTGACGGTATCGGCCACGGCGAGGATGCCAGCCGGCTCGCCGTCGACGGCGGCCAGCACCGGGGTCTTGCCCTGCCCGGACAGCTCCGCCGCGGCCGCCTCCTGGGGATTGGCGCTAATGCCCGCACCAGCCAGGAACCGGGCGCTGCCGACCAGGACCCGGTGCCCGGCCACGGTGGCCTGGACGCCCTGGCCGGTGACCGAGCCGAAGCCGGCCGCGGCCGGGATGGAAAGACCCCGCTCCCGGGCGCCGGCGACGATCGCCGCGGCCAGCGGGTGCTCGCTGTCGGACTCGGCCGCCGCCACCAGTGCCAGCAGCTCATCCTCAGCCCAGCGTCCGGCAGTCCGGACGTCGGTGAGGGCGGGCCGTCCCGCGGTGATCGTGCCGGTCTTGTCCAGCACCACCGTGTTCAGCCGGTTCGCGGTCTCCAGCGCCTCCGCCGACCGGACCAGGATCCCGGCCCTCGCGCCCTTGCCGGTGCCTACCTGGATGGAGAGCGGGGTAGCCAGGCCCAGCGCGCACGGGCAGGCGATGATCAGCACCGCGATCGCCGCGACCAGCGCCATGGTGAACGCGGGCGCCGGCCCGGCGGTGAACCACACCGCGAACGTCGCGATCGCCACGCCGATGACCGCGGGCACGAAGTAACCGGAGATGGCATCGGCGAGCCGCTGGATCGGGGCCCGCGACGCCTGCGCCTGCCGCACCATCGCGATGATCTGGGCCAGCAGCGTGTCGGCGCCGACCTTGTCCGCGCGGACCCGCAGCGACCCGGTGGTGTTGACCGTCGCGCCGATCACTGTGTCGCCAGCTCCCTTGACCGCCGGGATCGGCTCGCCGGTGACCATCGACTCATCCACCGCCGATGACCCGGATAGCACGACGGCGTCGACCGGGATCTTCTCCCCCGGCCTGATCACCAGCTCGTCCCCGGCCGCTACCTGCTCCACCGGGACCTCGGTCTCGGTGCCGTCCCGGACCACCCGGGCGGTGCGGGCCTGCAGGCCCAGCAGCTCGCGGATGGCCTGGCCGGTGCCGGCCTTGGCCCGCGTCTCGATCAGCCGGCCGAGCACGATCAGCGTCAGGATCACCCCGGTGGTCTCGAAGTACACCTCCCGGACCCCGGCCGGGAGCAGGCCGGGCGCGACGGTGACCAGCAGGCTGTACCCGTAGGCGGCCGCGGTGCCGATGGCGATCAGGCTGTTCATGTCGGCCGACCGGTGCGCCAGCGCCAGCCAGCCGGTCCGGTGGACCGGCCACCCGGTCCAGAACATCACCGGGGTGATCAGGGCCAGCTGAACCCAGCGGTTAAGCAGCACTCCCGGCACCCAGGCACCGAACACGTCATGAGCCATCGCCGCGTACAGCACTGGCAGCGTCAGCACCACCCCGACGACCACACGGAGGGCCAGATCGGCAATCTCCGCAGCCCGTTCGGCCTCCTCGGTATCCTGGGCCGGCCCGCCGGCCTGCCTGCCGCCGGCCTCGGGGATACCGGCCGCATCCGCCGCCGTCGCGGCCGGGACCTGGCCGCCGCCGACCGCACCGTCAGCGGTCGCACCACCCGAAGCGGGCTCGACGATCAGCGTGCCGTGGATCATGTTCATCCCGCATGCGAACCCGAACTCGCCCACATCACCAGGGTCTAGCCGTACGGTGGTCCGCTGGTGGGCGGGCAAGGTGGCGCTGGCCCGGAAATCCGGGAACACGACACGGGAGGTGCAGTCCCCCGTTTCCTGCCGGTCGAAGGTCAGCTCGACGGGCACGCCCTGGCGCACCCGGATCACCTCGGGACGGTACCCGCCCTTGACCGTGACCTCCAGCCGCTGCACCCCGCCGGCCAGCACCGCCGCGGTGGCCTTACGCGGCCCGAAAAAGAACCAGCCCAGACCGGCCAGCGCCGCCACTGCCAGCACGACGACGAGAATGTCGGCGATGTTCATCACGACCCCCTAGGCAGCAGCACTGTCATGCCACCGAACATATACCCCATGGGGGTATATTCCAAGGGGCCAGCCACGGGTCTGTGCCCTAGCCGGCCGGCTCATCCGCCGCGGTTCCTTGCGCGGGGCCGCGCCTGACAGCCCCGTACGTCATCGTGATCATCTCCGCGGACTGGCACCATGAAAGGGTCTCTAGCCCGCGGGTTCGCTGCCCGGAACCGCGGTCACGCTCAGACGGCTGAGGTGGCTATTTCTTGGTCAGTCCCGTTCCTCGTGCCAGTCATTTCGGGTTCTCGACTCGGACGAGCTTGTCAGGGGCGCGATCATGTCGATGCGAGTGATGCGATCGCTGTCGAGGGTGAGGGTGACGACACTGTTCAGCCCCTTGCTGTCGCAGATGCCGAGGGCGGAGCGGCCGTGCCGCCCCCGTCGCTGGTGTAAACGACCTGTGGGTCAAGGGAGCGCAGCAGGTCGGTCATACTGCCACCGGTCACGGCGAGGAAGCTGCGTACCGCCGCATCGTGCTGGGTTGGGGTGACCGCCACCCGCGGGACGCGCGCGTTGACGTGGGCGCGGGCGGCGAGTTGCCGGACCGCCGCGGGGGTTCTCGTCCGACGCTGTCGGCGACGTCGGAGAACGACATGCCGAACAGGTCGTGCAGCACCCAGGATGTGCGCTCGGCGGGTGTCAGCGTTTCCAGCACGACGAGCAGCGCGTAGCTGATGTGGTCATCGAGGCTGATTCGTTGTCCAGGGCGGCGCGGGCCACGACGACAGTTGCCCACGCGTCGACATCGAGAATCGGATTTTGTTGATCGGCCGCGACCGGGCACACCGATAGCGGCAGCGAGGCCGGCGCCACGTCCACCTATGTCCGCGCCAGCTTGCCCGAGGCGGTCCTGGCCGCTGCTGGCCCTGGCCGCTGCTGGTCCTGGCCGGGCCGACGGCGACCGAGGTCTGGTCCGGGTGGGTCGCATCGGCCGGCGCAGGTGCAGAAGGTCAGCGGGCCGTCCTGCATCATGTGCCCGGGCCGTATCTGACCCGGCGCCACCTCCCTTATGAGGGTGCCCGGAGCAGCGTCCGGCGGGGCCCCCTTCCGGGAGCCCCGCCGCATACGTGGAGGCCATGAGGTTCGGCAGGATGCTTCCTTGTCTGTCCTCCTTCCGCCTGAGTCGTGCTGTTCACTGCCGTGCTGGCTGCCCCTCAGGGGCGGGAACGGCCCGGTAGCCGGCCGGGGGACGCGCCGGGGGCGAGCGCTGCCGGCCATGATCTGGGCCGACGGACCGCCAGGTGGGGACAGTCGGGCCTGGCCTAGGCGGCCGGGAGGGTGGGAACGGGTTGCCGGGGCGCGGCGGGACCCGGGGTGGCGCGGGCGGCGGCGGCGCGGGCGGCTTGCTGAACGACGCCGAGATCAGCGCGTCGAACTCGGCGTCCACCCACTGCTGGTCCGCGTACACGACATCCGCGAACGCCGCGCCTACCTCGCGGGTGCTGACGGTCATGCCGATCACCCCTCCCGGGAACCTGCGGTAGCGTTGCCAGGTCTATGACCGATACACCTTTATATAGCCCGCGCTACAGGAAAGTGTCAAGTGCACTTGGAAGTTTTCTGGCGGCGCCGGTGACCGGACGCCTCGACCGGCTCGGCGGGCAGGACCCGCCCGGTAACTGACTCCGGCCCGGGTCTCCCCGTCCACCGCGATCTGTCCCCGCGAGGCCTCGCTGGCTCTGCCGAACAGCTGGGGCCGATCCGGAACCGACCCTGGTAGTCCGCAGCGGCCATGGCCGTCGATTCTGTCCGGACAGGAGCGGCGGCCTGCTCCCGGTATGCGACATGAAGAAATCTTAGTCTAGGGTTGTCAAGTTACTCCGAGCGGTGGTATATAGATTCCCGTGAGCGTGAGATGACAACCACGACATGACGAGGAGGCACCGCCATGCTCATGCGCACCGACCCGTTCCGCGAACTGGACCGGC
>JAICWX010000030.1 GCA_025934635.1 Streptosporangiaceae bacterium | reverse complement strand
CCTGCGACTTCGAGCACAACGTCCCGTACGAAGCCGGCGGCCGGACGTGCCTGTGCAACGCCGGCCCCAAATGCAGACACGACCACCGGCTCAAGCAGCACCCGAAATGGACAGTGGACCAGCTTCCCGACGGGACGTTCCGGTGGACCACTCCCTCCGGGAGGAGCTACACCACCGAACCCACCCGCTACCCCGTCTGAGATGTAGCTGAGGGTGAGACACAGGTGCGAGGGCGAAGGCGGGAACGGTAATCAGTGCATGCGGCCGAAGAACGGCATCGACGCGATCTCCGGGCGGGTCAGGTCGGCGGCCAGGGCGGCGATGCCCAGCTCACCCTTGTGCAGGCTGCCCGGGGTGCAGCTGTCGGCAGCGCCCGTCGCCAGGCCGGCCGCGGCGCGGACGGCGAGTTCGGTGGCCGCGACCAGCCAGCGGCGTTCGCCGGTGTAACGGTAGAGCTCAAGCAGCGCGTAGGCCTGGCCTGCCAGGCCGCAGCAGAGCTGGGCCAGGCCGGGCGTCAGGTAGGCATCCCAGGCGGCGCGTTCGGCCAGGCCGGCCCACCGGTCGTCGCGGAACGCGGCGTGGGCCGCCGTCCACAGGTGGACGTACCCTGCGCTGCCGTTGCACCAGCCCGGCATCGACGAGGGGTTGTCACTGGTCCACGGCCAGCGCAGGCCGGCTCCCGCGGGCCGGGCGAGGCTAGCCAGCTGAGCCAGGCGTTCCTCGAGACCGTCCGGCCGCGGCACGCCGACGGCAGCACACCAACGCAACGTGGCTAGCAGGAAACCCGCCCATCCGTGCGCCATGCCGAAATAGCTCGCCCGGGCGTCATCCGCGATCTGTGGCCGGGCGCCATCCGCGATCTGTGGCCGGGCGCCATCCGCGATCGGCGGGCGGGTGGCGAGCTCGGCCCAGATGTCCCGCATGGTGTCGTGGCCCAGGGTCACGAGCCCGGTGAGATCCGCGTACCTGGCGCCGACGACGGCCTCGTGCAGGATCGCCGCGCCGAGCAGGGTGCCGGAGCGGCCGAGCGCCAGGTCGAGGTTCTCGCACGGCTGCCGGGACTCGGCGACGAAGCCGTCCAGCGCCGCCTGGCGGGCCACCGGGTTGCCCAGCGAGTGACTGACCAGCGCCTGGACCGCATGGAGGCCGCTACGCCGGTGAAACGGCGTGATCCGCCCGGTGACCTCTTCCGTCAGGTCGTACGCGGGGGCGTCGAACGCGCCCTCGCGGGTCGCCTCCGCCGCTGCCCGCAGCGTCCACTCGTCGGCCAGGGCGGCCAGCTCGGGGTCATCTCGCAGGATGGCGACGCGGTGCAGAACCACGGCGAGGCCGGCCGTGCCGTTCGCGACCGAGGCGAGCGGCGCCGTTGGCAGCCCGCCGGCGAACCAGCGCCCGCCGGGGCGCGCGTCGGCAAGGACCGCCTCGAGCAGTTGGCCGACGCCGACAACGGCACCGGTGCCGGCACCGGCACCGGCACTGGCACTGGCTGAGACGGGCGGGACGGGAGCACCGGAACGACCGGCGGCGGCCAGCCGCTGGTCCAGTTCCGCGACCGACGCCAGCCGGGCGCCGGGATCCTTGGCCAGCGCCGACCGGAGAGGCTCCTCCACCTGCGGCCAGGCCGGCTGCCCCGCCCGGGTGAACGGCAACGGCGGGTCCTCGGCGACCTGCCGCAGCATCTCATCCTCGTCGAGCGCGAAGTCGAGGTAGCGATGCCCGGTGAACAACTCGTACAGCACCGTGGCCAGGCAGTACAGATCAGAGGACTCGGTGGCCGGTCCCAGCGCACCGCCTGACCGCATGGCGCGGGCCTGGTCGGGGGCGCTGTAGGCCGGGACGCCGCCGCGCGGCGGCTCCGCCAGGCCCAGCCCGCGCGCGAAGCCGAAGTCCACGATCCGCACCGCCCCGGACGGCGACACGATGAGGTTGCCCGGGTGCACGTCGCCGTGCACCACGCCGCGCGCGTGCAGGCGCACGTAGGCCTGCGTGACCCGGCGGCACAGCGCCAGCAGCCCGGCCGCGCCGTCCGGGGTGTGCCTGAGCGCTGCCGCGGCCAGGCGGACCGGGACGCCCTCGCACCATTCGAGCAGCAGCCACGGGACTCCGCTGGCGGTGGCACCCGAGCGCAGCAGGCGAGGGGCGTCCGCCCCGTCCAGGTGCCGGAGCACCGCCGTCTCGTGGCGGAACGCCGCCTGGGCGGCGGCGGGACGGCCGGAGCGCAGCACCTTGAGCGCGGCGAGGCCGCCGACGGCCAGCGCGAGCTGGTAGATCTCGGTGTCCTCGAGGGAGTGCACGCAGCGGAGCACGACCCCGCCGGCCACCCGGTCACCGATCGCGAACGTGGTAGTCAGCCGCCGGGCCCGGGCGCTGTCCGGCCGGACGAGGTATCCCGCGGCGAGGCAGCGGCGCAGGGCGGGGAACGACTCCTCGAGGACCCGGCCGGGGTCCAGGCCGCGTGGCTGGCTATAGCGGATCACGACATCGACGATGGTCGACGGTACGGTGAACTCCCGCAGTAGCTCCGCGGTCCCCTCGTCGACCAGAGTCGACGAGGCCCGGTCGTGCGGCTGGGTCAGGACGTACCCGAACTGCTCGCCGAACTGCTCGCCGAGCTGCTCGCGGACCGATTCGGGCAGGTCCGTGACGCGCGTAAAAGTCGTTTCCGGCATCAGCAGCAGCGGGTCCGCGACGCTCACCGCGCTACCTCGCCCGGCTCGGGAAGGGTGGCAGGCTCGGGCAAGGTGGCAGGCTCGGGCAAGGTGGCAGGCTCGGGCAAGGTGGCAGGCTCGGGCAAGGTGGCGGGAGCGAAGGCGGGCAGCCGCACGCCGCTCAGGACCAGCCGGGCCAGGGCGTACTGGGACGGGCTCAGGTCGGGCAGTCCGGACGCCTTCGCCGCGGTCAGGTACTCGGCCAGCCGGCGGCAGACGGACAGGCGCCAGCTTTCGGGGTTCGCGTCGGCCGGGCCGGCGTCCCGCGGCGGATCGCCGCCCCAGGACAGCAGGCCGTCGCCGGCCAGCTCGGCGGAGAACGGGACGCCGTGCGGCCGGGCTCCGGCCAGGGCACGGGCCAGTTCCCCGGCGACGGCCGACAGCTCCCCGGCACCGCCGAAATAGACGACGAGCTTGTCCGGGCGCAGCAGCCCCGCGGCATCCGCGCCGACCTTGAAATACGATGCCCCGGCGGCGGTCAGCGCCGCCACGGCGGCCGGCAGCACCTCGGTCAGCTCCTCCACGTGCGGGCTGACGTACAGCTTGTAGGGCAGCCGGGGCGAGGGCCCGGAGCGGTCACGCCGGTGCCACGACAGCCAGTCTCCGCTGGTCGAGCCGCGCCAGTGCCGCTCCAGGCCGCCCGGCCGGAGCAGGCCCAGGACCGCGTCCCTGTCCGGGTAGGCGCGGGTCCACCGGCCGGACAGCGGGACCCGGCCGAAGCTGTACAGCCGGAGCATCAGCGCCTCGACGCCAGTGACCGGCAGCCGCTCGGCATAAGCCACGGCGGCCCGCGACAGCTGGCTGAGCCGCCCGCCATCCGGCGGCCACGTCCAGGGTTCGAGCAGGAGCCCGCAGGCCGACGGACCGGAACGGAATCCTGCCCTCGTCTGGATCTCGAGCACGCCGTCGAGCACGAGGCCGGCCAGCAGGTCGGCCGGCACTCCGGGGGCCCGGCCCGGGCGCTGGAGGCGAGTGAACAAGGTGGCGCCGCCCGGTCCCACCACCTTGTCGGGGAGCAGCGAGCCCGGTCGGGCCACCAGCACGCCCGCGACGGAGGCCGGATCCAGGACGGTCGCGAGCGACTGGCGGTATTCCGGCGGCACCGACTCCCAGGCGTGCAGCGTGTAGGCGGAGTTGGCGCGCAGGTCACGGTCCGCGACGCCGACGGCGCCCGGCATTCAGCTCGCGGGCGGAGCCTGGCCGCCACCCTCCATCCGCGCGCGCTGATCGTCGAGTTCGGCCACGGCCGCGAGCAGCTGGGACTTGAGGTCGTCGATCTGCGCGACCGACGCCGGCTTGGCGGCGTTCTCCACCTCTCGCTGCCGGGCATCGACGGCCGCCATTTTGCGCTCCAGGTCGGCCTTGAGCCCGGCGAGTTCCGCGCGGACGTCGAGCCCGGGAGGGATGACCACAATCGTCTGCGGATCGACAAAGCTCTTATTATTGCTCAGCCCCGGGCAGATGTAGGTCGGGTTAATGCAGTTGATCATGTTCGACCCCGGATTGCTCGCGCCGTCGCAGAACCAGGTCGACGCCTGGCCGCACTGCTGTATCCGGCTGTCGGGACCGCAGAAGACAGGTATGTAGCTGCCGGGCGTGGAGCAGTCGCAGCAGCCGAGCACGAGGTTAAAGGCGGCGTGCTGACTCGCCCCGGCCGGGCTGGCCTCCCCCGCCGGATAGAGCTTTACCGAGAGATTACGGAACATGAATTCCGGCATAGCCGGCCTCCCACCCCACAGCGCTTCCGCTGACCCTGACCATGGCATTCAGCGATCTGCCCCGCCGTCGTACTGAAATCTAGCGACCGCCTTAACAAATTAAGGTAGACCCCGGCCGGCTGATCCGCAATGCCCCGATCAGGACCCGGGGCCCGAATTCACGCTGGCACTAATCGCCATATTTCTCGCTAAAAGGGCAACGCCCGCCGGCCGGGGCCGGCGGGTCACGGCCGCCCGGCCCTGCGAACAGGCCGGCCAGCGTCACCGCTGTTCACATAGTGAAACTATTTGCGTCCACTGGGTGGACACGGGAATGATGGGGGGATGGCAGCTACCTCGGATACTTACCTGCATGGGCATCACGACAGCGTGCTTCGGTCGCACCGGTGGCGGACGGCGGGGAACTCGGCGGGATACCTGCTGCCCCGGCTCCGGCCGGACGCGCGGGTGCTCGACGTCGGGTGCGGTCCTGGCACGATTACCGCCGACCTGGCGGGCCTGGTGCCGGACGGCGAGGTGACCGGGATCGATGCGGCCGAGGGCGTGCTGGCGCAGGCCCGGCAGGAGGCGGAGCGCCGGGGGCGGGACAACGTCCGGTTCGAGACCGGGGATGTGTACCGGCTGGGCTATCCGGACGGGACGTTCGACGTGGTGCACGCGCACCAGGTGATGCAGCACCTGTCCGACCCGGTCGCGGCGCTGCGGGAGATGCGGCGGGTGTGCCGGCCGGGCGGGCTGGTCGCGGCGCGGGACGGGGACTACGGCGGGTTCATCTGGTTCCCGGCCGAGCCCGGGCTGACGGAATGGCAGGCGCTCTACCGGGCCGTGGCCCGGGCGATCGGCGGCGAGCCGGACGCGGGCCGGCACATGCTCGCCTGGGCCCGGCAGGCCGGGTTCACCACGATCGAGGCCACGGCCAGTGCCTGGTGCTACACCGGGGCCGAGGACCGGGTGTGGTGGGGGAACTCCTGGGCCGAGCGGCTGACGGATTCCCCGTTCGGGGAGCGGGCGGTGGAGCACGGCCTGGCCACCCGGGAAGACCTGGAGCGGCTGGCCGGGGCCTGGCGGCGGTGGGCGGACAGCGAGGACGCCTGGTTCGTCATCCCGCACGGCGAGATCCTGGGTCTGGCCTAGCGGCTTCGTGGGCCAGGGCGTCGAGGACGACGCGGACGGCCGGCTTGCGGTCGCCGCCGCGGCGGCTGACGGCGAAGATCTGGCGGGTGACGGGCTCCGCGGGCCAGAGAAAGCCGACACCGCGCAGACCGGTGCCCTCAGGGGGCCGGGGAGCGGCCAGGGCGGGGACCAGGGTGACGCCGGCGCCGGCGGCGACCAGGCTGAGCAGGACGGCGAAATCCGAGGCGCGGGCGACGACGCGGGGCACGAAACCGGCCCGGGCGCAGGCCCGCTGGATCATCTCGGCGCAGCTGGTGCTGGCCCTCGGCGCGAGGAACGGCAGGCCCGATAGCGCTTCGAGCGGGACTGGGGTGCCGGTGGCTGCCAGTGGGTGACCAGCGGGGACAGCCAGCAGGACGGGGTCGGTGCGCAGTTCGCGCCGCTCGAACAGGGGGTCCAGCGGGCGGGGCAGCAGGTCGTACTCGTGGGCCACGGCCACGTCGGTCTCGCCGCGGAGCACGGCGGGCAGCGATTCCTCCGGCTCCATCTCGGTCAGGTCGAGCTGTACCTGGGGCGCCGCACTGGCCAGCGCGGCCCAGGCCGCCGGGACGAAGCTGGCCGCGGCGGACGGGAACGCGGCCAGCGAGACCTGGCCCGCGACCTGGTCCTTGAGGGCCGCCAGGTCGGCTTCGGCCGATTCCAGCCGGGCGAGCAGCACATCGGTGTGGCCGACCAAGATCATGGCGGCGGGGGTCAGTTCCAGTCCCCGGCCCACTCGTTCGGTCAGGCGCATTCCTACCTCGCGTTCCAGCGCGGCGAGCTGCTGGCTGACGGCGGGGGCGGAGTAGCCCAGGGCGGTGGCGGCCGCGGTCACCGAGCCGTACGCGCTGACCGCGTGCAGGACCCGGAGGCGGCGGACATCGAGCATGAAGTTGAGCTTATCAGTCACCGATGATTCTGTAACTGGACGTTAAGTGAGAGGGGGCCGAGACTGGGTTCATGAGCAGGCTCGCGAACCTCGCCGCGGCGGGAACGGTCGTGCTGTGGGCCAGTGCGTTCCCGGCCATCACGGTCGGGGTGGCCGGGCTCGGGCCGGGCGGGCTGGCGGTGGCCCGGCTGGAGGTGGCCTCGGCGGCGCTGGCGCTCGCGGCGCCGTTCCTGGGGGTACGCAGGCCGGCGGGGCGGGATCTGCCGTTGATCGCGGTGTGCGGGCTGGCGGGGATGACGGGGTATCAGCTGCTGCTCAACGCCGGGGAGCGGGTGGTGCCGGCCGGGACGGCTTCGCTGCTGGTGGCGACGGCGCCGGTGTATTCGAGCCTGCTGGCGGTGGCGTTCCTGGGTGAGCGGGCGAGCGGGCGGCGGTGGGCGGGCAGTGCGGTCGCGCTGGCGGGGACCGCGCTCATCGCGGCATCGCACGGGCTCGGGTTCGGGGTATCGGCGCTGGTGGTGCTGGCGGCGGCGGTGCTGCAGGCGATCTTCCACACCGCGCAGAAGCCGCTGCTGGCGCGGTACACCAGCTTCGAGGTGACCGCGTACGCCATGGGGGCCGGGACCGTGTTCATCCTGCCGTGGACGGGGTCGCTGGTCCGTGCTCTGCCGGAGGCTGGCGGGGCGGCCATTGGCGCGGCGGTCTTCCTGGGGCTGGCGCCGTCGGCGGCGGGGTTCGTGCTGTGGGCCTACGCCATGGCCCGGATGGACGTGGGGCGGGTCACCCTGTCGCTCTACCTGGTGCCGGCGGTGGCCATCGTCATCTCGCTGGCCTGGCTCGGGCAGGTCCCCGGGCCGGTCGAGCTGGCGGGCGGGGCGGTGGCGCTGGCCGGGGTCATGCTGGCCCGGGATGCCGGGGGCTCACGCATCGCGGCGGGTGATGAGGACGGCGGCTATGGCCAGGGCGGCGGCGGGCCAGGCCAGGACGACCAGCAGGGACCAGACGGGGGCGAGCAGGTTCGCCGACGGGTGCAGGGTGCTGACCTGCTGGGCCGCCTCCAGCAGGGTGAACCGGCCGATCCGGCCGCTCCAGGGCGACGGCAGCAGGCCGGCGATGGCGGGCACCGCGATCACCGCGATGGTGGCGGCGATGCCGCCCGCGGTGTGCCGGGTGACGGCGCCGAGGGCCAGGCCGAGCAGGGCGCATACGCACAGCAGCAGGCCGGCGCAGAGCACCGCCCCGGGGACGCCCGGGTGACCCAGGGACACGCCTTCGCGGTGGCCGGCCAGGACCGCCTGGACCAGGCCGAACGAGATGAAGGCGACCACCTCGCCCGCGGCCAGCGTGACCGCGCCGAGCACGGCCGCCTTGGCCGCCAGCACCGCCCGGCGGCGCGGGGCGGCGGTGAACGTGACCCGGATCAGCCCGGTGCTGTACTCGCCGGTGAACATCAGGACGCCCAGGGCGCTGACGGCGATCACCGCGTACTCCAGGCTGATGACGCCGGGCAGCAGCGGGTCGGGCGGGGGGCCTGACTTGGGGGGGCCGGCGAAGGCGAAGGCCACCACGGCGCTGACCGCGACCGGAGTGACCACCGCGACCAGCAGCGCCCAGTAGGTCGAGCGGACCGAACGGAACTTGGTCCATTCCGACGCCAGCAGGTCCATCGCCCGGGTGGCCAGCGACGGGCTGGCCTGAGTCCGGGCGCTCATGACAGCCCCGCCCGGTAGTCGGTGCTGTCGCCGGTGATATCCAGGTAGACGTCCTCGAGGGAGGCCTGCCGGGGGACCAGGGCGTGCAGCGCGATGCCGTGGCCGGCCGCCAGCTCGCCGACGGCGGCCGCGTCCAGGCCGGTCACCACCAGCGCGCCGTCGTCCTGCGGGGTCGCCGTGCCGCCGCGGGCGGCGATCAGCGGGGCCAGTTCGGCCGCCCGGGGCGACCGCAGCAGCACGTCGTGGCGGGCGCTGGACTCGATCAGCTCGGCGGCGGGCAGGTCGGCCAGGAGCCGGCCGCGGCCGATGATGACCAGGTGCTCGGCGGTCTGCGCCATCTCGCTCATCAGGTGGCTGGAGACCAGCACGGTGCGGCCGTCGGCGGCCAGTTCGCGGAAGAAACCGCGGATCCAGTGGATGCCCTCGGGGTCCAGGCCGTTCACCGGCTCGTCGAACATCAGCACCGGGGGGTCGCCGAGCATGGCGGCGGCGATGCCGAGCCGCTGCTTCATGCCGAGCGAGAAGCCGCCGGCCCGGCGCCCGGCCACCCCCTCCAGGCCGGCCAGCCGCAGCACCTCGGTGACACGCCCCCGCGGTATCCCGTTGGACTGGGCGACGGCCAGCAGGTGGGCCCGGGCGGTCCGGCCGGCGTGCAGGGCGGTCGCGTCGAGCAGCGAGCCGACCTCGCGCAGCGGGCGGACCAGGCCGCCGTAGCGGCGGCCGCCGACCAGGGCCCGGCCGGCGGTCGGCGTATCCAGGCCCAGGATGATGCGCATGGTGGTGCTCTTGCCCGCGCCGTTCGGGCCGAGGAAGCCGGTGACCCGGCCGGGGCGGACGGTGAAGCTCAGGTCGTCGACCGCGGTGACCGGGCCGTAGCGCTTGCTGAGCTGGTCGACCTCGATCATTGGGTGTCGCTGCCCGGGTAAGGCTGGTACATGGGGGTCCTTCTTTCGGAAGTTCAGTGACGGAGCCACACCCGGCGGAGCTGCTCGTCGAGGGACTCGACGGTGACCGCGCGGGTGGTGAGCACGACGAAGGTGCGGTGATCGCGGATCCGGCTGCGGAGCAGGGCGACGGCTTCGATCCCGGACCCGCCGTCCGCGGTGGTGCCGCCGTCCAGCAGCAGCCCGAGGCCGATCAGGGGCCCGGCCGGCCGCGCGTCCACCTGCGGGGTTACCGCCTCGCGGGCCAGCGCGGGGCCCAGCAGGGCGGGCCACCCGGTGCCCAGGCGCACCAGGTCGGCGCCGGTGGACCACAGGCCGGCCACGGCCTGGATCGTGGCGACCTGGGGCGGGAAGGGCTCGAGGGCGCCATCGGGGGCGACCGTGTAGCCGGTGACGGCGGCCGGGGGGATGTCCGCGGTGCGGGCCGGGAACCGGGAGTCGCGCATGCCCAGCGGGTCGAGGACCAGGCCGGTGACGGCCTGGGCGTACGGCATCCCGGTGATGTCGGCGATCAGCTGGCCGAGCACGCCGTAGCCGCCGTTGCTCGGCCACAGGATGCCGCGCGGGCCGTCGCAGCCGATCACCGGGCCCATGACCTCCGCCAGGGCCGGGACGGCGTCGGCGTAGAGCTCGTCGGGGCTGTCGACGCCGCCGGTGTGGGTGAGCAGTTCCCTGATGGTGACCGAGTCGTCGGCCAGGCGGACCGCGCGCAGCCGCGCGTTGGCCGGGTCGTCCAGGTCCAGGCGGCCCGCGGCGGCCAGCCGGAGCACCGCGGTCGTGGTGACCAGTGCGGTCGCCCCGGGCACCGGGAACACGTGCCCGGGTTCCAGGGGCACCGCCCGATCCAGGTGGGCGTGGCCGGCGGCGACCGCCCAGTAGGGGTCGCCGCCCGCCAGCAGCAGAGCGGGCAGCCCTAGTTCGGCGCAGGCCCGGGCGGCGATGACGCCGAGCTCGGGCGGCGGCCGGCCGGCCGCCCGGACCGGGGGCGGCCCCTTGACCCGGGGATCGGTGATCCGCTCGGCGAGCGGGAAGCCGCGCAGCCCGATCAGCCGGTGCGGAGGCTCGGGGGTGACGATCGCGACGTAGCGCAGGCCGGCCAGCTGGACCCGCGCCTCACACGGCGCCTGCCCGATGACGGTCAGCTCGGCCCGCAGGTCGGCGGGGCGCTGGGCGAGCGCCGCGGCCAGCTGGCCGGCGGAGATGGCGGCCAGGAAGCGGTCGTCGAAATGCTGCCTGAGCTCGCCGTCGCCGGGCGCCGTCCAGCCCGCGCCGTCGGCGCCGCGGAACCGGTCGATGATCCACCGGACGTGGGCCAGGGCCGGGCCGTCCTCGGCGTCGGTCCCGCTGGCGAGCAGGTCGCAGGCCCGCTTGAGGGCGGCCCAGCCGGGCAGGCCGTGCTCGCGGCCGATGGCCGTCTGGGCGTCGTGCAGGCTGGCGAACTCCCCCGCCGCGTGGCGGTGCTTCGCCTCGAGTTTCAGGTGCCGCAGGCTGGGGCGAGCGGGCAGGGAACGTGCTTTCCCGGGCCGGGGCTCATCAGGCATGGCGTCCTTCCTCGCGCCCGGGGGTCCGCTGGCTCGGGCAGGAAAGACGTGCCGCTGATGATGCTGAACGCAACCGGTGAGCTTAGAGCTCTGCCCGCGGACCCGGGGGCGGCCGGAACCACCATCGCCGATGATACTCCTCCCGGGCGCCCGGGGTACCGCCGCGCCTGCGGTGGCTGTGGGTTACGTGATTGTTGCTACTTGTGATTTACGATGGTCCCATGGGGGCACCTCGGGCGAGGACGGTACCGGACCCGGTGACGAAGAGCGGGGCCGCAGCGGCCGTGCTCGACTTCGCCGTGGGTCAGATCATGCGGGACGACACCGCGCTCGGCGCGCTGCCCGCGGTGCTGGAGCGGCTGGTGGGCGCGTTCGGCCTGCGGGCGGCGCTGGCCTTCCAGCCGCCGCGGCAGCCGGCCGGCCAGCCGCCCGCGGTGCTGGCGATGCACCCGCCGGGTTCGGTGGACGAGGCGATGCTGGCCAGGATCGGCGCGCTGACCCTGGCGCGCCGGGATACGGTGACCGCGACGACGGAGCCGGCAGGCAGCGTGCTGCTGGTGCATTCGGTGCCGGTCGGCGGGCAGTGCCTGTGTGCGCTGGCCCTGATCGGCGACGTGGCAGCCTGGGACGACGAGGTGCGGGCGACCGCGCACGCGGTGGCCGCCATCGTGGCCACCCAGATCAGGCACGCCAACGACATCGCCCGGCTCGAGCGCTCGCACGCGGCCCTGGCCGACCAGACCGAGCGGCTGAACTGCCTGATCGCCTCGGCCATCCCGGGTGTGCTGATCACCGACGAGCAGGGCACGGTGACCAACGTCAGCGAGAGCTTCGGGGAGATGTTCGGCCTGGCCGAGCCGTCCGGCCTGGCCGGGACGCCCGCCGTCGCGGTCCTGCTGCACATCGGGCAGCTGTTCGCCGACCCGGTCGCGTGCACCCGGCGGATCGCCGCGGTGATCCGCGCCCGGCAGCCGCTGACCGGGGAGCAGATCCAGTCCGCCGACGGGCGCACCATCGAGGGCGACTACTGGCCGGTGCTGGTCGACGGCGTGCACCGCGGCGACATCTGGCTGGCCTGGGACATGTCGGACCGCAGCGAGCTCGAGCAGCAGCGCCTGGAGACGCAGCGCCGGCTCACCGAGCAGAACGAGCGGCTGCGCAAGCTCGACGAGGCCAGGAACCAGTTCCTGGCCATCGTGTCGCACGAGCTGCGCACCCCGCTGACGTCGATCGTCTCGTTCACCGAGCTGATCAGGGGCGAGGCCGACGGGCTGACCCCCGAGGGGATCCGGTTCCTGGACATCATCGAGCGCAACGCCGACCGGCTGCACCGGCTGGTCGGCGACCTGCTCATGCTGGACCGGCTCGAGGCCGGGGCGCTGCCGCTGGACCTGGCCCCGGTCTCGGTCGAGGACCTCGCGGCCGAGGCGGTCAGGTCGGCGTCGGCCGCCGCGGCCAAGCAGGGCATCGCCATCGACTTCAGGACCGGGACCGGCCCGGAGGTGCCGGGCGACCAGCGGCGGCTGATGCAGGTGATGGACAACCTGATCGCGAACGCGGTCAAGTTCTCGCACCGGAACCAGCGGGTGCGCGTCACGACCGAGTACGACGGCCGCCAGTGGCGGATCGACGTGGCCGACCGCGGCATCGGCATTCCCGAGGCGGAGGCCGGACAGCTCTTCAGCCGGTTCGTCCGCGCGTCCAACGCGCGCACGGCCGGGCTGCCGGGAACCGGCCTTGGCCTGTCGATCGTCAAGGTGCTGACCGAGATGCACGGCGGGCGCGTGGAAGTGGCGAGCACGCTGGGCCAGGGCAGCACGTTCAGCGTGTACCTGCCGGCCCCGGAGGAGGAGGAACAGCAATGACGGGGCCGGGAGGGGAACCGCCGTGAACGGCCGGGTCCTGGTGATCGAGGACGACCAGGACATCTCCCTGGGCATCCGCACCGTACTGAGCAGGCAGGGCCTGGACGTGGCCAGCTCGGCCGACGGCCGGCAGGGCCTGCGCGCCTTCCACAGCGACCGGCCCGACCTGGTGGTGCTCGACATCGGGCTGCCGTCGATGGACGGCTGGGCCGTGCTGGAGCGCATCCGCGACCTGAGCGACGTGCCCGTCCTCATCCTGACCGCGCACGGCAACGAGGGCGACAAGGTCCGCGGCCTGCACGGAGGGGCCGATGACTACCTGACCAAGCCGTTCGGCAACCGCGAGCTGGCGGCGCGGGTCGAGGCGCTGCTCCGGCGGCCCCGGGCCCAGCAGGCGCCGGCCGAGGTCTACGACGACGGCCACCTGCGGGTCAGCCTGGACCTGCGCGAGGTCAGCGTGGACGGGTCGGCGGTCGCGCTCACCCCGACCGAGTTCCGGCTGCTGGCCGCGCTGATCCGGCACCCGGGCCAGACCCTGAACCCGGACCAGCTGCTCAAGCTGGCCTGGAACGACCCGCTGGGAATCGGGCCCGACCGGGTGAAGTTCGGCGTCATGCGGTTGCGCCGCAAGCTCGGCCAGGCGCCCGGGGAGCCCGGCGCGGCGATCGAGGCGGTCCGCGGTTTCGGCTACCGGTACGTGGCGCCCGGATAACTCCAGGTGGCGCCCGGATAATCGCAACTGTGTTGCTACGCGGACGCAACGGGAAAAAAAGACAGTCCCGGCATAGTGGGCCGATGAGCATGGGGAAACATCGGGCTCCGCGGGGATCGCGGCGACGGGGACCCGTAGCACGGGCACAGGCGACTACGGCGTGTCCAAGGATTCTTGTCGTTGAAGATGATCCGGAGGCGGCGCTGTTCGCGGTGCACGTGCTGGCCAACCGGGGGCAGTTCGCGGTCGTGCACACCGCCGATCCGGCCGAGGCGCTCCGGCTGGCCGCGGACGAGCACTGGGACCTGCTGCTGACCGACCTGGACCTGCCCGGCATGACCGGGCTCCAGCTGCTGGCCGCGCTGCGCCAGGTGGCGCCGACGCTGCCGGTCGCGGTGACGAGCGCGCACGCGATGGACGCGACGCTGCCGTCGCTGCTCGGGCACGCGGACGAGTACCTGGAGAAGCCGCTGCGGGTGGAGAAGCTCATTGCGACCGTCACCGCCCTGATCGGCCAGGGACGCAGGCCGGTCACGGACGCGGGCTTTTAAAGGGACGGGTGCAGGCCTTTAGGGACAGACCGGGGGCGCGATAACCTGCCGACGTGGCGAACGATACAGGCAGCGCAGACAGCACAATGCCAGGCAACCCGGGCAAGATCCGGGACGCGGGCGCGGTAGTGACCGGGGCCGGCTCGGGCATCGGCCGGGCCCTGGCCCGCGGACTGGCCGCGGCGGGTGCCCGGGTGGTGGTCAACGACCTGGACACCGAGGCGGCGGTGGCGGTGGCGCAGGAGATCGGCGGGTACCCGGCGCCGGGCGACATGGGCACCGAGAAGGGCGTGAGCGAGCTCATCGCCGCCGCCCGCGAGTACCTGAACGAGATCGACATCTACTGCTCCAACGCCGGCATCGGCGGCGGCACCACCCCGGTCGACACCCCGGACGCGGTCTGGCAGCAGACCTGGGACGTCAACGTGATGGCCCACGTGCGGGCGACCAGGGAACTGCTGCCGGCCTGGCTGGAGCGCGGGCGCGGCACCATGGTCGTGACCGCGTCGGCGGCCGGGCTGCTCACCATGCTGGGCGCGGCGCCCTACTCGGTGACCAAGCACGCGGCCGAGAGCTACGCCGAGTGGCTGTCCGCGACCTACCGGCACCGCGGCCTGACCGTGCACTGCATCTGCCCCCAGGGCGTGAAGACGAACATGCTGGCTAACTCGGGCGAGGCCGGCAAGGTGGTGCTGGCCGACGCCGCGATCGAGCCGGAGCAGGTGGCCGACGCGCTGCTGGCCGCCCTGGCCAGCGGGGAGTTCCTGGTCCTGCCGCACCCGGAGGTCCGCGGGTACTACCAGGGCCGGGCGGGCGACACCGACAAGTGGCTGCGCGGGATGAACCGGATGCAGCAGCGGATCGAAGCGGTGCAACAGGAGCTGGGCGAGGGGGGGATCTCCCAGTGAAGGCATGGCAGGTACGCGAGCTGGGCGAGCCGCGCGACGTGCTGACGCTGGCCGAGGTCCCCGATCCCGAGCCCGGGCCCGGCCAGCTGCTGGTGCGGGTGCTGGGGGCCGCGACGAACTTCCCCGACATCCTCATGTGCCGGGGCGGCTACCAGGTCAAGCCGGCGCTGCCGTACACGCCGGGGATCGAGCTGTGCGGCCAGGTGGTGGCGGCCGGCGCCGGGGTGACCGGGTTCGCGGCCGGCGACCGGGTCATCGGCGGCCCGGTCATGCCGACCGGCGCCTACGCCGAGCTGGCCCTGATGAACGCGGCCGCCGCGCTGCCCGCGCCGGACGGCCTCGACGACGCCGAGGCGGCGGCGTTCTACGTGACGTACCAGACCGGGTGGTTCGGGCTGTACCGGCGGGCGGCGCTGCAGGCGGGCGAGACGCTGCTGGTGCACGCCGCGGCCGGCGGCGTCGGCAGCGGCGCGGTGCAGCTCGGCCAGGCGGCCGGGGCCCGGGTCATCGGCGTGGCGGGCGGCCCGGCCAAGGCCGAGGCGGTCCGGGCGCTCGGCGCCGATGTGGTCATCGACCGGCACGCCCAGGACTTCGTCGAGGTGGTCAAGGAGGTCACCGGCGGCCGCGGCGCCGACGTGGTCTACGACTCGGTCGGCGGCGACACCTACACCCGGTCCACCAAGTGCATCGCGTTCGAGGGCCGGATCCTCATCATCGGCTTCGCCGGCGGGACGATCCAGACGGCCGCGCTGAACCACGCGCTGATCAAGAACTACGCGATCGTGGGGCTGCACTGGGGGCTGTACGCGAGCAAGAACCCGGCCCTCATCAAGGACTGCCACGTCCAGCTGACCAAGATGGTGGCCGAGGGGTCGATCAAGCCGCTGGTCAGCGAGCGGCTCGGGCTGGACGAGGTGCCGGCCGGGCTGCAGCGGCTGGCCGACGGCGACACGGTAGGCCGGATTGTCTTCACGCCCTGAGGCGCCCGGGGTCGACTTCTTCGCGCAGGGCGGGCTCCCCGTCCCGCTGGTGACGGTCGACGCGGCCGAGTTGGTAGCAGCTGCCTCGTTCGGCCTGATGGTCCGGGCTCTTCCGCTGGGCAGCCAGCAGGACTGCAATTTCCTCCTGCAGGGGGACGGCGGGCCGGCGGGCGTGCTGAAGATCGCGAATCCGGCGTTCAGCCGGACCGAGATCGAGGCGCAGGACGCGGCGGCGGAGCTCGTTGACGCCGTGGACGGGCTGCGGGCCGGGGTTGCGACGCACGGGCCGGTGGAGGTGGCGGTTGGTTCCGGGACCTCGCTGGGGCGGGTGCTGCGGTACCTGGATGGCGGCACCCTCGCGGGGGCGGGGTACCTGCCGCCGCGGGTGGTGGCGGAGCTCGGGGCGGTGGCGGGGCGGGTGAGCCGGGCGCTGCGTTCCTTCACTCATCCGGGGCTCGAGCGGGTGCTGCAGTGGGATCTGCGGCACGGCCTCCGGGTGGTCTCGGTGCTGGCGGGGCACGTGCGGGATCCGGGGCTGCGGGACCGGGTGACCTCGGCGGCGGCGGATGCCTGGCGGCGGATCGAGCCGCTGGCCGGGGACCTGCCGTGGCAGGCGGTGCACGGCGACGTGACCGATGACAACGTCGTCTGCTCGGTCGTCGGCCCTGGCGTGAACGGGCGGCGGACGCCGGACGGGGTGATCGACTTCGGCGACCTGACCAGCTCGTGGGCGGTCGGGGAGCTCGCGGTCGCGATCACGTCCGTGCTGCGGCACGCCGGGGCCGAGCCGTGCTCGGTGCTGCCCGCGGTGCGCGCGTTCGGTGCGGTGCGGCCGCTGTCGGCCGCGGAGGCGACGGTGCTGTGGCCGCTGGTGGTGCTGCGGGCCGCGGTGCTGGTGGTAAGCGGTGAGCAGCAGGCGGTGCTGGACGGCGGCAACGAGTACGTGAACGGCGCCCTCGAACACGAACGGACCTGCTTCGAGCAGGCGGTATCCGTCCCGGTCGAGGTCATGACCGCCGTGATACGGAACGAGCTCGGCTTCCCCGGGCCGCTGCCGCGGGTTGCGCCGGAGACGGCGGTCGCGGACCTGGGGCGGGTCTCGGTGCTGGACCTTTCTGTGCCCTCGGACGCGGTGGACGAGGGAGCGTGGCTCTCGCCTGAACTGGCGGGGCGGCTGGCGCTGGCGTTGCTCGATGACGGGGCGGACGCGGTGGTGACGCGGTACGGGGAGGCGCGGCTGGACGCGTCCCGGGTGCTGGCCGAGGACTCGCCCGCGACCGTGGCGACCGGGCTGGACCTGTGGCTGGCGCGGCCGGCCGCGCTGGATTCGCTGGGTTCGCCTGGTGATGGTCTCGAGCTCACGGTGTCGGGCGGGGGGATGGTGCCGGGCGGGGAGACGGGGCCGGGCGAGGGGACGGTGCTGCCGGCCCGGACGGCGGTGCACGTGGGCGTGCGGGTGGCCGGGGGGCCGGAGGTGCCGCGGCTGGTGCGGCCGGAGTACGCGGCGGGGTGGCTGGCGCTGACGGCGGATCCGGGGCCGCTGCTCGGGCTGCCTGCCGCTATCCCGGCCGGGGCGGCCGGTGATCTGCTGGCGCGGCGGGCGGCGGCGTTCGCCGAGTTGCAGGAGCATTATTACGCCGTGCCGCCGCGGATCGAGCGGGGCTGGCGGCATCACCTGGCGGCCGTGGACGGGCGGGTCTACCTGGACATGGTCAACAACGTGACCGTACTCGGGCACGCGCACCCGCGGTTCTCGGCGGCGGTGGCACGGCAGCTGCGGCGGCTGAACACCAACTCCCGGTTCCACTACGGCGCGGTGGCGGAGTTCGCCGAGCGGCTGGCGGGGCTATTGCCGGCGCCGCTGGATACGGTGTTCCTGGTCAACTCGGGGTCGGAGGCGGTGGACCTGGCGCTGCGGCTGGCGCTGGTCGCAACCGGACGCGAGGACGTGGTGGCGGTGCGCGAGGCCTATCACGGCTGGACGTACGCCACCGACGCCGTGTCCACGTCCACCGCCGACAACCCGAACGCGCTGGCCACCCGGCCCCGCTGGGTGCACGCGGTGGACGCGCCGAACGCCTACCGCGGGCGGTACCGGGGAGCGGCGGCGTCGCGGTACGCGGCCGACGCGGTCGCGTTCATCGGCTCGCTGGCGGCCGGGGGACGGCCGGCCGCGGCGTTCCTGGCCGAGCCGTTCTACGGCAACGCCGGCGGCCTGGCGCTGCCCGACGGTTACCTGTCCGCGGTGTACGCGGAGGTCAGGCGGCACGGCGGGGTGGCCATCGCGGACGAGATCCAGGTCGGCTACGGCCGCCTGGGCCACTGGTTCTGGGGGTTCGAGCAGCAGGGCGTGGTGCCGGACGTGGTCACGGTGGCCAAGGCGATGGGCAACGGCTACCCGCTCGGCGCCGTCATCACCTCCCGGGAGATCGCCGGGCGGTACCGGGACGCCGGGTATTTCTTTTCCTCGACCGGCGGCAGCCCCGTTTCCTGCGTGGCCGGGCTGACCGTGCTGGACGTGATCGAGGAGGAGGGACTGCAGGCCAATGCCGCTGTCGTCGGGGCCTATTTGAAGGGCAGGCTGGAAGAGCTCGCCGGGCGGCACCCGCTGATCGGGGCCGTGCACGGGTCGGGGCTCTACCTGGGGGTGGAGTTCGTCCGGGACCAGGAGACGCTGGAGCCGGCCACCGAGGAGACCATGGCGATCTGCGACCGGATGCTGGGCCTGGGGGTGGTCATCCAGCCGACCAGCGACCGGATGTGCGTGCTCAAGATCAAGCCGCCGCTGTGCCTGGACGCCGCGGGCGCGGACTTCTTCGCCGGCACGCTGGACCGGGTGCTGTCCGAAGGCTGGTTAGGACGCGCCCTCGGGCCAGTTGGCCGGATAGGTGTAGGTGGTGGAGCCGCCGTTCCTGGCCTCGACCATCTTGGTGAACTTCCCGTCCACCGGATCGGAGAGCGTGATCGTGGTGGGGACCAGGCTGGGCGGCGCCTGGGCGCAGTTCGGATTGCAGCTGTCGATGTCCGAGGTGCCCGTGCCGCTGGCCCCGGTGGCCGTCCAGGAGGACCAGCTGATCTTGGTCACCACGTTGGTCGAGTCGCCGCTGAAGGCGATCTCGGCCGGCTTCATGCCGGTGTAGCTGCCCGCGGTGAGGACCGGGAGCGCGGCCGGGCTGCTGCTCGCCGGGGTGCTGGCGGGGGTGCTCGGCGGGGTACTGGCGGGGGTGCTGACCGGGACGGTGCTGACCGAGGTGCTGGGCGGGGCCGTGCTGGCGTCGCTGGCCGTGATGATCTGGCCGGGCTGGGTCGGCGTGCTGGCCGTCGACGCGCCCGAGGCGGCCGGGCCGACGTTGCTGGTGTTGTGCCGTCCGGCCAGCGCCAGGCCGAGGGCGGTGCCCCCGGCGGCCAGCACGAACGCCAGGGCGAGCACGATCGGGAGCAGGGCGCCGCGGCGGCGGCCCCGGGCCGGGGTTCCGTTCCGGTACGGGCCTGCGGCGGCGGGCGGGGGTCCGCCCCGGGGTGCGGTTCCGCCGGTGCGCGGGGCTCCGCCGGTGGGATGCCAGTTCTGGGCGAGGATGGTCTGGGTGGCATTGTCGAGGCTGCCGGGGTGCGCGCCGGCGGGGGCCGCCGGGCCGCGGGTCAGCTCGGCCAGCAGCTGCGGGGCGGTCGGCCGGGCCTGCGGGTCCTTGACCAGGGCGGCCTCGACCAGCGGGCGCAGCCCGGGCGGGACCGCGGCGATGTCGGGTGCCTGGTGCACGATCCGGTACAGCATGGACTCGGACGTGCCGCTGCCGAACGGGGACTGGCCGCTGGCGGCGTAGGCAACCGTCACGGCCCAGGTGAAGATGTCCGCCGGGGTCCCGGCCCGGCCGGTGATCTGCTCGGGCGCCATGTACCCGACCGAGCCGACGGTGATGCCGGTCATGGTCAGGTTGCTCGTGTCCAGCGCCTGGGCGATGCCGAAGTCGATGACCTTCGGGCCGGTCGCGGTGAGCAGCACGTTCGAGGGCTTGAGGTCGCGATGCACGATCCCGGCCGCGTGGATCGCCACCAGCGCCTCCGCCAGCCCGGTGGCCAGGCCGTACAGCGTCCGCGGGTCGAGCGGCCCGCGGTCGTTCACGTACTCGGACAGCGAGGGGCCGTCGGCGTACTCGGTGACCAGGAACGGCTTCGGCGCCTCGGTGTCGGCCTCGATGACCCGGACGGTGCAGATGCCCTGGACCCGGGTCAGCGTGGCCACCTCGCGGCCGAACCGGGTGCGGAACTCCGGGTTGTCGGCCAGTTCCGGGCGCAGCACCTTGATCGCGACCGGCTGGCCGACCGGGCTTTCGGCCAGGTAGACGACGCCCATCCCGCCCGCGCCGAGGCGGGCCACCAGCCGGTACCGGCCGACCGACGGCGGATCAGTCTGCTGCAGCGGCGTGCGTGCCACCAGGCCCCCTTCCGGTCCTCCCTTCGGACCTCCGCCATGGTAGCGGCTGCGGGCGGGCGGCGCGGGGCGTCAGCCGGAGCTTGCGGCGGGCCGGTCCCGGAGGGTGAGCCAGGCCACGGCGATCGCGATCAGGTAGCCCGCGGTCGCGACCAGGAGCGGCACGTGCAGGCTGAGCGTGTGCCCGTGGCCGAGCAGGGAACCGAGGACGGCCACGCCGAGGGCGCCGCCGGACTGCCGGGCGGCGTTCAGGACGCCGCTGGCCAGGCCGGCGTGCTCGGGGCCCGCCGCCCCCACCACGGCCGCGGTCATGGCGGGCATGGCCAGCGAGACCAGGCCGAGCAGGATCGAGCCGGCCAGGATCAGCGCGAGCGGGCTGGCGGGTCCCGCCGTGGCGAGAAGGGCGGCGCCCGCGGCCGCGCTGGCCAGCCCGGCCAGCATCGGCGGCAGCGACCCGAAGCGCGCGGTCAGCCGGCCGCTGGCCAGCGAGCCGAGGCCGACCGTGACGCTCATCGGCAGCAGCAGGAGCCCGGTGGCCAGCACGGACTCGTGCCGCTGGGTCTGCAGGTAGAGCGACAGGCAGAGCAGGGACCCGTACAGCACCAGGTTGAAGATCAGGCCGACGCCGGTGGCGCCGCTGAGGTTCGGCTTCCTGAACAGCGCCAGCGGGAGGACGGGGTTCCGGTGGCGGCGTTCGGCCCGGGTGAACGCCCAGCCGGCCAGCAGGCCGGCCGCCAGGAGGGCGCCGGGCAGCGGGGTGAGCCAGCCCTGCTCGCCCGCGGTGATGAAGGCGGCGGTGAACCCGGCCAGCATGGCCGCGCCGAGCAGCAGGCCGGGGAGGTCGGCCCGGCGGTCCGGGTGCACCGGCGACTCGTCCGCGAAGCGCCGCAGCAGGACCACCGTGACCAGGCAGATCGGCACGTTGACGAGGAAGATCGAGCGCCAGCCGACCGCGGCGACCAGGGCGCCGCCGGCCACCGGGCCGAGCGCCACTCCCACCGAGCCCATCCCGCCCCACACGCCGAGCGCCCGGGCGCGGGCCCGCGGGTCGGGGAACTGGTGCACGATCAGCGCCAGCGAGCACGGCAGCAGCGCGCTCGCCCCCAGGCCCTGGACGGCCCGGGCGGCGACCAGCACGCCGAGCGAGGGGGCGGCCGCGCAGGCGGCCGAGCCGATGGCGAACACGATCAGGCCGACGGTGAACACCTTCTTGGCCCCCGCCCGGTCAGCGGCGGCTCCGGCGGTGAGCATGATCGAGGCCAGCGCGAGGGTGTAGGCGTCGATGACCCACTGCAGCCCGGCCAGCGAGCCGCCGATATCGCGCTGGATGGCGGGCAGCGCCACGTTGACGATGGTGACGTCGAGCTGGATGACGAAGAAGCCCAGGCAGACGGAGAGCAGCGCGGCGGCCGGCTTGGTGCGCGGAACCGCCGCCTCGTCGTTCTCCTGGTGACAATCGTGTTCCCGGAGATCGCTGTGCATACCTCCACCCTGCCCCCGGAACGTTCAAACCCACGTCGAAGCGACGGGCCGGATGGCGGCCAGGTCCGCGGGGGTGGCCAGGCGCCGCTGTCTCCGTTTCCCGGCCCCGAACGTCGATTCACCCTCGTGATTCCACGCATCGTAACGGCCTGGCCGGCGCATTGGTTAACAGGGGGTGAATAGCAGGTTGCGGCGTGTCGGCCACGGTGTTTTCCCAGCTGACGTGCGGGCCGATGGTGCTGCCGGGGAGGCCGATGGCTTAGCCTGATCCGCGTGGAAATGCTGCGCATCGGAACCCTGGGCACGTCTCGTATCTCGCTGCCCGCCCTGCTCGAGCCGGCCGGGAGCGTGCCCGCGGTGACAGTGGCCGCGGTCGCGGCCCGGGACGCCGGGCGGGCGGAGCATTTCGCCCTGCGGCACGCCATCGCCAAGGCCTACGGGTCCTACCAGGAACTGCTGGACGACCCGGAGATCGACGCGATCTACAACCCGCTGCCGAACTCGCTGCACGGGCCGTGGACGCTGCGGGCGATCGCGGCCGGGAAGCACGTGCTGTGCGAGAAGCCGTTCGCGTCCAACGCGGACGAGGCGGAGCAGGTGGTCCAGGCCGCCGCGGACTCCGGGCTGGTGGTGATGGAGGCCATGCACTACCGCTACCACCCGCTGATCGCCCGGCTGCGCGAGGTGGTGGACGAGCTGGGGGCGGTGCGGCACCTGCAGGCCTGGACGTGCTGGCCCGTCGCCAGCCTCGACGACATCAGGTACGACTTCGCCCTGGGGGGCGGCGCGCTGATGGACGGCGGCTGCTACGCGATCGACTGCCTGCGGCTGCTGGGAGGGGACGAGGCGTCGGTGACCGGGGCGCTGGCTGATCCGGTGACCGGCGATACGGAGGCGACGGCGGACCGGTCGCTGGCCGTGCGGCTGGCCTTCCCCGGCGGGGCCACGGGCTGGTTCGAATCCTCGTTCACCCGGGACGGCGAGTTCCGGGCCGACCTGCACGTGATCTGCGAGGACGGGCTGGTGCAGCTGGACAACTTCATCTTCCCGCACCGGGCCCGGCTGGTCGCCGCCAAGGACGGCGCGGTGGTGGCCGACGAGACGGGCACCGAGGAGACCACCTACGTGTACCAGCTGCGCGCGTTCGCCGCCGCGATCGCCGGGGGCGATCCGGTGCCGACCTCGGCGGCGCACGCCGCGGTGACCATGCGGCTGATCGACGACGCCTACCGCGCGGCCGGCCTGACGGTGCGGCCGGCGGACAGCCGCGCATGATCCCGGAGACCGCGGGGACGCTGGCGGCGCGGTTCGCGGCCGACCTGATCCGGTTCGACACGACCAACCGGGGCGGCGGGGACGCGCGGGAGCGGCCGGCCGCGGAGTACGTGGCTGAGCGGCTGGCCGAGGCCGGGCTCGAGCCGGTGCTGCTGGAGTCGGCGCCGGGGCGGGCGAACGTGGTGGCGCGGGTGAGCGGATCCGGGGACGGGGCCGAGGGGGCCCAGCCGGAGGGAGCACTGCTGCTGCACGGGCACCTGGACGTGGTGCCCGCGGATCCTCACGCCTGGACGGTGCACCCGTTCGCGGGCGAGATCCGCGACGGCGTGCTGTGGGGACGCGGCGCGGTCGACATGAAGAACGCCGACGCGGTGCTGCTCGCGCTGGTCAGCCAGTGGGCCCGGGAGGGACGGCGGCCGCGCCGCGACCTGGTGCTGGCGTTTACCGCGGATGAGGAGGACACCGCGGCGTTCGGTGCGCGGTATCTGGTGGAACAGCATGCGGGGCTGTTCGAGGGCTGCACCGAGGCGGTCGGTGAGTCGGGGGCGTTCACCTTCCACGTCGCCGGGCAGCGGCTCTACCCGGTCGCCTCGGCCGAGCGGGGCACGGCCTGGCTGAAGCTGACCGCGCGGGGCCGGGCCGGGCACGGCTCCAAGCCGAACGAGGCGAACGCGGTGACCCGGCTGGCCGCGGCGGTGGCCCGGATCGGCGACTACCGGTGGCCGGTCCGGCTGATCCCGACGGTGCGGGCGGCGATCGAGGCCATCGCCGCCGCGGCCGGGGCGCCGCGGCCGGCCGGGGAGCTGGCCAGCACGCTGGAGCGGGCGGAGGCCGGGGAGCTGAGCGCGGCGGAACTGCTGGGGATGCTCGGGCCCGCGGGGGCCCTGGTGGCCGGGACGGTGCGCAACAGCGCCAACCCGACCATGCTGCGGGCGGGCTACAAGCTCAACGTGATCCCGGGTGAGGCGGTCGCCTACGTGGACGGCCGGGTGCTGCCCGGCACCCGGGATGAGTTCCGGGCCGTGCTGGACGAGCTGACCGGGCCCGACGTGGCCTGGGAGTACGCGCACGAGGAGCGGCCGCTGGAGGCGCCGCCGGGCGCCCCGGTGCTGGACCAGATGGCGGCGGCGCTGCTGGCCGAGGACCCGGGCGCGGTCGTGGTGCCCTACTGCATGAGCGGCGGGACCGACGCCAAGCAGTTCTCCCGGCTCGGGATGACCTGCTACGGTTTCACCCCGCTGGTGCTGCCGGAGGGCTACGACTACTACGCCATGTTCCACGGCACCGACGAGCGCATCCCGCTGTCCGCCCTCGACGCCGGCGTCCGGATCATGGACCGGTTCCTGGCTCCCTAGGATCTGGAGCGCCCGCCGGTGTGTGACCAGCATATTTTCTGATCTTTTTTGTTCGATCATCTCCGCAGTTCAGGGCGCCTGTTCCCGGTGGGACGAGGGTAGCGGAACGGGGCCGGCAGGAATCATGCGGCGATTTAGGGGCATGGCTGCACCTGTCTGGTGATGGGCAGGAGGTAGTCAATGACCGTAGTTGAGATACCGTCCGGCACGCACAGCGCGCAACGATTGCTCGGCGGACGGTTCCGGCTAGACGAGCGAATCGGCCTGGACGATCAGGTCGACGGGCCGTGCGGCTCCTCGTGGGAGGCGCGCGGCCTTTCGTTGTGGAAAGCCACCGACCAGCTCCTCGGCCGGCCGGTCACGATCTACCTGCTGCCCCCGGGCCTCCCGGTCCCCCGCACCATCATCGACGCGGTCCAGTCGGCCGCCAGGGTCATCGACGCGCGCATCGCCACTATCTACGACACCGACTTCAATCCGGAATGCCCGTACATCGTGGCCGAATGGACGCCTGGCACCCACCTGGAAGACCTGCTCCGGTCCGGGCTGCCGGCCCCGGCGCTGGCGGCGGCCATGATCGCCGACGCGGCGGACGCGGTCGCGGTGGCGCACCGGGCCGGGCGGCCGCACCTGCGGCTGACCCCGCGCGCGCTGCGCTGGCACCCCGGCAGCGGCCTCAAGATCACCGGCCTCGGCCTGGACGCGGCGCTGTGCGGTCCGCAGGACCCGGGCGCCCCCGATCCGATGACGGCCGACACCGTCGCCCTCGCCCGGATGCTGTACGCGCTGCTTACCGGGTACTGGCCGGGCGACGGGCCGACCGCGCTGCCGGCCGCGCCGCGGCACAAGGGGCGGGTGTGCACGCCGCGCCAGGTGCGGGCCGGGGTCCCGGCCGTGCTGGATGCCATCACCTACCGCGCGCTGCAGGGGCAGGCGGCCGACGCCCCGCTGCGGGCGCAGACGCTGGCCGGGCTGGCCATGGCGCTGCGCATGGTCCAGCGGCCGTCGCGCCAGCTGAGTGCGGCTGAGTTCGATCCGGCCGGGCTCGACATACCTGAAGCGGATGAGACGGTTGAGGTGTCACCGATCCGGCGGCGGCACGCGCGGCACGCCCGGGCCCGGACCGGCCTGGGGCTCCGGACCACGCTGCTGCGCTCGGCGTTACGGGACTAGGCGTTACGGACTAAGAGCGCAGTTCCTCGGCCCGGACCAGGGAGTCGTCGAGGTCGCTGGTCAGGCAGTTCCCGGCGGCCAGCACTTCGGAGATCCGGGTGGCCACGTGCCCGGCCAGCCCGTGCGCGGTGGCCGGGGCGTGGCCGGCCAGGTCTTCGACCTCGTCGAGGAGATCGTCCAGCTGGCCGGTGTCGGGGTACCAGCCGTCGTCCGGGTCGCAGTCGGCGGCCTCGGCGGCCAGGTCGGCCAGGACGCCGTCCAGGTCGGAGCGCAGCTCGGCGGCCAGGCGGCCCGGCGGTGACGGAGGAGCCATCCGCGTCAGCCGGACGCGAGCAGGCCGCGGATCCGGTCCTGTCCCAGCGCCAGGAACAGGGTGGGCAGCCGCGGGCCGGTGTCCTTGCCGATCAGCAGCTCGTAGAGCAAGATGAACCAGTCCCGCTGGGCGGCGGCCAGCTCCGGCGACTTCGGGGCGGTGATAGGCAGGCCGCGCTGGAGCTTGGGGACGCCATACAGGAGGGCGGTCAGGGCGGGCTGGGACCAGTCGTCGCCCATCCGTTCGGTCAAAATCTTGATCGCGGACCGTTCGCTGTCCGTGAGGTCGGCCAGCTTTTCCTGGTCTGGCTCGTGACGGACCTGGGTCCGGTCGGCGGGTTCCACGTACCGGGCCACCCAGGCCTGCGCGCAGTCCAGCCGGGGCCGGGTCTCGTCCAGCGTGCCGACCGGGTCCTCGGGGGTCAGGTCGCGCAGGATGCGCAGGAGCTGGGTCTGGTCGCCGGCCGTGATGTCGGCGACCGAGGCCAGCGTGCGGAACGGCAGCGGGCGCGGGGTGACCGGCAGCGGGCCCTCGGCGGTGGCGGACGCGCGGCCGTACGCCGCCACCGAGGCCGGCTCGGCGGTACCGTCGGCGACCTTGCGGGTCAGCGCGTCCCACTCGTCGTAGACCCGGCCCACCTCGGCGTTGAAGGCGATGGTGAAGGACTGCTCCGGGCGCCGCCGGGCGTACAGCCAGCGGACCAGCGGGGCCTCGAGGATCTCGAGGGCATCGGCCGGGGTGGGGGCGCCGCCGGCCGAGCTGCTCATCTTCGACGAGCCGCCGGCGGTGCCGACGAAGGCGTACCCGAAGTGCAGCGGCATCTCGCCGCCGAAGATCTCTTTGACGAGCTGGCCGCCGACGGTGAAGCTGGACCCGGGCGAGGAGTGGTCGACCCCGGCCGGCTCGAACGTCACCCGCTCGTAGGCCCAGCGCATCGGCCAGTCGACCTTCCACACCAGCTTGCCGGCCACCTGCGCGATGGGTGCCGGCTGCTGCTGGCCGCCGCACGCGCAGGTGTAGGTGATCTCGGTGGTGACGTCGTCGAAGGCGGTGACCGTGGTGTCGTCCTTGCCGCAGGACGCGCAGTACGGCTTGAACGGGAAGTACTCGCCCTTGACGTCGCGCGGCTCGTCGTCGTCTTCGGCCGCCTGGGCGGGCCGCTTGGTCTGGTACCGGGACAGGACCGCGCTGATGTCCTGGCGGCGGCGCATGGCGAGGATGATCTGGTCGGTGTAGGCACCGGAGGTGTACATCTGGGTCTGGCTGATCTCGGTGACCCGGACGCCGAGCCGGGCCAGCGACTCGCGCAGCGGCTCCTTGAAGTGCTCGGCCCAGTTCTGGTGGCGGCCGCACGGATCGGGCACCGCGCTCAGCGGGCGGCCGACGTGCTCGGTGAAGGACTCGTCGAACCCGGCCGGGACCCGCCGGAGGCGGTCATAGTCGTCCCAGGACAAGATGTGGCGGCACGGCGCGCCCTGCTTGCGTACCTCGTCCGCGACCAGGTGCGGGGTCATCAGCTCGCGCAGGTTCCCCAGGTGCACCGGCCCGGACGGGCTGATGCCCGACGCGCAGGTGGGCGCCTCGCCGGGGTGCCTGCGCTCCCCTTCGGCGCGCACCTCGCCAGCCGTGCGCGCTACCCAGTCTTCGGCCGCAGCCACGGGACAGCCCTCCTCCGTACGCTTTGATGTCTTGTCTTGCCGCAGAGTCTTATCGCAGAGTCTTGCCGCAGAGTCTTGCCGCAGGGCATCAGCGTACAAGCACGGAGGCGGTGGCTGTTTATCCCCGGGCGGCGGCCAGGTTCTCGCGGACGGCCTGGGTCATCGGGTGGTCGGGGCCCAGGTGCTTCTCGCAGTCGGTCAGGGCCCGCTCCAGCACCGTGATCACGTCGGCGAGCCGGCCGGCCAGGTAGTAGGCGGTGGCCAGGTTGCAGCGGATGATCAGGGTCTGCTCGTCACCGGGCCCGAGCATCCGCTCGCTGCCGGCCAGCGCCCGCTCGTACTGCGGGATCGCGGCCGGCAGGCGGCGGGCCTGCTGGTAGCAGGCGGCCAGGTTGGCGCGGGCGGTCAGGGTGTCGCGGTGCTCGGCGCCCTGGAACCGGGTCCGGTCGGCGAGCGCCTGCTCGTAGAGCGGCACGGCGTCGCGGAACCGGCCGGCGGTGCGGTACGCGTAGGCCAGGTTGGCCCGGGCCGCCATCGTCTCCAGGTGGCCGGCCCCCTGGAGCTGCTCGCGATCGGCCAGCACCTGCTGGTACTGGGTGATGGCGTCATCGTGCCAGCCGGCCGACCGGAAGGCCGCGGCCAGGGCGCCCCGGGCCGCGATGGTCTCCAGGTGACCCGGGCCGTGCACCAGCTCGTGGCCGGCCAGCGCCTGCTGGCACTGCGCGATCGCCTCGGCGGGCTGCCCGCCGGCCGCGAGGGCGCCGGCCAGCCGGCAGCGGGCTCGCAGCGTGACGGGGTGCCGGGCACCGAGGTGACGTTCGGCGTCGGCGAGCAGGCGCTGGCAGGCGGCGAGCGCCTGCTCGGCCTGGCCCGCCGCCTGGTAGGCCGCGGCCAGGCCGCCCCGGGCGTCCAGGGTGGCGGGGTGGGCCGGGCCGAGCACCCGCGCGGAGTCGGCGGCCGCGCCCTGGTAGGTGGTGATGGCCTCGGTCAGGCGGCCGGCGCTGACGTAGGCGCGGGCCAGGTGGGCGCGGGCCGCGATGGTCTCGGCGTGCGCGGGGCCCTGGTGCCGTTCGCGTTCGGCCAGCGCGACCTGGTAGACCGCGATGGCGTCGGCGGACCGGCCCGCTGCCTGGTATGCCGCGGCGAGCCGGTCCCGGGCGGCCACGGCGTCCGCGTGGGCCGGCCCGAGCAGGTCGGTGCTGGTGACCGTCATGGACTTCCAGTACGCGATGGCCGAACTCGGCAGCCCGCTGCGCTCCAGCGAGAGCCCGGTCCGCATCAGCAGCGGATGAGCCTCGGGCTTCCACAGCATCTTGGCGTCGCCATCGCCGTCGGCCAGCGCCGCCGCGCTGGCCCGCAGGGCCTGCTCCAGGACGGGCCGTTTCAGCTCAGGTCCCTGTGGCTGGGGCTGCTCCAGGTCATCGAAGTCCGGCCAGGTCTCGGTCAGCGCGTTGGCGGCGGCCAGCACGACCGCCTCCAGGTCGGTGCCGGGCAGGTAGGCGCGGACCGCGGCGCGCACGCTGGCGTGCATGCGGACCGTTCCCTCGGCGTCGACGGTGATCAGGCCGACCTTCGCCAGGTTGTCCAGGGCCAGCCGGACCTGCTGCCGGTCCGTGCTGCGGCCGGTGCTGGGCCGCCCGGTGATGTACCCGCAGGCGGCCGGGCTGGTGAGCACGGCGTCCGGCACCCCGTGGTGGTCGAGCATCGCGGCCAGCGCCAGCGCCGTCCAGGCCAGCCCGGCGGGCGCCAGGTCGCGGGCGACGTCCACCGCCATCGACCAGGTGGCCAGCACCGGGGCGGACACGCCGGGCACGGGCTTCATGTCCGGCCGCCGTTCGGCCAGCTGCGCGCGGTAGCTTGCGCAGTCCTGGTCGCGGACCAGCATGACCGCGCTGGCCAGGCCCAGCGCGAGCGGCAGCCCGTCGAGGTCCTCGATCAGGTCCCGCGCCTCGAACCGCTGGCCGAGACCGTAGCCGAGCCGGGCGGTGAGGTACTTCATCGCCTCCGGGGAACTCAGCCCCGGCACCGGCATCACCCGGGCGGGCCGGTTCCCGGGGGCGGCGCTTCCGGGGGCTTCGCTTCCGGGGGCTTCGCTTCCGGGGGCGGCGCTTCCGGGGGCGGTGAAGGCGCTGGCCGGGAGCCGGGTGGTGATCAGGACCTGGCCTTTTGGCCCGGCCGGCCACAGGTCACGCAGGTCGGCGAGGTCGGCCAGGTCGTCCAGGACCAGGACCCAGGACCGCCGGGTCCGCTGCAGCCAGGCCGCGAAGCGGGCGGCCGCCGCCTCCGCGCTCTCGCCCCAGTGCCCCGCGTCGACCAGGCTGACCGCCTGGGCGAAGCCGGTCACCACGGCCTCCCGGCTGGCGGCATTGACCCAGGCCAGGACCTCCACCGCCCGGCTGTCCGACACCGCGTGGCAGAAGGCCACGGCCAGCTGGGTCTTGCCGGTGCCGCCCTGGCTGACCGGCGCCGCGTAGGTCGCGTCCCCGTGGACCAGCACCGCCGTCTCGCCGGGGCCCAGGCCGGGGGACGGCTGTTCCCGCGGGAAGTATCCCTCCGCCAGGGGCGGTATCGCCCCCGACACCTGCACATGCGGCCTGAACCGCACCTTCGTGCGTACGGCCATGACAGCCCCCCTCCCGCCCTGCCTCCCTCTCCCAGGGAGGTACAGCTCCGGCCGTCAGGCCGGCGGTATAGCTCCGGCCGTCGGCCGGCATTAGTTCCGGCCGCAGCCGTTGCCTGCCACGCCGCCTGGTGCGGAAGACCGCATCAAGCCGTCGGCGGGCGGACGCTGCGTACCATGGTGGTCCTGATACGAGCGGAAATCCGTTGCTTTCTGGTGATGTAAGAAACTTTTCCTACAGCCGAGGTGCGGAGCGGGGCAGTTGGGTCACAGGTGACACATCTATTCCGTGAACCCCTCGCGTCACTCGGTCTTGGCGCCGACCGACGCCGCCCGGGGCGGCTCAACGACATTGATGCTCCATCGATGTCGCTCGGACGACATTGATGCTCCATCGATGTCGTTGGCTGGGGCACTCGGTAGGGCTGGCGGGGCGGCCGGACGGGAGCGGTGAGGCAGGAGGAAGCAGTGAGGCTGGTGGGATTGGCGGGACTCGGCCTGGAGAGGGCGGCCGCGGGCTGCGGCCGCTGGCTAGAGCTTGGCGCGGTTTTTGGAGGTCAGGATGATCTGGGTGACCAGGTAGGTGCTGAGGCCGAGTTTCTGGGCGATCTCGTCGGGGCGGCGGCCTTGCTCGTTGTAGAGCAGGGCTAGCTTCTCCTGGGACTTGGACCACGGGCGGCGCGGGGTCGGCCGGGACGGGGTGGGGCGGGCCGGGGACGGGCGGCCCGAGGGCGGGCCGCTGGGACGGACGGGCCGGGCCGGGGCGGTTCCGGGTGAGGCGGTTCCGGGTGAGGCGGTTCCGGGTGAGGCGGTTCCGGCCGGGGCGGTTCGGGGTGAGGCGGTTCGGGGTGAGGCGGTTCGGGGTGAGGCGGTTCGGGGTGAGGCGGTCTCGGCGGAGGGTACGGAGGTGCCGAACGAGGCTCGGCGCTGGTCGTGGAACTTGCCTTGGGCTAGGTCGTCACGGGTCTTGTCGTCGAGGAGCAGGTACTGCTCGGCGGACTTGTTGACGCCGACGGCGACCATGGTCAGGGGCTTGAGGTTCTTGCGCTGGCACTCGGGGGCCAGGCAGTAGTCATACTTTTCTGCCCGCTCGGGATGCAGTTCGGTCCCGCAGGTAACGCACTGGGCCACTATTCTCTTTCGGTCGAACGCGTGCTAAACAGCACTTTTAGAACACCGCGGCGGGCTCAGGTGTTCCCCCGCGATTCGAGCGCGTCGAGGTCGCGTTCGGCGAAGAGGCGGTGCTCCCATTCCTCGTTGAGGATGGCGCCCAGGCAGCGGCGGACGGGGTAGCTCTGCGGCGCGGGGTAGCCGGGCGCGGTGACGGGTTCGGTCGTGCCGGCCAGCTCGTCGTCGGTGAGGCCGGCCAGCACCTGGCGCATGGTGGCCATGCGGTCCGCGCGCAGGGCGAGAACCTGATCCAGGGACGGCCGGGCGGTCCGGTCCCACGGGACGGGAACCGAAGCGGGCATCTCGTCGTGCGGCAGGCCGAGCGGGTCCCAGGGCGACGGCTCCCCCAGGATCGCGCGCTTGATCCAGGCGTCGGTGGCGAAGACGAGGTGGCGCAGCGTCTCGATGAACGAGTACTCATCGTCGACCCGCTCGTGCAGCAGGTCCGGGTCCAGGCGGCGGGCCCGCGCGACGGTCTGCGGCCACAGCCGCTCCAGGATGGCCCACGCCTCGCGGTACCCGTCGGCATTGTCCGGGCGCATCTTGGCGCGATCGGGGTAGCGGCGGTCGAGTTCGGCCTCCACCAGGGGGGCGACGTCGACGCCGTTGATCCGGACGTTGTCCAGCAAGCCGTCGATGTCCACGTTCACCAGCAGCGCGCCGCGGATGACGGCGCCGGTCAGGTCGACGTTGCGGAACCGGGCACCGGTCAGGTCAACCTGGTCGAACCGGGCACCGGCCAGGTCTTCGCGGGTGAAGTCAGTCATCGGGCTAGTGTCCCATCATGGGCTTGCTGGAGGAAAAGAGAACGCTGGTCACCGGGGGCACGACCGGACTGGGCCTGGCCATCGCCGGGCGGTTCCTGGCCGAGGGCGCCCGGGTGGTGATCACCGGCCGGGACCGCGCGCTGGGCGAGCGGGCCGAGGCCGGGCTGAGGCAACGGGCCGGGGCCGGGCTGGAGCAGCGGGCCGGGGCCGGGCTGGAGCAGCGGGCCGGGGCCGGGCTAGGGCCAGCCGCGCGGTTCATCGCCGCGGACGCCGGCGATCCGGCGGCGGTCGCGTCCTCGGTGGACGCCGCGGCCGAGCACCTCGGCGGCCTGGACGTGCTGGTGAACAACGCGGGGGTGGGCGTGCTGGCCCGGCTGCTCGACACGCCGCTGGCCGATTACGACACGGTCATGAACGTCAACGTGCGCGGCTACCTGCTGTACGCCCAGCAGGCGTACCCGCACCTGGCCCGGAGCCGCGGCTGCATGATCCACATCGCGTCGGACGCGGGGGTCTGGGGCGAGCAGGCGACCGGGCTGTACTCGGTGACCAAGGCGGCCGTGATCATGCTGGGCAAGATGCTGGCGCTGGACGGCGGCCGGGACGGCGTGCGCTCGAACGTGCTGTGCCCGGGCGACACCGAGCCGGGCATGCGGCACATGATGCCGCCCGGCCGGCAGGGCGAGCGAGACGGGACCGAGGACGCCAGCGGCTGGCCGGTGCCGCCGATCGGGCGGATCGGCCAGGCCGGCGACGTCGCCGCCGCCGCGGTCTTCTACGCCAGCGACCAGGCGGCGTTCATCACCGGGACCACGCTGCTGGTAGACGGCGGGATGACGGCCGGCTACCAGCAGCGTGAGCGCGGCTAAGGCTGGAAGCCGGATTCGGTCCAGCGCTGGAACACCTCGATCTTCTCGGCGGGCCAGGCGCCGTCGCAGGGCATGGTGCCGTCGCGCAGCCGCTCGAGGACGCCGGCCGCGTGCGCCTGCACGTCGGCTTGCGACCACAGGTCGAAGGCGAACGACATGGACTTGCGGTCACTCGCGCGGAACAGCGGCTTGATGTGCGCGGCGAAGCCGACCGTCTCGTCCGGCCCCGGCAGCGTGACCTCGGTCTCCGCCGCGGCCGCGGGCTGCGCGGGGGCCGGGGGCCCGGCCGGCCCCCAGTCCCAGCGGGGCGCCGTAGCGCCGCTGGCCCGCGATCGCCACTCCAGGAAGCCCGAGAGCGCCGAACGGAATTCCGGCTCCGTTCCCAGTACCGCCTCATCCGCCGCCCGGACGGCGAGCGCCACCCAGCGAGCTCGCTGCTCTTCGGTGAACTCGGGCAGCGGCGGCTGCGCCTCGGCGGCCGGGGGGCCGCCGAAGGCTTCCGCGATGACGGCCGCCTCGCGCTGCGGGGCGCCGGGTGCCATGGTGGCGAACAGCGGTGCGAGGAGGTCGTCGGCCGGGATGAGCTTCTCGTAGAGGAACCGGGTCATCCGGGTCAGGCCGGGCAGGCCGCCGGCCCACTCGAACAGGGTCGGGTCGGCCGGGCGGGCCGGGTCGCGGAAGGCCACGTACCAGTGCATGCCGCTGCAGAACGGCTTGTTCTGCGAGTGGCCGCAGCGGCAGAGGGCGTAGTGCTCCCGGGACGAGCCCGCGGCCCGGGGCACGCCGGCGCCGTCCGCGTCGGTCAGGTCGATTCCGCCGGTTACCCGGTAGGGGCCGTCCTGGGTGACCTCGATGGCGCGCTCCCGGGTGCCGTGCCAGTCGGCCAGGTCGCGGTCCTCGTGCTCGTCACCCGGCCGGTCGAAGGCCAGGCTCAGGGCGCCGGACGGGCAGTCGCGGACGGCCCGGACCAGCTCGTCCAGCCGGGCGCCGCTGGGGGCGACGAACGGCCCTCCGTCGGCTAGCACCGTGCTGGTGCGGAACGCGGTCGGCGCCCGGTCGGTGCACAGGCCGGAGTGCTGGCAGATGCCCCGGTTGTCGAAGATCGTGACCTGCACGCCCGGGTAGACATCGCGCTGGTCGGGGACCCGGTTGGGGTCCTTGTCGTCGGTGAACCCGCTGGTGGCGCAGGCGCCGTCGCAGAACGGCTTGATCGCCGAGGCGCCGCACCGGCACAGCGCCAGGGTGGGCGGGACGGGCATGTTCTCCCCGAGCGGAGTGCGCACGGTGGTGACGTTGGTGACCAGGTAGGGGCCGTTCCTGGCGGTCATGATGGCGGGCGGGAGCTCGCGCTGGAGCTGGCCGAGCTCGGCGATACGGGCGGGGCGGTCGCCGGGCTGGGTGGCCTGGAGGGCGAGCTCCTGGAGGGCAGCGACGGCCTCGATCAGGCCGGGCGGGGCACCCGCTCCGATCTGGGCGCGCAGAGTGGTAGCAGTCACGGCTAGGTCCCAGAGGGACGGATGTGACTCGGTGGGGGTTAGGGTTTCGGGTGCTTGCGTGGCCTGACCGCTGGGGAGGGTTTCCGCCAGGGGGCGCAGGACGCTGTCGACGAGGCGGGCGGCTACCCGGGCAGGGGTCTGGGGGGATTGCACGGCCTGGTACGCGGCGGCCAGGAGGGCGGCTAGCTCGGGGGGCGCGGAGATGGTGGGGGTGGGGTGAGCCGGACTCGTTAGGTAGAAAGCCTGGGCGCGGGCCAGCAGGTGGGCGCGGTCCTCGGTTGGCTCGGGTTCGGGCGCGTAGCGAGGGGGGAGGTGGACCGCCAGGGTGTCGGCGATGCCGGACAGGGTGGACCGGATCGTGACCAGGCGGTCGATGACGGCGGGGTCGCAGGGGCCGCCGGGCTCGCAGAAGTCCGCGGCCTGGCGCAGGCGCTCGGCGAGCAGGATCCAGGCGGCCTCGCGGTGCGGCAGCACGTAGTCGGACTCGTAGAACAGCTCGAAGCTGGGGCCGGCCGTGCGGTTCTGGTACTCGGGGCCGGCCGGGAGCGTGGTGACCAGGTCGCCGAGCGGCTTGAGGGCGCCCAGCATGAGCGTGATGGTGCCGTCGGACAGCGTCTTGAGCTGGGCGGGAGTCTCCTCGGTGGAGGCGAAGAAGCGCTGCATCATCAGCAGCAGGACTTCGTAGGAGACGTTGAACAGGTCCATCACGCGTTTGGTCACCGGGTCGGTGACGAGCGGGACGTCCACGTCGCGCTCGGCCGGCCGGACGTTGACCGGGACGACCGGGCGGACCGGGTCGAAGGCCGGGTTGGCCTCGCGCAGGTCCATGTACTCGTCGAGGATCTCGACGAACTGGCCGAAGTGCGCGTCCCGCCAGTGGCCGCGCGGGCCCTCGCCCTGCTCCAGGATCTCGTCGATGGCCCGCTGGGCGCTGGCCACGTCGGTGACCGCGATCAGCTCGGGCCAGCCGAAGTCGGCTTCGGTCGCCTGGGCCTGCGGCGGGCCGGCGAACAGCTGGTCCTCGCCTAGTTTCCCGGCCAGGTCGGCGAAGCCCTGCTCGATGGACCGGTACAGGTGGCCGACGGTGGCGAAGTCCTGGCCGCGCGGGACGATGTCGCCGTGCTGGACCGACGGCTCGGCCCGGCGGAACGCGGCCATCCCGTCGGCGTCGGAGATGTCCATGCCCTCCGGCCGCTCGAGGAACATGAAGTGCCGCAGGGCGGCCTCGCCGAACGGCAGCAGGGCCAGGTGCACGCCGGCCGGGTAGTGGCTGGCGGGGTGGGGGAAGTTCGGGCGGGACAGGTGGGGAGCCGCGCCGATGGCGGACAGCAGGTTCTGCACCAGGGACAGGTGCAGCATCTCCTGGACGGCGATGTGCGAGATGTGCTTGCGCCAGCGGTTGACGGCCTCGGCTTCTGCCTGGGTGAGGCCCTCGTCCTGCGTTTGCTTCAGGCTGAAGGCGGCGTACAGGTACTGGCACATGATGCCGTGCTCGAGCTCGGAGGCCTCGCACAGCATGTAGATCAGCGCCTCGCGGTGCTCGATGACGAACGGCGCCTCGGGCGGGGCCAGGCCGCCCCGGGTGGCGATCATCTGTGCCAGCCGCCCCCGGCTCTGGCTTTCTGTCATGTGGTTCGCGCCTTCCTGGTGTTAGTCGTGCGCTTAAGCGTGGTCTTAGGATTGGGCTCTCGATGAACATTGAACTGCGGCATCTGCGGTATTTCGTCGCGGTGGCCGAGGAATCCGGCTTCACCGCCGCGGCCCGGCGTGCGCACGTCACCCAGCAGGTCCTGTCCGCGCAGATCCGGCAGCTGGAGGACGCGGTCGGGACGGCGCTGCTCTCGCGGACGAGCCGGGGGGTGGTGCTGACGGCGGCGGGCGCGGCGTTCCTGGATTCCGCCCGGGAGACCCTGGCGTCGCTGGACCGCGGGGTGGCGGCGGCCCTTCACGCGTCCCGGGTCGTGGCCGGGCGGCTGACGGTGGGGCTGAGCGCGGCGACCGGCGGGCGGCCGCGATCCCAGGTGCTGGCGGCGTTTTCCGCCGCCTACCCGTCGGTCGAGGTCGACCTGGCGGTGTACGACCTGGCTCATCCGGCCGCCGGGCTGCTGGACCACGGCACCGACGTGGCGCTGCTGCGGCCGCCGGTGTCGGCGCCGGGGCTGGCCATGGAGGTGGTGGCGTCGGAGTCGCGGGTGTTCGTGCTGGCGGCGGGTCATCCGCTGGCGTCCCGGTCTTTTCTGGAGCTTTCTGAGGTGGCCGGGCTGCCGTGGGTGGCGGCGCCGCTGTCGGTGGACGGGTGCGCGCCGGCGGTGTTCCGGGATGACTGGCTGGCGGTGCCGCGGCCGGGCGGCGGGGCGCCGGCCGTGGGGCCGGTGATCGGCGCTGTGGCGCGGACGATCGAGGAGTGGCGGGAGTACATCGTGGCCGGGCGCGGCATCGGGTTGTGCCCGGAGTCGGCCGAGGAGTTCAGTGCCAGGCCGGGGACCGTATTCGTGCCCGCCCGGGGCGTGCCGCCGACCTCGCTGTGCGTGGCGTGGCGGGCGGACGATATGCGGCCCGCGGTGCTGGGCTTCGTCAAGGTGGCGACGAGCGGTTCTTTATCGGACATTGATGTCCATCCTGGCGGGCGAGGCCCGGGCCGGCCAACGGTTATCGCCCACGGCGATACAGCTATCGCCGGTAATCCCACACCTCGCGGCTGTAGCCGAAGAGCGGGACGAGGGCGGGGCCGCCGAAGGCGGTCAGCTTGGTCATGCGGCCGCTGAGCGTGTCGACCCTGGTATCGCTGGACGGCGTCATCCACGGCCGTCACCGGTGACGACTCGGGCGTGGCCAGCCTGAGCTACGCGCCGGCCGGTCGTTCCTAGGACTGCACGTGGTCGCGCCACGAGTGCCCGGGACTGAAGCCGAGGACTTCGCGGGCGCGGTCGATGGCCAGCAGGGTGCCGTGCTGGCCGACGTCGCGGGTCAGCTTGACCTGGGGGTAGACCGCGGCGAGGAGCTCCGCTGACGGGCGGTCCATGACGGTGTCGGCGGCCGCGATGATGAAGGCGGGGCTGCCTTCGACGGCGGCGGCGGGGGCCTCCAGGGCCAGGCGGCAGGACTGGGCCGCGTCGCGCTGGTCGATGTAGCCCCACAGGTTCCACTTGCGCGCGTGCGGGTCGTCCTGGAACTCGTGGAACCAGCTGTAGTCCTCGGGGGCCATGATGTTGGAGAAGCGCAGCGCCACGAACGGGATGCCTGACCACTGCGAGATGTGCCCGGCGATGGTCTCGCTGGCCACCTTGGACAGCGCGTAGGTGCTGGTCGGCACCGGGTAGTGGTCCTCGTCGACCGGGGCGTAGCGGGGCGGGGTGTCGAACGGCAGGCCGAGGGTGGTCTCGCTGGACGCCCACACCACGCGGCTGAGCTTGACCGCCGCGGCCGCCTGGAAGACGTTGAAGTTCATCGCCATGTTGGCGTTGAAGGTGACCGCCGGGGTGCTCAGCCCGGGAGCCGGGATGTTGGCCAGGTGGACCACGGCGTCTGTATTGCTGAGCACCTCGACGGCCTGGCCGTAGTCGGTCAGGTCGGCCTTGAGCATGCCGTCCTCGCGGTCCGCCCCGCTGACCACGGTGTCGGTGGTCAGGACGTCGTAGCCGTGCTCGCGCAGGTCCGTCACCACCGCCCGGCCCGCTTTCCCGGCTGCCCCCGTTACCACGATCCGCTGTGCCATCGCCGTCCTTCCGTCGTGCGCCCGAATTTTCGGGAAAACGTTTGCTTCGAGGCTAGCGGAGCTGCCAGACGGGACCGTCGGGGGTGTCGGTCAGGTCGACGCCGAGCTCGTCGAGCTGGGCCCGGATCTGGTCGGCGCGGGCCCAGTCCTTGTCCTTGCGGGCCTGGGTGCGGTCGGCGACGAGCTCCTCGATCGCTCTGGCCTCTTCCGCGGACAGGTCGCTGAGCGCGCGCCGGTGCTCCAGGTCGGCCGGAGTGAGGGCGTCCAGGCCCAGGCCGAGCACGGCGTCGGCGGCGGCGATGACCGCGCGCAGGCCGTCCGGGGTGAGGGACGGCTCGCGCAGCGCGTCCTGCAGCGCGGCCAGGACCTTGGGGGTGCTCAGGTCGGCCGCGATGGCCTCGTCGATCGTGTCCAGCAGGCGCTGGGCGACCGGGTCGCCTTGCGTGCTGGCCTGGGCCGCGTCCCGGGTCGCGATCACGGGGAGCGGGTGCAGCGGCTGGATCCGGGCGATCAGGCGGCGCAGCGTGGCCTGGGCGGCGTCGATGGCGGCGGGGGTGAAGTCGAGCTGGCTGCGGTAGTGCCCGCCGAGCAGGAACAGGCGGTAGGCCATCGGGTGGTAGCCGGCCTCGGTCAGGTCGGCCAGCCGGGGGGCGCCGCCGGCCGACTTGGCCATCTTCTGCGCGCCGAGCTGGAGGAACTCGTTGTGCAGCCAGTACCGCACCCACGGGCGGCCGTCGCCGAGGAACGCCTGGCTCTGCGCGATCTCGTTGACGTGGTGCAGTTCGCGGTGGTCGACCCCGCCGGTGTGGATGTCGAAGTGCTCGCCGAGCAGGGCCATGCTCATCACCGAGCACTCCAGGTGCCAGCCGGGCGCGCCCCAGCCCCACGGGGAGTCCCAGCGCAGCACCCGGCGCTGGCCGGGATCCTCGGCCCGCCACAGCGCGAAGTCGGTCTTGCGGCGGCGGCCCTCCACGTGCTCCAGCCGGGCCGCCTCCAGCTGCCCCTCGGCGCTCATCTGGGCCAGCTCGCCGTAACCGGGGTCCTTCGAGGTGTCGAAGTACAGGCCGGACGGCAGCTGGTAGGTGAAGCCGTCCTTGTCCAGCTTGGCCGCGAACTCGATCATCTGCTCGACGTAGGCGGTGGCCCGCGGGTACTCGTCGGCGGGCAGGATGTTCAGCGCGGCCAGGTCGACGAAGAACGCGTCGGTGTAGAAGGCGGCGATGTCCAGCACCGAACGGCGCTCGCGGGCTGCCGCCAGCTCCAGCTTGTCCTCGCCGGTGTCGCTGTCGGCGACGGCGTGCCCGACGTCGGTGATGTTGACCACGTGCCGGACCGCGGTGCCCTGCCAGCGCAGCGCGCGGCGCAGCGTGTCCGCGAACACGTACGCGCGCATGTTGCCGAGGTGCGGGTAGTAGTACACGGTCGGCCCGCAGCTGTACAGGCCGGTGGTCTGGCCCGCGGGAACGAAGTCCTCGGTGCGCCGGCCCAGCGAGTTGTACAGCCGCAGCTGGTGGTTGGTAGGCACGGTCGTTCAGCTTACCGGGAGGGGGCCCGGCGGTGCGGCCTGCCGTGGAAGGCGTGGTCGCGCTGGATCAGGTCTCTTATCGCGGCTCGCTGCGTGCGGTCCAGGCGGCTGGCCGAGGCCTCGGCCACGTCCAGGGCGTAGCCGGCCGACGTGCCGGCCAGCACGGTCGGGTTTCTTATTTTTCCTAGCCTCGACCGCGGGTGGGTCAGAATCACCACCCGCTGCACCTCGGCCGGCTGGCCGCGGCCGGCCAGGAACCGTTCGAGGTCGTCGGCGGGCTCATTGAGCTGGGCGCTCGGCGAGCGCCCCATCCGGTCCGCGATCACCCGCTGCTCGACCAGGTTCCCGTACCGGTCGTACTTGTCGGCCCGCCACCGGTCCCCGTCGACGTGCACGGTGGCGTTGAGGTTCTTGACCTCGATCGCGAACAGGCCGCGCGGGCCGAGGAGCAGGTGATCGATCTCGCCGCGCCGGTTCCGGTAGCCGCGCAGGAGGGTCCAGGTGTCGTCGAGGAGGCGGCCGAGTTCGGTCGCTACCTGCTGCTCGCCGGCGATACCGGCCTTGATCCTTTCCTCCTGGTCGGTGGCGTAGCTGGCCTGATTGGTGGCGTAGCTGGCCTGATTGGTGGCGTGGCCGGCGGCGGGGAGCGGCGGGCGGGGGATGCGGCGTTTCTCCCGCCAGACGCCGACGGCGAGCTTCAGCCAGGTCCACCAGGCGTGCCGGGCGCGGGCCCGGTCCCGGTTGACCTTCACGGACTCGACCCGGGCGCGGTACCGGACCAGTTCGTCCTCGTAGACGGACAGCAGGCGGCGCTCGGCGGCCGGGCGGCGGCGGGCCGCGTCATCGAGCATGCCGCCGGGATGGTTGGACAGCTCGACGACCTGCATCCTCCGACTATGGACCGGAAGGTGCCGTATTGTCAGCGCCCTTGGCCAGGCTCACGAGGGCGCATCCGCGCGGGACGATCATCACCTGGACGACCCGGGCACCGGGCACGGCCGTGACGGTGCCCGGCCTCCCGATCCGGCACCGGGCGGACAGTTCGACGCACAGGCGGATGCCGCCGCTTCCCGGCCCGGCCAACGAGGCCGGCACCAGGACCCGGGGGGCGGCGGCCACCTTGGTGCCGGCGGGGAGGCTGAGGGCGAAGGCGGGGCCGGCCGGGATGAGGCGCGCGGCGGACGTGGCGCCGACGACCCGGGGGAACGCGCACAAGACGCGGGTCAGGCTGGCCGGGGCGGGGGCCGCGCTCGCCGGGCGGGCCGGGCTGGCCGGGCGGAGGTGGGGGCCGTGGCCGACGGCGTAGAAGCGGCCGGCCACGGCCACCACCGCCGCAAGGGCCATGGCGACCGCGGTACGCCGCGAGTCGGCCAGCGCCCGCCCCCGTTCGACGGCCGCGTTGGCCATCAGGTTGAGCGCGCCCTCGGCCGGCGTGACCTCGCCCGCCGCGATGAGTTCCTCGGTCAGCCGGACGACCTCGGCGCCGTACCGGACCCGCCAGGCGGGGGGATACAGGGCCAGCAGCAGGCGGACCAGGTGGCGGTTCAGGCTGGGGCGCCTCATGTCGCCGCCGTTCATGACAGTGCGACCGCGATGCGCCGCAGGCCGACCTCGGCGATGCGGGCCGACTCGGTCAGCCGCTGGTAGAGGAACTCCCGGCCCGTCTCGGTAATCCGGTACGGGTGCCTGCGTTCCTCCGCGGGCAGCGCCTCCACCAGGCCCGCCCGTTCGAGCTTGGCCAGCGCGCTGTACAGCGTGCCCGCGCCGAGCCTGACCCCGGCGAACTCCTCGATGTCCTTGATCAGCGCGTAGCCGTGCCTGGACTGGTCGGCCAGGCTGGTCAGGACCAGGATGCTGCGGTCCGAGGACCCGCGGATCGAGTCAGTTGTCATGGCAGCCCCCTTGGCCTGGCGCCTCCTGTATGACTCCAATAAGAGTATATCGGAAAGTGTAATAACGGAAGACCCGGGACATGCGAACGGCGGGGACGGGATGATCCCGTCCCCGCCGCTGGCGGTTACTGCTAACCAGGGGGTGGTGCTTAGAAGAGCCCGGTGACGATCGCGGACATCTTCGGCGAGCCGACACCGGTGGCCAGGTCGAACCCGGGCACCGCCGGGAACAGGCCGTTGTTCTTGGCGATGTGCCCGTTGCCGGTGATGTCGTGGAAGAAGATCGACGGGTCGAACTGGTACAGCTTGTAGATCACCGTGTTGAAGTTGCCGGTGCGGTGGTGCTGGAAGCTGTCGCGGTCGGCAACCATCGCGGACACCAGCGGCGAGGACAGGCTCGTCCCGCCGATACCGAACCACCCGGGGACCGGCTGGCCGGCGCTGAAGGTGCCGCAGACGCTGAACGGGGTGTTCGCGTTGCCGGTGCAGTACTCGGAGTACGGCGTGAACTCGTCGGCGTTGGCCGAGATGTCCGGTACCTCGCGGCACGGGCTATTCGGCTTGGCCAGCGAGCAGTTCGTCGAGGTGCCGGCGTTGATGACGCCCGGACCCTTCTGATACGACGGCATGCCCCAGTAGATGCTGTTCCCGCCGCCGCCGGCGCCGGTAGCAGCACACCAGAAGAAGCCGCCCTCGTTGTCGTTAGCCGCGCTCGGACCGGCGTTGCTGCAGAGTTGGTCCACGTTCCAGGCCGCCTCGCCCTTGAGCGGGTAGCTCGGGTGCGGGTTGGTGCCCGGGTTGAAGTTCTCGAATGAGGTGCCGCCCACGTCGGTGACGAGGGGCTGGGACGGCGGGTCGATGACGGCGGGACCGGTGGTGCCGTCCGAGCGGATGCAGCCGAAGGCGCCGGTGTCACCGGAAGCCCCGAACACGCTCTGACCCTGGGTCGCCATCTTCTGGAAGATGGTGTTCTCAGCCTGCGCGTAGGTCTCGGTGATGTCCTGCTCGCAGACGGCCCAGCTGGAGCTGACCACGTCGGCCTTGTTGGCCTGGGCGATGGCGTTCCACTCGTCAAGCTCGGTCTGGCCGGTGAAGTCGTTCGGCGCGTTGTAGACCGTCAGGGCCTTCACGTCGGGCGCGAGGGCCAGCTGGGTCTCGATGTCGGCGTCGACTTCGATGTCGCCGGAGTAACCCTCGAACTGCGGCGGGCACTGGTCGCCGCTCGGGCACTGCACGTTCAGCGGGCCGCCGTCGACGTTGACGTCGACCAGCGGGGCGGTGTAGCCGGGGCCGTAGAACTGGTGCGCCCAGTGCTGGATGTCGGACTGCTGGTAGGCCGAGAGCTCGAACACGGCCAGGTTGACGCCCTTGCCCTTGGCGCTCGGGCCGCGCTGGGGCGCGCCGTACAGCGAGTTCTCCTGCGACGGCGTCAGGCCGCTGCAGCCGGGGCCCGCGCCGTAACCGAGGTTCAGCGGCTGGCCGCCGACGATGTTGTCGAACAGCTGCTGCGCGGTCGGGTAACCGGTCTCGCAGCTAGACGTCGAGGCCGCCTTGTCGTGCGAACGCAGGACGGCGTTGACACGGTGGTGGAGGGGCGTGGCGTGGATGGCGTCGCGGACGGTGTTGGTCAGGCCGACCACGCCGGTCGTCAGGCCGGCGATGCTGGCCGGCAGGTACACGGGCGTGGAGTTGGAGAAGTACTTGGTGCCCTGCGGGTCCTTGAACATGTTCAGCGAGGTGTGGAAGGTGTTCGACACCTTCGCGCTGGAACCGGTGGCACGGATCAGGAAGGGCGAGCCCGACGGCACGACCTTCAGGCCGCTGTCGCCGAGGTACTTGGCCACGGCCTGCTCGGTGGCCGCGGTGGGCGCGTAGCGGGCGTTGAACTGCCCGGTCGTCAGCCACTGGTGGTACTGGCTGCTGTTCTTGTCGTACAGCGCGGTGATCTCAGCGTTCAGACCGGCTGCGTCCCGAGGCGCGATGGCCACCTCGACCTGCATCTTGGAATTCGCGTAACTGCCGGTGATGGTGTCGGTCGTCGGCGACACGCTGCCGGCGAGAGCCACAAAACCTTGCCCGGCCGCGGGCGCGGCCGTGGCGGCGCCCGCTGATGCGAGCGCTCCGGTGAATGCGGTGATGGCCAGCGCCGAGACGGCGACGGCACCTACGCGGACCGGGCGATTAAGCACGCCCACAAGCCCTCCCTGTGTTTGACCCCGGGGGAATGTGCAAGATCTGTTGCACAGGTCATATCAGAGCGGAAATAACCCGCTCTGGGGAGGCATGGGAGTGTATTCGTTATACGGTCGTTATTGTGTGTTTGAGGTGGTTTGGTGCGATAGTGCTGCGATATAAGCAACAGGAGTTGACGGATGCCGCCGGAGAGCCTCGAGCAGCTGGCGCAGCACCCGTAGCTGAGCGCGCATGTGACCAGGATCGTTCAGCGACCGGGCCAGGATGAAGGCGCCTTCGAAGGTGACGAACACATGATCGGCCAGGACGCCGGGCTCGGCGGGCTCGGCTGGCTGGCTGCGGGCTCCGGTCTCCTGGACGACGGCTCCGGCTTTTCGGGTGACGGCTCCGGCTTCCAGCTGGACGCGCCTGGCCGGGTGCCGTAGCGCGTCGTCGAGCAGGCGCGACAGCTCGGCGCGCCAGGCCAGGACCGCGCGGGCGATCTGGTCCCGGGTGCCGTCCTGGGCGAGCTGCCGCTCGGTGAGCACCGAGACGTACAGGCAGCTGGACGAATAGTCTGATTACGTCTCGAGAGGGCGGCGGTGACCTCGAGAGGGTGATACCCCTTGAGAGGGCGTTATTGCGATGACTTCAGCATCTGACGCTATGCCTGGCTCCGACGCGG